>NZ_JBKKHQ010000016.1:0-244865 GCF_046614695.1 Pokkaliibacter sp. CJK22405
GCGCCGATGGTAGTGTGGGGTTTCCCCATGTGAGAGTAGGTCATTGCCAGGCATCCAACACCGACACCCTGATCAGAGATGGTCAGGGTGTTTTTTTATGCTTGGAAAAAGGCAAAGGCGCTTGCTGAGAACTTTTCCCTCTCCAGAGCTGTGCAGTCAAAAGTCTTTTATTCCGCACTTTCCATGGTGATTTCACTGACCTGCCAGACCATCTTGCTTAGAGTATCTCTGCTTACCAGTGACGGATTGTTAGCAAGAGGATAAATCACAATTAGTGGCCCAAAATGGCGGACTGACATGTACTGTCCATCACGCTTATAAGCCAGCACTGGATCGTAGTTAATGATGTCTGAGAGTGGAATGAATTGGGAGTAATTGTTCAGAGCCTCAACGGTTACGCCTGAGCCTGAGCCCATATTATTTGTAAGCTCACTGAGTGGAACGCCTTCCCACTGTGAACTCTTATTAGAGTCACCCAAGTTTGGAAAATACGCTTCAATTGTTTTATGTGGCAGTCTTTCTAGATCTTCGAGCGAAAGTGCAATCTCCGGCTTTGCCAGAGGGTGAAGCGTGAGAATGACAGATTGAGTCGATGGGCTTTCATCTGCACCTGCTGGTTGGCATGTGAAAAGTACAGCTGCAGATAGCAGGGATGGTAGAACGCGTGTCAGCATCGCAACCTCTCAACATGATTCTTCGAGTTGAATCATTGACAATCTTAGTTGAGAAATTATGAAAGTGATTCATTTCGCGGCAAAGATGACTTTTGCGCCTTATTGCAGCGTTTCGTATACCTGGGTGATGCTTTAATGAAGTATGTCTGGATTGTAATTTCTGGTGAGCTTATTTGCCGCCCTTACGGGTAATCCAGAGCAGAACCAGCAGGCCAAGAAGCCAGGGCAGAATAGAGGGCGCGATCATAAAGGTCATGAGCACCAAACCCAGCGCCATAAGGCCCATTATCAGTAGTGATGTGCCAATAATAGCAAGACCAATAAACGCCACTCCGAAGATAAAGAAAAAGAGAGTAAAGAGCCCGCCGCCCATTGAGGCTAAAAACTTATCCCAGCCATGTAACTCCTGACCATTCACAATGACGGTTGTTTGTGAATGCAGTCCAAAAATTACCCAGCCAATAATGATCAGTGCAATGATAACCGCTACTGCAGTCCAGCGTGGAGATTGCCTGGAAGGCTCAGAGGACAAGGGCGTAATGCTCCAAAACAGTAAAGTGAACGTACAGGTTAGCACAGGCTGATTCTGAAGCGTCAACTTCATTGGCCTTCGTTCAGGAGTGGTAGAGATGATAAGGAGGTTTGGGTGTTTATGAAGCTGGTAGCCGGTTGTCTTGCTTTGCTTGCAGTCATCGGCGGGCTTGCTGCATGCAGCCCCGTAAAAGTGGTTAATGCCTTAACTCCTGAAGATAGCTACACCCTCTCCCAGGATGTGCCCTACGGAACAGAGTCCAGGCAAACGATGGATATCTACACGCCCGTGAAGCAGAAGCACAGTGCCGTCATCGTATTTGTTCATGGTGGTTCTTGGGCAAGTGGGGACAAGTCGCAGTATCCGTTTGTGGGTGAAGCTTTTGCCTCCCTGGGGTTTGTGACGGTGATTCCGAATTATCGGCTATATCCTGAGGGCCAATTTCCTACCTTTGAAACAGATATCGCCAGCGCTGTAGCCTCGCTACCAGATGCCCTAAAAAATAATACCTGCGCTACTCCCGGCAGAATCATTTTGGTCGGGCATTCCGCGGGAGCCCACACCGTTGGCATGCTGGTGACGAATACAGCCTATCTTGATGACGCAGGCTTTAGTGGAGAGGTGTTGGGCTGGATTGGCATGGCGGGGCCATACGACCTTCCTTTGGAAGATCCCTTGGTGGTGGACAAGTTTCAGCATGTTCAGGGCAACGAGGCCAACCCATTAGCGCTTGCTCACGCTGATATGCCGCCGGCATTACTGCTTCATGGCTTGGACGACAGCACAGTCGGTCCTTTTCATAGTCAGCGGATGGCCAAAAAGCTCAAGGAACTTGGTGATTCGGTGGTTCTTAAGGAGTACAAAGGCACCAACCACACTCGCCTAGTCGGTGGCCTGGCCTATCCGCTACGTTTCCTTAATGATGCCTTCGTGGATTCCAAAGCATTTGTTGACTCTCTGGATGCGACGATCTCCTGCCCTTAGTGCCCGCCTTCTGCCGGACTCACCAGATGCTGAGGCTTGGGAGCTAACCATACGGATAGCGCCGCAAAGATAAAGGTGAAAGAGGTGATCAGCATGACATCGTTGGTGGCGAGCATAACTCCCTGAGAGGAAATGAGATTATCCACCGTGTTTAGTGCTGCCTCGTAATTCATGCCACTTTGCTGTAGCTCATTCAGAATAGCGTTCCCCGGATCTGCCAAACCCACCAGCTCGGCATGCTTGGTGGTAATAGTGTTTTCCCATTCTGTGGTTACAAGTGAGGTGGCGAAAGCGCCTGACAGCGTCCTAAGGAAGTTAAGAAGCCCCGCTGCAGATGCTGTCTCCCTTTCCTCGACACTACTTAAGGCAAGTGTATTCAGTGGCATAAAGAAGAATGGCATGCCCAGCCCCATGATGAACAGCGGTAGGGCGACGTGCCAGTACGTCATGTCTGTCGTACTGAATGCGCGTATGAAAGTGAAGATACCAAGCCAGAGAATACCGAAGAATGCGAGCTTTCGAGGGTCAAGTTTGGTAGAAAGCCCCGCAGCAAAGGGCGCTGCCATCACGGCAAGCACACCCATCCAGGCGGTGGTTTTTCCTGACCAGGTAGCGGTATAGCCCATAAAGGTCTGAAGCCACAGCGGTGTTAATACATTGGCCGCAAAGAAGGCGCCGAAGCCCAGTGCTATCGCCACCACTGAGACGCTGAAGCCTCGATGGCGAAAGACTCGCAAATCGACCACCGGGTGCGCATCTGTCAGCTCCCAGATAAGAAATGCGATAAAACCTATGACTGCGACCACGGCAAGAATGCAGATTTCCGTCGAGGCAAACCAGTCCAGATTTTTCCCCTCATCCAGCATGATCTGCAGTGCGCCAACCCAGACGATCAGTAGTACCAAACCCACAATATCAATAGGCAGGCGCAGGGTTTTGGTCTCGTAACGCTTGACCATGCGCCAGGCCAGATAGCCGCAGGGCAGAGCAATAGGTACGTTGATCAGAAATATAGCGGGCCAGGAAAGCGTGTCACACAGCCAGCCGCCCATAATCGGGCCAAGTATGGGCGCGGTGAGGGTTGTCATGGCCCAGAGGCCCATGGCAGCGCCAGTCTTTTCTTTGGGGAATATACGCAGCAAAAGCGTTTGCGACAGAGGCATCAAGGGGCCACCCGCCAGACCTTGAAGAACACGGGCTGCGATCAGCATGCCCAAGGAGTCCGCCAGTCCACAGAGAGCGGAGCAGATGCCAAACATCACCATGGCTATACAGAAGACTCGAACCGTACCGAAGCGACTGGCAAACCAGCCAGTGAGTGGGACGGTAATTGCCTCGGCAACGGCATAGGATGTAATGACGTAAGTACCCTGGCTGGTGGTGGCGCTGAGACTGCCGGCAATGTGCGGAACCGAAACGTTGGCAATCGTCATATCCAGTACCGCGATGAAGTTCGCAGTCGCTAGTAAC
The DNA here is from genome assembly GCF_046614695.1 of Pokkaliibacter sp. CJK22405. Classification (NCBI taxonomy): domain Bacteria; kingdom Pseudomonadati; phylum Pseudomonadota; class Gammaproteobacteria; order Oceanospirillales; family Balneatrichaceae; genus Pokkaliibacter; species Pokkaliibacter sp. CJK22405. The sequence continues at coordinate 3,661 of NZ_JBKKHQ010000016.1, forward strand.
AAAGCCGCCATCCAGAGCTGGCCGCCCTCCAATGGCTTGTCGCCAATAGCGTTGACCGTGTTACTCATTGGAAGACGTCACGCTGGTATCGATTGTGACGGTCATTGAGAGGCCGACACGTAACGGATGTTTGGCTAATTCAGCCTCTTTCAGCTCGATGCGCACAGGCAGACGCTGTACCACCTTAATCCAGTTGCCCGTGGCATTCTGGGCAGGAATTGCGGCGAAGGCGCTGCCTGTGCCGCCGGAAAGCCCGGTAACCGTGCCGTGAAAGACCACATCGTCGCCGTAAAGGTCTGAAGTCACTGTCACGGGTTGGCCAACACGGACCTCCGGCAGTTCATCTTCCTTAAAGTTGGCATCCACGAAGATGCGGCTTACCGGAACGATCGACATGAGCGGCGTACCCGCCTGAATACGCTCTCCCACCTGCACATTGCGCTTCGCGACAATGCCATCCATGGGCGCTTTGATTGTGGTACGCTCAAGATCGAGCTTTGCCGCATCGCGTCGTGCTCTGGCCAGTTCGACTTCCGGATGAGTATCGACGCTGGTATTGCGGATCATCACCTCATTGGCCTCACGCTGTCCTTTTGAGGCTGCAACCTGCGCATCAGCCTGTGCTTTCGCGGCTTTAGCGTTGGAGAGTGCGGCCTTGGCGTTGGCAAAGGCATTTTCTGCACGGGTCAGTTCATCTCCGGAAATGGAGCCGGTGCCTTTCAGGCTTTGGCGGCGCCGAAGGTCCGTTCGCGCCCGTTCAAAGTCAGCCTCTGCCGATTCCAACTGAGCTGCTGCCTGCTGCTGACTTGCCGCAGCGGATTGCTCCTGAGCCTTGAGTGTATCGTCATTGGCGTAATAGCCTTCAACCTTGCGGATAGCACTGGCCAGTTGTGCTTCTGCCTGAGTCAGCGCCAGTTTGGCATCGGCATCATCAATTTGAACCAGAACATCTCCCTGATGGACCGTCTGGGTATCGCTGACATTCACCTTTGCTATGGTGCCACCGACTGCGGGAGTCACTTCGGCATTCTCGGCATGGGCGTAGGCGTTGTCGGTGGTGACGACATGCGCTCCGTGCAAATACCACCAAAGCCCATAGCCTCCGGCGGACAGAACCACGGCGCCGAGTAACAGGGTCAGTAATCGCTTGCGGGTTGCCGGGCGAGCTGTCGCATTAATACCTGACTCTTCAGGTGTATTGTTGTCGGTGTTGGAAACGTCATCGGAGGACATAGCAAATCCTATGAATGCAGGGCGGCGAGCGCTTAAATACTAATCGCCACTCTTAAATCAAACTGGTCGGTACAGTCTACTTTAAGTCGATGCAAAGATAATGTGGAAATTTGCAGTACTGACCAGAAAAGAATGTTCCTTTTTACTCTCTTCTGACAAGGACAATGTTGCCCCACTTATGTCTGGCCGGTGTTAAAGACTTTATACGCCCGAAGGTCTGGGCAGCTTCCCGGCAGAAGAGGATGTACCCATGAGAAGTAAGACCCTTGAGCGCCGTGAACATTTTTTGGACATCGCCGAGCAGCTTTTTGATCAGCAAGGCTATGAACAGGTATCAATGGCTCAGATTTCCGCCAGTGCCGGTGGCTCACGGGCAACGCTGTATTCTTACTTCCCAAAGAAGGAAGAGCTGTATCTGGAAGTATTCAGACGCATGGCGAACCGCGCAGTGGCCTCCCTGCGTGAGCAGTATGCGCAGGAAAGTGACGCCAAGGCCGCACTCTCAGCGCTTGGTAAAATGATGCTGACGCTATTGCTCTCTTCAAGATTGCTCACGGCGCGCGCGCTATTGATTGGTTCCCGGCTGGAGAGTCGTTCCAAAGAGGCTGAGGAACCATCGGATAAGCAGCCTTACCAGTATGCCTTCGAAGAAACAGACCACTTCTTTGAACAACTTTGCGATAAGGGTTTGCTGTGCGGCGGCTCGCCTCGGATACTTTCCCGACATTTTCGCGGCATGCTCGACAGTGAAGCCATGATGTACCAGCTTTTCTGTCCCCAGTCTGCGGAGCTGGAAGAGCAGGATTTGATTGTGGAGCGTGTGGTGACTGCCTTTCTTCGTGCTTATGGCAAGCAGCAGGCGCAGATATAGCCGATAAAAAAAGGCAGATCACTGATCTGCCTTTTACTCTGTCCTGATAAAAGTACTTAGCCTTCGTTAAGCACCAGTTCCCCATTACGCACAGGGATGGTGTCACCCTGGGGTTTGTGATCCATAGTGACATGACCGGTGCCATCGCCCAGTTTGTAGGTCACCTTGTAGCCGGTGACGACAGTTTTGCTGTCTTGAACGGTATGGCACTCACGCTCGTTGGTCGTATAGGTATCGCTGTTCTGCATGTTTTGCTGAACCTGGTTACCTGCATAACCCCCGGCGGCAGCACCAGCGATGGTGGCGAGTTTTTTACCGTTACCACCACCGACCTGATTACCCAGCAGACCACCTGCCAGCGCACCGACGACTGTACCGGTGATGCGGTGTTGATCCTGCACGGGTTTTTGATGAGTGACGACCTTGTTTTCACAGACCTCACGTGGGTTATTCTGCGTTTGGGTCAGTTTCTCAACGTTAGTGATCTGAGCGACGGTAGGTTGCTCTGGTTGGCTGAAATATTGGTAGCCGCCGATGGCGCCGCCTGCGGTTACGCCGATAGCACCTACAACAATTCCGACAATCAGTGATTTATTCATTTTCCACACTCCTTTTGCTCTCCGGTTGCCACCCCGAGTACTGCTGATGCAAGTGTTTCCCTTTGCATGGCGCAGTAGAACTACCGGATGACGGTGGAGCCACAAATCCGTTTTCCATACCGATAATTCCTGCTGCGTTGGATCGCTATTCTCAAGGAGGAAAGCTGAAACTTCCTTAACAGTGCGTTTCGGCAACGCAGGATCTGTTTCAACGGGAGCGATAAAAAAGGCGCCACAGAGGGCGCCTGAAAGGGTGTCAAGAAACGTGCTGTAGCGTGGTTGGCTTACGCCAGTTCATCGACCAGTGCGGCCAAGAGATTCATGCCTTCATCAACAATATCCGTTGGTGCGGTCAATGCTGGCAGGAAACGGATAACGTTGGCGCGGATGCCGCAGCTCAGCAAAATCAGGCCTCGTTTGGCCGCCTCGGCAGAAAGTGCTTTGGTCAGCTCGGCATCCGGCTGATTGATATCGCCATTGCGGATAAATTCCACGGCGATCATGGCGCCAAGGTTTCGGATATCGCCGACGCGGTCGGGATGCCTGGCCTTGATCGTATTCAGATGGCCGGTCATTTGTTCACCCAGTGACAGGGCGCGCTCACAGAGTTTCTCCTCCGCGATAACATCCAGTACCGCCAACGCTGCCGCACAAGCCACGGGCGAGCCCGCATAGGTACCGCCCAAACCACCAGGATTTGCGGCATCCATCACTTCTGCCTTGCCGACGACCGCTGACAGTGGGAAGCCACCGGCAATCCCTTTGGCCATCGTCATGAGATCCGGCTCAATACCCGCATATTCGGTGGCAAACATTTTGCCAGTGCGGGCAAATCCGGTCTGGATTTCATCACAGATCAGCATAATGCCGTGTTCATCACAGAGGCTGCGCAGTTTCTGCAGGAAGCTTGCGGGCGCACGGTAGAAACCCCCTTCGCCCTGCACCGGTTCAATAATGATGGCGGCAACGCGTGCAGGCTCAATGTCGGTTTTAAAGCGCATGGCCAGTGCTTTAAAGGACTCTTCTTCACTCACGCCGTGCAGCGCATTCGGGTAGGGAATGCGATAGATGTCATTGGGGAAAGGCCCAAAGCCTGCTTTGTAGGGCAGCACTTTACCGGTCAGGCCCATGGTCATATTCGTGCGACCGTGAAAGCCGCCATCAAAGGCGATAACGCCACTGCGGCCTGTGTAGGCACGGGCAATTTTTACTGCGTTCTCGACGGCTTCGGCGCCAGTGCTGACAAACATCGCCTTCTTGGGTGTGGCGCCCGGAGCAATCCTGACCAGTTTTTCAGCCAGTTCAACGACTTCCTTATAAGGTGTCACGGTCATGCAGGTGTGGGTGACTTTCTCAAGCTGTGCTTTGGCGGCGGCCATGACTTTGGGGTGACAGTGGCCGGTGTTGACCACCGCGATGCCTGCGCCGAAGTCGATATAACGCTTGCCTTCCACGTCCCAGACTTCCGCGTTCAGGGCGCGCTCGACATAAATCGGCGCCATGTTACCCATGCCGCGTGCAATTACGGCGTCTTTGCGTTGCTGCAGTTCTGCATTAGTCATTGTCTTGCTCCAGATATCGCCATCACGCGGATGGCCGGAAAGTCGTGGGCTTATACGCCGCCCATGCACAGGTATTTGATTTCCATGAACTCTTCGAGGCCATGACGTGATCCTTCGCGGCCGAGGCCGGACTCTTTGACGCCACCAAAGGGAGCGACTTCGTTGGAGATGCCGCCTTCGTTGATGCCGACCATGCCGTATTCCAGCGCTTCACCCACACGCCAGGCACGACCGATATCGCGGCTGTAGAAATAGGCCGCAAGGCCAAAGGGCGTATCGTTGGCGATGGCCACGGCCTCTTCTTCAGTGCTGAAGCGAATCAAGGGCGCCACCGGACCAAAAATTTCTTCTCTGCATAAACTCATATCGGCAGTTGCCTGGGTCACAAGCGTTGGTACATAGAAACCCTGTCCGCTGCTGTCGCGCTGACCGCCTCGGATGACTTTTGCCCCGGCTTCGCGAGCCTCATTCACCAGTCGCTCGACTTTTGCCACGGCGCGCTCGTTGATCAGCGGGCCAGTGGTGATGCCTTGCTCGGTTCCATTGCCGACAGTGAGTGCATCCATCGCCTGTGCCAGACGCTCTGCAAAGGTGTCATAAATGCCGTCCTGGACCAGAACGCGGTTGGCGCAAATGCAGGTCTGACCGGCATTGCGGAACTTGGCCAGCATCAGGCCCTTGATAGCGGCATCAATATCCGCGTCATCAAAGACGATAAAGGGCGCGTTACCGCCAAGCTCCAGGCCCAGCTTCTTCACGGTATCAGCACACTGGCGCATCAGCAGCTTGCCGACCGGGGTGGAGCCGGTGAAGGTCAGCTTGCGCACGCGACTGTCGTGGCACATCACATCGCCGATGTCGGCGGCGCGGGTGCTCATGACCAGCTGAAACACCTCTTCGGGAATACCGGCTTCGCGAGCCAGGGTCAGCAAAGCGATGGCGGAGAGCGGAGTTTCCTCGGAAGGCTTGAGCACAATAGTGCAGCCTGCGGCCAGCGCAGGTGCCACCTTGCGGGTGATCATCGCATTAGGGAAGTTCCAGGGGGTAATCGCCGCCACAACGCCGATGCCCTGGCGAACGGTGACCAGACGACGATTGCTCATGGGGGAGGGAATCACTTCGCCATAGGCGCGCTTGGCTTCTTCGGCAAACCATTCAATAAAGGATGCGCCGTACTGGACTTCTCCCAGTGCCTCGGCGACAGGTTTGCCCTGCTCAAGGGTCATCAGCAGGGCCAGATCATCGGCATGTTGCTGGATCAGTGCGAACCATTGCTTGAGTAGCGCTGAGCGTGACTTGGCAGGCATGGCACGCCATGCGGGCAGAGCGGCTTCTGCGCGGTCAATCGCCTCTTCGGTATCGGCAGCGGTCTGATTGGCCAGTCGGGCGATGACTTCCTGGGTCGCCGGGTTCAGAACTTCAAAGGTCCCTTCCGCTGCAGAGGAAGACACCAGCACGCCATCCTGCAGGGTGCAGCAGGAATTCAACAGCGGCAGAAAACGGTCCAGAGCAAAGGGTTGTGCCATGTGGGGCTCCTTGAAAACAGAGGGCGGCTGCGACTGGCTTGCAAGAAACAGGCAATCGTCAGCGTGACGCTATGCAGGCAGTATAGGTGCTGCTATAAAGTTTTATAAATAACCACGAATTAAAATTCACATTGATAGGTATAAAACTATGGCGGTGGCATCGACGGCTGACCGGGTCGGTAAGCTGGCACAGGTGGGGGACTATGAAATCCGCCTGCTCAAGGTCTTTAAAACCGTGGTGGAATGTGGCGGATTTTCAGCGGCGGAGACGGTCTTAAACGTAAGCCGCTCCACCATCAGCGTGCACATGGCCAATCTGGAGCAGCGACTGAAACTGACACTTTGCAGTCGTGGGCGCTCCGGTTTTGGACTCACCGAGGATGGGGTGATCATTTATGATGCAGTACGCCGGTTGTTCTCACAAATGGAGGACTTTCGCTCCACGGTTAATGCCCTTCACGTACAGGTCAGCGGCGAGCTGAACCTGGTGGCCAGTGACACCATCAGTCTGGATGATCGCTGTCCCTTCCCCGAAGTGCTCGGGCAGTTCTGCCAGAGAGCGCCGGATGTCTACCTCAACTTTGAAACGGCACCGATGAATGAAATCGAGCGGCGCATCCTCAATGAAGAAGCTGACGTGGGCTTTATCCCCTATCACCGTGAGCTGGAAGGGCTGGCCTACCAGCCGATCTATGAGGAAACCTGTTACCTCTACTGCAGCCATACCCACCCACTCTTTGCGATGGAGGATAACGAAGAGATTCGGGAGCGGCTGGAGCAGCAGCGCCTGGTGCATGCCGGGATTCAGACAAACCCGGACGTGACGGTTCAGCTGCGGGGTCTGACTAAGGCGGCTTCCGCCTATTACTACGAAACTCGCACGGCCATGGTGTTATCCGGTGCCTATATCGGCTTTTTACCAGAGCAGTATGTTGGTCAGTGGGAGCGCGATGGCCGGCTTAAGCGGTTGTTACCTAATGAGCGAATGTACCGTCTGGGTATCGCAGCGATAACCCGACAGTATGGTCGGCTTAACAAGCCCAGAGATGTGTTTATGGAGCTTCTTGCCAAAGCGGTACTCTCGGGAAACTAACACCGGAACGCTCAGGTTAACTGCAGGTGTACTGGCTGGTGTTGTAGCTCTCTCTATAGGTAATCCCTTGGTCTAAAGAGAAAGCCAGTGAATCTTGCTGGAGAAATGTGATCACACAGGAGCGAGGCACGTCGTGCGTGGCTTGGCCAAAAGTGATCACTTTTTTTGCCCGATGCTGGTGCATTCAGGGTTTGATAGGTTGATAGATCTAAACGTAAAAATAGATCGCTTTATATTTATCCACGTATAAAAGCTGTTGCAGACTCCCGTCCCCAAGGTGTTCAGGGCCAATTCTCCCGAAAACACCTGCCCTAAGCACACCAATAACAAAATCGCCTGCAGACGATATTTCCTAACGACCAACCTTTGGGGACGAACGAGCAATGAAAACTTTGTGGAATGCAGCACGCAAGACCGTGATGGCATCTGTGCTGGCCCTGGCCTCCGGTATTTGCGCCACTCAGGCGATGGCTGAGCAGGTGTATAACTGGCGTTTCAGCAACCTGTACTCCCGTGGTACGGCATACGGTGAAGTCTATGAGAGCTTTGCCAAGAACATCGAAGCCATGTCCAACGGCCGGATCAAAATCCAGATGCTGTACGCTGGCGAAGGCGTGGGTGAGGCGGGTGTACTGGGTGCGGTTAAATCCGGTCTGGTGCAGATGGGCGCAATTTTCCAGCCTTCTCATGCCGGTGAAATTCCGTTCGGTGTCGTTGAGATCGGCCTGCCAGGTACAACTTCAGATGCAACCAAACTCAGCGCACTGTTTCACGAAGATGGCTGGGAGCCACTGTTACAGCAGGCCTACAACCGTCAGGGTGTAGAGTGGGTTGAGACCTACTTCCAGCCTGCGGTGTATGTCATCACCAAGAAGCCCATTAACTCGGTAGCGGACTTTAAAGGTCTGAAAATTCGTGCGCCGGGTGCTTACGGCAAATTCTTCCGTGAACTGGGCGCCTCTCCTGTCGCGCTGTCCTGGAATGAGATTTATACCTCGCTGGCCACCGGCGTCATTGATGGCTCTATCGGTTCCAACCTGATTGATCACCGTGACGGTAACCACGTCGAAGTAGCCAAGTACATGTACCGCCTGCCGGTGGCGGGTGCGCAGGCGATGCCCATTGTGATCAATAAAAAGGTCTGGGACAGCCTGCCTGCGGATCTGCAGGCTATCGTCAAAACCGCCGGTGCCCGTCATGCTCAGGAGCAATTGGATAAATCCACTGTCTGGGTCGACAAGGCGGTGGCCGACATGGAAGCCAAGGGCCTCAAGTGGAGCCCGGAGCCTTCTGAGGCTGACAAAGCCGCATGGCATGCCGCTGCCGAAAAGGTCTGGGAAGAATATGCCCAGGGCGACAAGACCAGTGCTGAACTGGTCAGCATCCTCGAGAAAACCGAGAACAAGTGATCCCTCCCGGGCGCCTGCGTGGCGCCCTTTGCGCAGGGACGCGCCGGGAATTCTGACGGAGGAGCCTTACGGCTATGCTTTATTCAATACTTCGCCTCTGGTGCCTGGGGATAGAAACCCTGGTCAGCTTCTGTGGGCATCTGGTCTCCCTGCTGGTCCCTGTGCTTGCAGTCACGGTGGCCTTCGAAGTGGTCTCCCGCTACCTGTTTAACCATCCCACGATCTGGGCCTATGACGTTTCGCTGTTCCTGTTTGGCTATATCGGCGCGCTCTGCGGTGCCTTTGCCCAGCAGCGCAAGGCGCATATCAATGTCGATATTCTTTATCTTCGTGTATCCCCCGGGATTCAACGTCTTTTTAGCCTGATCAGCTGTGTGCTGGCGGCATTTTTCCTGTTGGTCATGCTCTACATGGCGATCGGCAAGGTAGAGGAAGCGATCGAGTTTGATTACCGCCGCCAGAGTGAATGGGCGCCGTCCATGATTCATTTCTGGGTGATGATTTGTGTCGCTTCAGCGCTTTTCCTGCTGCAGCTTTCGGCTGACTTCCTGCAAAACCTCTGGGGCCTGTTCAGTGACCGCCCACTGCTTAGCCATCCGCAGGACGCCAACCATGATGCAGGAGCGACATCATGATGAGTATTGAACTGCTGACGGGTCTGTTATTTGTCTGCATTCTGGCAAGCTTTGCCCTCGGTGCGCAGGTAGGTCTCGCGCTCGGTGGTATTGCCATGGCGGTAGGATATTTCACCTGGGGCGATGCGGTGTTTAATGTCGTGCCGACCACGCTGGAAGATAACCTTTTCAGCTTTATCCTGCTGTCGATTCCGCTTTACATCTATATGGGGCAGTTGCTCACCCGCTCAGGCATTGGCGAGGCGATGTTCAACGCCAGCCAGATGCTGATAGGTCGGGTCCGCGGCTCGCTCGCGATCAGTGTGATTATCGTCTGTTCCCTGATAGGTGCGATGGTCGGCATTATCGGTGCCGGTATCATGACGTCCGGCAGTATTGCGCTGAAGCCGATGCTGGAGCGCGGCTATGACAAGCGTCTGGCGCTGGGAGTCATCATGGCAGGTGGAGGCTTGGGGATTTTAATTCCGCCGAGCGTGCCGATGATCATGTTCAGTGCCGTGACTCAGAACTCTGTCGGCAGGCTCTTTATTGCGGCCATTGTGCCGGCGCTGATCGCCATTGTGCTCTTTGTCAGTTACATCATTATCTCCTGCAAGCTGAATCCTGAACGTGCGCCGCTGGATCCGGAACCTGAGACGCCGATCACCGGTCGTGAGCGTTTTAAAACGGTACGAGACGGCGGACTGGCGCTGCTGTTAATTGTCGCGGTACTGGGCTCGATCATGGGCGGAATTGCGACGCCAACGGAATCCGGTGCGATCGGTGTGATTGGTGCGCTGGTGCTGGCGGCGATCTACAAGCGCTTCAAACTGACCACCCTGCGTCTTGCCGGTGTTGAAACGGCGCTGCTGGTGGCGGTCGCCATGTGGATCATCATCGGTGCGTCGGTCTTCAGTAACTTCCATCTGCTGATGGGTGTACAAAGTCTGGTCGCACAATTCACTGCGGATCTGGGCTTGCCGCCCTGGGGTGTGATTTTGCTGATGCAGGGCATCATGTTGCTGCTGGGATTCATCATTGATGAGTTCATCATCGTACTGATGTGCGCGCCGATATTTACCCCGATTGCAGTGGGTTTAGGCTATGACCCGATCTGGTTCGGTATCCTGATGATTCTGAATATCGAGATTGCGATTCAAACGCCGCCCTATGGCTTTGCGTTGTTCTATCTGAAGGGAATTGCACCACCGGGTATCACCATGATGGATATTTACCGCTCGATTACGCCTTTTGTGCTGATCAAGCTGCTGGTGCTGATTATCTGTGTGCTGTTCCCGGATCTGGTGTTGTGGCTTCCCAACAAACTGATGGGTCCCGGCTAGTGCGTAAGCTTTAGCCTGTCAGTGATGACAAGTGTGTGAAGACCAAAAGGGACGTCCTCGGACGTCCCTTTTTTTATCTCAGTCACTCAGTAAGCTTCAGGCTCTCAGAGTGCGCGCTGCCCCATGGCGGCCTGAATCTTCTTGTCGGTGTTGTATTGGCTGAGTGCATAGACAGACCAGATTGCCGCTGGAATCCAGCCGATCAGGGTGATCTGTAGTAGCAGACAGATGATGCCCGCAAAAGGACGGCCGATGGTGAAAAACTGCAGCCAGGGAATCAGCAGAGCCAGCAGAAAACGCATAATCATGTTCCTTATGATGAGTAAGAGCGGAAGGCTTTGACGCGTCACAGGACATCATGCTTCTGTGTAGCGCAAGCGGCGCTATCATACGCGAAATGTGCGAATTGGTAATGGAAAATAAGCGAATTGGCCGAGTCCCGGTTGTTTTATTCCACCCCTCAAACTCGACATTTTCCCTACAGCAAGGTAGCTTAGCCGCCCAGTTTTACGGGGTAATGGTTTTGTGGAGGAAGCAATGTCCGATCGAGTCCCTTTGACACCCTATCTGATGAAGTTCGCCACCGCCTATGTGATCGCTTCCATGGTGGTCTGGGTGATTGTGAACCTGCTGCATGTGGGCACCAGTCTCACGGCGTTGGCACTGCTTCTGGCTTCGTATTTTGCGGTCTACCGCTTTGTGAAAGACCAGCAACGTGCGCCCAACCGCTCAGAGAAATGGCGGCTGGTTTTTAGCTCGCTGGCGGCGGTCTGGGTCTTTACGCTGGCCGGTGTCTTTGCCATTTTCCTGACCGAAGGGCAGGCTGGTGGACTCCATCAGAAGCTGGCGGGGCAACCATTAGGCGGTGTACTGATCACCTTTCTGATTATCTCGCTGGTGGCGGTGTTCCTACTGCATCTCTCTTACGGCTGGTTTGCCTCTTCCCTGAGTAAAGTGCTCAACAAGGAAGACTGATTAGCCATCATCGACCCAATAAAAAAGCAGCATGAAGCTGCTTTTTTTGTCTCTGAATGCAGGCGGCGAGCGGCTTAGTGGGCTGCTGGCATCGGCATAAACACCGCCTGAACCACCCGTTGAGAGCCAAGTCGAGTATAGGACCAGCTGGTTGCCCACCAACCCTGCTGCTGTGCCCAGCGATCCAGCGCATCAAAGCTTTGAGTATCAGCAAGGCTGGCCTGAATATCCCAGCGACCATGAGTGCGCTCGTTCAGGGTGAGTGCTGTCATGTGTCTTTGTGCCATTGCCTGCTGCCAGTCACTGTCTGTCAGGTGAGCGGCACTGCTGACCATCAGTGGCGCTGCCGGAGCAGAGACTTCCGGGCGAAGTCCTGCCAACCCTGCCAGTACCAGCACGATCAGAGCACAAAGCCCCAGCGTACGAGTGCTGGCCAGTCGAAAACTGCCAGGGTAAATCCTGTTGTTGAATGTAGGGCTCTTCATGGCAACGGGTGTCCGCTCGATCATCAGTGGCGGCAGTCTGACAGCAGGTCATGACTATTCCATGGCACTCTCACGACATCTCTGTGACACCGCTATCGCGGTAAATTCGGAAAAAAGGCGGATTCTTATACTTTCTTGCGGCAGGGAGGTTGTTTTTGCAGTGCAGCAAAAGCAATAACATCTTCACTTCCGCTTCCTTTGCGCCGGAAAAGCCATATTCAACCTTGGGTTAATAGCCCAAGGTGTCATGGCAAGAGTGCAGTACAAGCGCTATCTACAGGGAGTGATTTTGCAATGCAGCATGTCGCGGCAATGGCATGAGGAGAGAGATCAATGGAACAACGTGCGCTTGGCCAGTCAGGCCTTTCAATCGTCCCTCTGGTGTTTGGTGGCAATGTCTTTGGCTGGACGCTGGATGAGTCGGCGTCATTTCGTATGCTTGATGCAGTGGTGGAGTCCGGGCTCAATGCCATTGATACCGCTGATTGTTATTCCCTGTGGGTCGACGGTAACCAGGGAGGGGAGTCAGAAACGATTATCGGTCACTGGCTCAGGGAAAACCCTGCCAAGCGCGATAAGGTCCAGCTCTTCACCAAAGTGGGCTGGGATCTGGGTAATGGCAAGAAAGGTCTGTCCGCCAAGTGGATTGAGCAGGCGATTGAAGACTCACTGCGTCGACTGAATACGGATTACATCGACCTGTATCAGTCGCACTGCCCGGACGACAATACACCTCATGAGGAAACCCTGCGTGCTTATGAGAAGCTGATCAAAGCCGGTAAGGTGCGCGCCATTGGTGCCTCTAACTACAACGTGTCTCAGCTGCGCTCGGCACTGAAGGTGTCAGATGAACTTGGGCTGCCACGCTATGCGACCTTGCAGCCGGAATATAACCTCTATGATCGCAGCAACTATGATGGCCCATTGCGTGATCTGGCGCGCGAGGAAGGCCTCGGTGTCATTACCTATTTCAGTCTGGCCTCTGGTTTCCTCTCGGGTAAGTATCGCTCGCCGGAGGATCTGGGCAAAAGTGCCCGTGGTGGCAGCATCGGCAAGTATCTGGATGACCGTGGTAAAGCGATTCTCAGTGCTCTGGATCAGGTGGCAGAAGAGCAGAAAGCCACGCCTGCTGAAGTGGCGCTTTCCTGGCTGATTCATCGTCCCGGCGTGACGGCTCCGATTGCCAGTGCCACTAATGACAAGCAGCTGGCCAGTCTGGTGAATGCGGTCAACCTGACGCTGAAAGATGAGCAGATTGCCCTGCTGACTCAGACCAGCGCGACCTGAGTTGACTCAGTATTGGTAATAAAAAAGCCCTGACAGTGTCAGGGCTTTTTTTGTTGCGGCAATGTCAGTGCAGATGCGCGTCAGGCCGCCTTGGGAGCATCGGCGAGCAATGCCACCAGTAAGTCCCAGAAAGCGGCCACAGAGCTGATTTCGACCCGCTCGTTAGGTGAGTGGGCGCCACGGATAATCGGGCCGAAAGAAACCATATCCATCTGCGGATAAATCGCGCCGATGATGCCGCACTCAAGGCCGGCATGAATCACTTTTACCGCCGCCTCATGACCAAACCGGGCAGCATGAACTGCCTGGAAACGCTGCAGCAAGGGGGAGGCCGGGTTGGGCGTCCAGCCGGGGTAACCATTATCCGAGGTGACAGTACAGCCCGCCAGACTAAACAACGCCTTGATGCGGTCGGCCAGCGTGCGGGTTGATGCATCACGCAGGCTGCGCACCAGTAAGCAGGCGCTGAAATTCCCGGACGCCAGATTGACGACGCCAAGATTATTGGAGGTTTCCACCACGCCCGGTACATCGGCGCTCATGCGTTCCACGCCGTGGGGTGCGGCAAAGAGTGCATTCAGTAGTGTGCGGGTATCGTCCTCACTCAAGCCTGCGCTGCCTTCTGCAGGAAGTTGGGTAATGTGAACGTTGGCATCCACACTGCTCAGCTCCTGTTGATACTGCGCCGCCAGGGTCTGGCAGAGATGGCTGAGGCTGGCCAGCGAACTTTCAGGCAGGGCAATGCGTGCGCTGGCTTCACGAGGCAGGGCATTACGCAGGGTGCCGCCGTGAAAGTTGACCAGCGAGAAGCCGGTCTGTTCGCCCAGTGCAATAAGCAGTCTGACCAACAGCTGGTTGGCGTTGCCCAGACCTTTGTGAATGTCCAGACCGGAGTGGCCACCACGCAGGCCTTTGACTTCGACCTGCTGAACTGTCCAGCCTTGAGGGATACTGCTTTCCAGAAAGTTGCGATGCACATTCACATCGGCACCGCCTGCGCAGCCCACATAGACTTCGCCGCGGTCTTCGGAATCAAGGTTTAACAGCAGATCACTCCGCAGCCAGCCTGCTTTCAGCTCCAGTGCGCCGCGCATGCTGGTTTCTTCTTCAATGGTGAAGAGTGCTTCAATGGGGCCGTGAGCAATCTCGGTACTTTCCAGTACGGCCAGCGCCGCCGCGACGCCCATGCCGTTGTCAGCGCCGAGTGTGGTATCGCTGGCATGTACCCAGCCGTCGATAATGCGGGGGCGAATAGGATCGCAGACGAAGTCATGATTCGTGCCTTCGTTTTGCTGGGCCACCATGTCGAGGTGCCCCTGCAGACAGATACTGGCGCGATCTTCCATGCCTGCGGTGGCGGCCTTGCGGATCAACAGGTTACCGGCATCATCGGTTTCGCACGTCAGGCCACGCTCTTCTGCCCAACGAATCAGCTTCTCACGCAGAGCCGCTTCATAGCCAGAAGGGCGAGGCGTGTTGCACAGCATCTGAAAATGCTTCCACAGCAGGGAAGGCGAAAGGTCGTGCAGTATAGTCATGAGAGTCTCTGAACAGAAAAATCACTGGTGAAGGAGAGTTTCTCCAACGAGCTACGCATTGCTGAGCTGCGCAAAGGGTCACTATAGCAGACTTTAGCGGGTTGAAATTAACTGAATTGAGTTCATTTCAGGGGCGAGGCGTTTTTCGCCCCTGAAATTACTCATAAATAACAGCGAGTTATATCAGCCTTGCAGATAGCGCTGGCGCAGATGCTGGTGGAAGAAACGAGCATCCAGAGTGCTGCCGGTGGCGCGCTCCAATAGTTCATCCGTCGGGTAGCGGCTGCCTTGCGACCAGATGTTGCTGTTCAGCCAGCCAAATACCTCGTGAAGACGACCGTTTTCAATCAGGCTGCCCAGGTCTCCCAACTGGGACTGAATGCTGGCAGCCAGTTGTGCGGCAATCAGTGCGCCGAGGGTGTAGCTGGGGAAATAGCCGAACGCCCCGTCAGTCCAGTGAATATCCTGCATGCAGCCATTACGGTAATCACCGACGGTGGAGAGACCAAGGTAAGACTGCATCTTGTCGTTCCATACCTCGGGCAGATCATCCACTTCCAGACGGCCTTCAATCAGGTCACGCTCAATTTCATAACGCAGGATGACATGGCAGGGGTACGTCACTTCGTCGGCATCAACACGAATCAGCCCCGGTTCGACCTGGCGATACAAACGCTGAAGATTGGTTGCATCCATGCCTGCACGTTCGCCAAGGTGCTGATGAATCTTGGGCAGGATGCTGGTGAGGAAGGCCGGATGACGCCCCAGCTGCATTTCAAAGAACAGACTTTGTGATTCATGAACGCCCATGGAGCGCGCTTCTGCCACCGGCTGGCCAAGAAGCGGGCGGGGCAGGTTCTGCTCATAACGGGCGTGGCCGGTCTCGTGAATAATCCCCATCAGGCTCTGGGTAAAGTCGCTGTCGCTATAGCGTGTGGTGATGCGGACATCTTCGGGAACACCGCCGCAGAAAGGATGGGTGGAAATATCCAGACGGCCGCGCTCGAAATCAAACCCCAGTATGCCCATGATTTCTCGCCCCAGCGTTTCCTGCGCAACAGGGGCAAAAGGCCCTTGAGGCTGGATCAGGGTATTTTCCCGCTGGCGGGCCACAACCGTGGTGATCAACTCCGGCAGCCAGGTTTTCATGTCATTGAAGAGGCTATCAATCCGTTCGGTCGTCATCCCCGGCTCATACAGATTCATTAGCGCCTGGTAGGGGCTGCAACCTTGGGCTTCGGCGCGTAATTGCGCTTCCTGCCGGGAGATATTCACCACTTCCCGCAAGTTGGCGGCAAAGCCTTGCCAGTCGTTGGCCGGACGTTGTTGCCGCCAGGCATGCTCGCAACGGGCACCCGCCAGGGTTTTTGCGCGCAGTAGATCCGCAGGAAGGACACTGGCCTGCTGCCACTGGCGATGCATCTCGCGCAGATTGGCGCGAGCGTCTTCATCCAGCGATTCCTGCGCAGCCTCTGCCATCCAGTCCCCGGTTTGCGGGGCAGTCAGGGATTCATGACACAAAGATTCCAGCTCGGCGATCGCGTTGGCTCTTGCTTCCATGCTGCCAACTGGCATCATGCTAGCCTGATCCCAATGGGCCATGGCCAGCAGGTGACGGTAACCGTGTAAACGCTGGAACAGGCTTTGCAGATGGGTATAGGCAGAAGGACGCGACATAACAACTCCAAGGCTGATTTTGGGCTTTCAGGCAGGATACTCCTGCTGGCGTCAAGCTCAAGTCACTGAACGGCTGGCAGGATGCCACCGTTTGCGCACGACAGATCTGCAGCCGCAGGCAGATCACGGGGAAAGCAATGAAAGCACTATTCACTCAGGCCTGGCGATGCGTCGGGCTGATCGCTGTTGTGTTGCTGGCAGGTTGTGCCGGGCAATCCGTCAAGACCGCGCCAAAAGCCGCCTATAGTCATGGAGGCCTGTATGAGCAGGTGCCGCTGTCACCGGATGAGCAAATCTCGCTGATTGCTCTGGCAAAAACCCAGGTCGGCAAGCCCTATATCTGGGGAGCACAAACACCGGAGCGTGGCTTTGACTGCTCCGGCTTGCTGGTCTGGGGCTATGATCGTCTGGGCATGGGCCGCTTCCGCTATAAGGACAGCACCGTCAATGATGTCACCGCAGACTCTCTTTATAAGTACAACTCTTATCCCCTGACCGATCTGGTGCAGCTGCGCCAGGGCGACTTCATTTTCTTCGATCCCAAGAACCAGGGTTATGAAACCCATGTGGCACTGTTCTCCCACATTGATAACCTGGGCCGTATCTGGGTGTGGGATGCCTCATCCTCTGCGGGGCGCACCAGCCAGCGTCCGCTACCCAACTTCTGGAATATGCGCCCGGTCTTTGGTCGTCCGATGAAACTGATTCCCGCCACGGGTGAGCGAGTTGCTGCAGGTTTTCGTGCAGGCCCGGTGATGGTCGTCAACTGATTGACACACGTCCGCCGGGTGTTCAGTGTGAGACCCTTGAGCCATTCATGACAGAGTTTTGACGCAAGGAGTTCTCGACGGTCATGCGGACATCGGCGAGAATGCCGCGACTTTTTGGAATGCGCCTCGCCCGTTTGGCCAGGCAGGTGAAGGCAGCTATGTCGCAGGAAATTGAACACTGGCGCAGTTATGACGAATGGGGTGTGATCCGCGTGGTGGATCAGGGGCCTTACCGCTTTCTGTGCTTCAATGATGAGTTAATGACCGAGCAGTCCTGCATGATTACCCACATGCCGGAATGGATCGAGTTTGATTATGTGCAGGCCATGCTGCTAAGCGCCGCGTTGCACGCCAGTCCCAGGCGTGCGCTGCTGTTTGGCCTGGGTGGCGCGACGCTCGCCAATGCCTTGCGGCGTTTCTTCCCATCGCTGGAAATGGACATTGTTGAGCTTCGGCCTGATGTGCTGACCATTGCCGAGCGCTTCTTTCATTTCAACGCGGATGATCCCTTAACTCATGTGCATATCACTGATGCCCTTGAGTACCTCGGTCGTCCGGATCTTCCTCAGTATGATCTGATTCTCTGCGACATTTACCTTGAAGAAGGGATGGCAACCGCGCAGGGAACGGGGCCTTTCGTCGAGCTCTGTAATCGTCTGTTGGCGCCGAAAGGCATCATCATTTATAACCAGTGGCAGCTGGGTGAAACCGGCCGCCCTACCAATGAAGCGCTTTTTGCGGCGCACTATCCTGACCGTTACTGGTTGCTGCCAGTGGATGAAGGCAATGTGGCGGTTGTCGCTTTTCTCGACGATGTGCTGGACTGGCCGCTACCGAAAGAAGAGATCGATCGCATCAAGCAGCTTGGACGACAGCACCAGATCACGGTGGGTCGTTTGATGAGCCGGCTGTCGCCACCCAAGCGTTAACTCCTTGGTTTCCTGTTTTTCCCTGCTCTGCTGCCGGGCATCAGAAACGCTCCGCAGCAGCCTCGCCATACACTGAAACAGCCCTGCTCTGGGACTGAAACATCTTCCTCCCCATATATGTCTTCATAGGAAAAATATGATGTGGTTTGTGGCCGCATCTGCAGTACCTGACATCAAGGAGGACGATATGGAATTTGGTTACGGCGGTCTTTTCGGACTAATTGTCCTGGCGCTGGATATCATGGCTATCGCCAGTATTTTGAAAAGCTCTTACAGCGGTGTCGGCAAATTCTGCTGGATTCTGGCAGTGCTGATTCTGCCAATTCTCGGCATGCTGCTGTACTTCATCTTTGGCCGTAAAGGCACGGTTTAGTTGATTTACAGCTGATTTTGACGCTGCCCTACGATGGGGCGGTCAGGAGGCGTCGCTGGCAACATGGCCAGTGATGTTATGGACAAGGAAAAACAGGAAGGAAAATGTCATGAAATCACTGACTACTAAAATGGCTGCGGTTGCGCTGACAGCAATGATGGGTTTTGGTCTGGCTGCCTGCGATAACAACGATGGTCCTGCTGAGCAGATGGGCGAGAAAATCGATAATGCGACCACCGATGCAGGTAACGCAATCGAAGATGCCTGCGAAAAAACCAAAGAGAATGTGGGCGCCAGCGACACAGATTGCTAAGCAGTCGCTGGACCAACGAAGAAGCGCTCGATTGAGCGCTTTTTTTATGCCCGGAGAAAATCGGAAAGTCAGTCCGTGAGTGTTTTTCCTGATTGAGCGCTAATGCATGGCATCATGTCTGTCTCAAGGAGGAGTGTGTCATGGAAAGCCGGAGAAAGTGGTGGCGCTGGCAGCGCGGACGTCAGCAAGGTGGTTATGACAAGCTGCTGTTGGCAACGCTTCGATGGCCAGTGCCCTGGGATTGCTATCTGTTGCGATTCCCTGAGGGCAGCGTGATACCGCCTCATCAGGATAAGGTCGTCACGGGAAGACACTTTCGGCTCAATATTGTCCTGCGTAAGGCGAAGCGGGGCGGTGAATTTGTTTGCTCGCAGACCCTCTTTAGTACTTCACGTATCAAGCTTTTTCGTCCGGATAAGGTGATTCATGAAGTCAGTCGGGTTGAGCAAGGGTCGAGATATCTGCTCGGTATTGGCTGGGTTCTCAAGCAATAAAGGCGGTAAATTCCCCAGAACTGTGGTGTGCTCTTTGGCTCCCTTGAGGTAGGATGCGGCGTTTTTGCTATTTGCTTGATGCTCTCAGGGAAGAGAATGATGTTTATTGATGTGGTTGTTCAGGGACTATTTTGTGGTCTGGCGTTGTGGATCAGCGGCAGATTGATTCGGGCGGAGATCGGCTTTCTTGCGGCAGTGATGGCTTCCGCTATCACCACCCTCATTTCTTACTGGCTGCCCATGGGATGGTTGCTCTATGGCCTGGTGCTGTGCATTAGCCTCAAGCTGTTGTCAGATGTACGCATCTGGCCCGATATGGTTTTGCTGGTACTGGTCGGATGGCTGGTGTCCTTTGCACTAAGCGGGCTTTTGGTGGCCGGGCTAGTCGCCTGGATCTGACTGTCGCTTGTTTCTGCAAAGCCTGACAATCGGCTGCTCTGGGCGCACGAGGCGTCACAACATGACGCCTACCCGACGATTAAGTTTCATGATGACGGCCGACGCCACCAGAGAAAGCAACGTGACCGCCAGTGTCAGTGGGGTGGCTTTCAGCGGCGTGAAGTCTTGCAGCAGCATTAGCAGCGCTGGGTGCACAAAGTAGAGCGCGTTGGAATAGCTACCCAGCGAGCGATTATCAGAAAGCCATGCCCGCTGCAAAGCAAAGACAAAGAGGGCAGGGCAGAGAACGGCGAGGGAAAGTAGCAGGTCAAAACCCGCATGGCCGTTACTGATGTCTTCATTCAGGGTGTTTTCCCCCAATAGCAGTAACAGACCCACGACAACCGCCGTTTGCACTGACTCATCGCTCAGGCGACGGTGCAGCTGGCAGCGGCGAATTAACACCCCCATCAGGAAGAACGGCAGGCCAAAGAACAGGCCATTGCGATAGAGCGTGGTATGGTCCGGCATCAGGGTCTGCCAGGACTCATCCAGCCAGTCGTAACTCATGCCGTATTGCAGCGTGGTTCCCACTGCGAGACAGCCAACGGCCATGATGACCATCAGCGTCACTGAGCGCGCACGGCACAGGTAAACCACGAGAGCAGCCACCAGCGTCGCGGGTAAATACCAGAGATGGTAGTAGCCAAAGAAAAGCGTCGAGGCCAGCGTTGCGGAGCTGTCCATGTCGGGCACCCAGAACGCCGAATAGATGAGCATCCATACGGCATAAAGTAAGGCCAGTCGCTTGAACCAGTGAGCGGGTGACTCACGATGTTGCCAGAAAAAGAAGCCGTTAATGATAAAGAAAACCGGTACGGCGATGCGGAACAGTCCCTGAATAAGCAGGTAGGCGCCATCCTGGCTGATGTCGGTCATAAAGCCGGTGTGCAGGCCGATGACCATCAGGGCAAGGGTCAGTTTCAGGGTATCAAGAGCAATATTTCGCTGCATCCTGGCCTCCAGCGAGGTGACCGTCCTGGTCGGGAGTAAGGGTTAACAGCTCTATTCTCTACAGACCGACGGTAATGAGGGTTTCTAACTGGTTGGAGGCTTATCTAAATATTGCAGTGCTGTGTCTTGATGCGAGAGTGGGCCTTTAGCGCCTTATCTGTGTCTAAAGCATTGCTTTTGTGTGTACTTATGTAAAAATTGCCGTTCGTCGGGCTTTCTGCCTGAATCCAACCAGCGATCATGGAAAAGACACACAAGGAGTCAACGATGGAATGGTATTTATCCGGATGGAGACAGTATGCGAATTTTTCCGGACGGGCACGCCGTCAGGAATACTGGATGTTCACTTTGATCAACCTGATTGCCTTTTTCGTCTGTGGTGTCATTGATTCGATCCTGACCATGGGTCTGTTATCGATGGTCTATGGGCTGGCTGTTATCCTGCCAGGACTGGCGATGATTGTCCGCCGTTTGCATGATACCGGGCGTTCGGGCTGGTGGTTCTTGGTATCCTTTATTCCCGCAATCGGCGGCATTATTCTTTTCATCTTTCTGGTGCTGGATAGTCAGCCAGGTGCCAATGAATACGGCGAGAACCCCAAAGGGGTAAAAGCTGTGCTGGCCGATGGCGCAGTGATTTAAGTTTACGTCGAATAAAAAGCCCCGCAATCGCGGGGCTTTTTTATGGGTCAGCATTCCAGGGTAATGTAGCCAGTCATGCCGCTACGCAGCCTTTTTGGCCGTTCAGGCCATGCGAGGCATGCCGGTGATGTAGCCTACCGCAGAACCGAAGCGGTCCTTGAAGTTAGCGCGAACCAGCGGGTCCAGCGTGTCTTTGACCTTGTCATGCAGCGGGCTTTCCCAGTCACCGGGGTGCTGGCAGTTGCTCATGATGTAAGTCCAGCCGTTGATCTCATCCACCGCGTGTAGGCCAGTAGACTCAGCGCCAGACGGCGTGGAGAGAATACGGGTCAGCTCTTTGGTGTCGACGTTGTACGCCCACAGGAAGTTATTCACGTGGTTGCCTGAATCTTCACCGATAAAGAGCGTACGCAGCTTCTCGGAGAACTTGAGGTTATCCGGGTTGGCGATCTTGTCGGCGTGGCCGGTGTTACCCAGGCTATCCGCGGTTTTCAGATCTTCACCGATTAGCGCTGCTGGCGGCTCCATGTGAACAGAGACCCACTCGCTGTCGATGGCATGGCCCTGGCTGTCTTTCTGGCCGCCCGTCAGGACGTGCTCATAGACCGCACCGGCTTTCGGGCCTTGCACCTGAATATCACCTTTACCGTCCGTCATGGTTTTGTAGACGTAGGACATGGCGGAGTAGGCGCGCTTGTCTTTGGCATTCACCGTGGTGCCTTCCATTTTGGTGAAGTCCAGGGTGCCGCCGACCAGTGCGGCATAGCGATGGGTTTCCAGATACGCTGCCTGCTTTTCCATACCGGGCTTGAGTTTCACCCAGTTTGGTTTGCCGCCGAAGCCAATTTCGGTGAAGGAGGCATCGCCCGGATCCTTGGTGTGCACTTCCATGATGTCATCAATGGTGATGCCCGAGTCGATCATCTGTTTGATTTCATCGGAAGTCGCATGGCCAAGCTTGATCCAGCTGATGTCGCCGGCGCCTGGGCCTTCGCTCTTGGTCTGGGTCCATTTCCCGACATACAGGCTGCCTGCGGACAGGTCGCGCGCCTTGTCGGCGATAAACATGAAGAGACCACCGTTAGTGGCATCATCACCCATCAGAACTGTGCGCTCATCCGGCATGACCTGAACCAGCTCATGGGAGATACGCCCCAGGCAATAGTGCTTCTGCACACTGCCGGTACCGTCTTTATTCACCGTCACTTCTGGCAGGTGGCCATAGTGGTAAGGGTTGCCTTTCTTGGCATCGCCGAACAGGTTCTGACTAAAGCCTGCGAACTGTTCGTCATCTTTCTTGGCGGCATCAGGCTCGTACTCTTCACTGGAAAGATGGGTATTCCAGGGTGACAGGCTGGCGCCGCAGGTGATCCAGAGGCCATTCACGCCGCTGGTATCCACATTGTGGTATTTCACCAGCGACAGGGCGCCAGTATCCGGGTTTTGGTCCAGCGTCAGAATCGCAATCGGCGAGGGCAGCTTGCCGTACATATCCGCACCGTCGGCATCGCGGCTGGTGTATTCAAATTGCACCACGGCAAACACGGGATTGCCTTTCACGCCATCGACTTTCGCGCCTTTAACACTGAGCAGGCTGGAGCCGTCAGGGCAGTCCGAGAAGAACTGCTTGCCGTTCACATTCATGATGGGCTTGTTGTGAATGTCGTAGTAACCACCGGCCAGAATAGTGCCGCCTTTGCCATCGGGAACGTTGTCACCGGTGATAAAGAACGGGTGGTAGCCCAGATCAAAGGTCTGTTTCTTGCCGTTCTGGAAGGCCACTTCCATGGCGGATTTCACGCTGACGGTCGCCATTTCTTCAGGCTTGGCCAGCGTGGGCGCGTCCATACCGATAAAACGGATCGAGGTCACTGGTGAGGTGTTGTCTGCCCAGGCGGAGCTGGTGCCCAGCGCTGAACTGATGCCGCCCGCGAGGGGAAGCAGTGGCATGCCTGCCAGGGTTTGCAGAAGACGACGACGGCGCATATCAGTGGCCTGAGTCATGTTGGCGATCCTTATCAAAGCGGTTCAGAGGTTACCCTCGTTCTCTTCGGACCTCTTGCCGAACAGGTCGGTTCGTGAGGTGCGGGCGAAGGATGCCATTAAGGTAGGCAGGCTCTGTGACTATTCGTTGACAGGGTTCTTACAGTCTTGTGTCACTTGCCCGCAGATAAGACTCACCAGTACAGGTCACTAAAAAGAAAAAACGGCGCCATGTGGGCGCCGCTTTTAAACGAAAACCCGCGCAGGGCTTAAGACTGTTTGCGAATTTCCATCAGTCGGCTAAAGGACTCCCGGCGCTTTTGCTGATCAAAAACAGCGGTATTGATCATCAGCTCATCCGCACCGGTTCGGCTCAGGAATAACTCCATCTGCATACGCACCTTGGCAGGGCTGCCCACCACAGAGGCACCAAGGAAGCTAAGTGCCGAATGTTTTTCATGGGCCTCCCACAGGGAGTCCATATCTTCCACAGGAGGTTGCAGCTTGCCCAAATCGTTGCGGAACAGTTTGAGTACGTGCTGCTGCTGGCTGGTAAAGAGGTAGTTGGCTTCTTCATCGGTTTCGGCAACCACAACGTTCATACCGACCATGGCGTAGGGCTTATCGAGCACGTCCGAAGGCGTGAAAGCCTGACGGTAGGTATCCAGTGCCATCATCATGTGGTTTGGCGCAAATTGACCGGCAAAGGCATAAGGCAGGCCCAGCATGCCTGCCAGCTGTGCGGAAAAGTTACTGGAGCCTAACAGCCAGATGGGGATGTTTAACCCCTCGCCCGGAACAGCATGAACGCGTTCAGTGCCGGCAAAATAACCACGTAGCTCCTCTAATAGCTGAGGAAAATCATCGCCACTGGAGCGCAAGTCACGCCGTAATGCCTGCATGGTGCGACCATCACTGCCGGGGGCCCGGCCAAGGCCAAGATCGATGCGCCCCGGGTACAGGCTTTCCAGTGTGCCGAACTGTTCGGCAATCACTAAGGGAGCGTGGTTCGGCAGCATGATGCCGCCGGAACCTATGCGCAGGGTTTTGGTTCCGCCCGCCAGATGACCAATCAGCACTGAGGTGGCAGAACTGGCAATACCTGGCATGTTGTGATGCTCGGCCAGCCATAGACGGTGATAACCCTCCGCCTCGACATGCTGTGCCAGTGCCAGTGAGTTTTGGTAAGCCTCGGCCGCCGTCTGACCTTCCAGAATGGGCGATAAATCCAGTACCGACAGAGGAATGTCGGCCAGTGTACGTTCAGTCATGTGATATCCAGCAGTGGAAATGCAGGCACGCAGCGCGCTTTTGCCGGCACTCCTGAAAAGTGATGGAAGTTAGATGGAGGCGGTTCACTTGGGCTTAAAGGGCAGCAGAAGCAAAGCAGCGTTGCAGGAGGTGGACTTCTGCTGTGTGAAGCGTGTTCAGAGAGGCGGAGAGTTGTGCGCCGAGAGCAACTTCGGCGCAAGAGAGAGGCTGATGGCAGGGCGAAATCAAACCTGATAGTAGCCGCGATACCAGTCGACAAAGGCCTTAACCCCTTGCTGGATATCGGTGGTGGGCTGATAGCCCGTGGCGGCGTGCAGGGTATCGACATCCGCATAGGTGTCTGGCACATCGCCCGGCTGCATCGGCAGAAGGTTCATCCTGGCTTGCATGCCAAGCGCCGTCTCCAGAGCGGCAATGTAGTCCATCAGTGCCACCGGTTTGCGATTGCCGATGTTGTAGACACGCCAGGGCGCGCGGCTGCTGGCGGCATCCGGTGCTTCACCGTCCCACGCCGGATTCCCGGTTGCAACGGTATCCAGTGCGCCGACGACGCCCTGCACAATATCGTCGATGTAGGTAAAGTCGCGGCGATGGTTGCCGAAGTTGTACACATCAATTTCCCGGCCCTGAACAATGGCATCGGTGAATTTGAAGAGCGCCATGTCAGGACGGCCCCAGGGTCCGTAGACCGTAAAGAAACGCAGGCCAGTGGTGGGAATGCCATACAGATGGCTGTAGGTGTGGGCCATCAGCTCATTGGCTTTTTTGGTCGCGGCATACAGTGAAAGTGGGTGATCGACATTGTCCTGCTCAGAGAAGGGCATCTTTTCATTGGCGCCGTAGACCGAGCTGGAGGAGGCGTAGACCAGATGCTGAATCTGGTGATGGCGACAACCTTCAAGGATGTTCATAAAGCCGACAAGGTTGGAGTCGACATAGGCATGGGGGTTATCCAGGGAGTAACGCACACCTGCCTGTGCCGCGAGATGCACCACACGATCAAAACCCTGCTCGGCAAAGAGTGCTTCCATGCCAGCGCGGTCAGCAACATCCAGCTCAATAAAACGAAATTGGCCGGGCTGTGCGGCAATCCAGTCGAGGCGGCCATGCTTCAACGCAGGGTCGTAGTAGTCGTTGAGATTATCAATGCCGATGACGCTCTCGCCACGGGCCATCAACGCCACGCTGACATGGGCACCAATAAAGCCTGCAGCGCCTGTCACCAGAATTGTCATGCCTGTTCCCCACTCCTTGGCCAGTCGTTCGCACACGCTGGCATTGCCCCTGTTGGCGGGCGCAAAGCTTACACTATTTTGCCCGTGGGTTTTACTCTCTATAGGGGCTTTGCTGATGATTGAAAGTGCGTGATGGCTGTTGCCTATGGCCTGAGTTGCGGCGGGTGTCAGCCGCGTCAGTCATGCTAGAATGTCAGGTTTTCACCCGTGCCAAGGCTCGGCTAATACGATGATCAGAGTCAGGCGCTGCCGTACGCAGGGCCTTGTACCGTCGTCATAGTCATGGAGCTTTGCCTGTCCAAGGAAAGTTGTTTGATGGTACGCGCCCTCTACTCGACCCTGCTGACGCTGGCGATGCCCGCGGTTCTTACGCGCATGGCCTGGCGGGGACGTCGACAGAAAGCTTACCGGGAGCATTGGTCGGAACGTTTGGGCCAGGTGCCGGAGCATTTTCCCAAGGGCGCGCTGATTATTCATGCCTGTTCTGTGGGTGAAACCCAGGCGGCTTCTGTGCTGGTGCAATGGATGCAGGCCGAGCGCCCTGAGATTCCCCTGATTCTGACCCATACCACGCCGACGGGTCGTGCCCGCGGTGAAACCCTGATGCCCGGACTACACCGCTGTTATTTGCCCTTCGATTTACCCTGGGTTGTTGCAGGCTGGCTCGATAAGTTACAGCCTTGCGCCGTTGTCTTGATGGAGACAGAGGTCTGGCCCAATCTGATAAATGCCTGCAGTTCACGTAATATTCCTGTGTCACTGGCGAATGCTCGCATGTCTGAGCGTAGCGCTCGTGGCTATGAAAAAGCCCGCTCATTAATGCAGCCGGCCTGGCGCAAACTGCATTGGGTGGGCTGTCAGTATCAGGCAGATGCCGACCGGTTATTGGCTCTCGGGGTTCGCCCTGAAGTCACCGAGGTCGCAGGTAACCTGAAAATGGCCATCGAGCTTGCGCCTGAAGTCGTCGCCAAGGCGCAGGCGTTAAGAAGCGAATGGGCTGCTGAACGGCCGGTGTGGATTGCTGGCAGTACGCATCCTGGCGAGGAGGTGTTGATACTGGATATCCATAAGCAGTTATCCGCGACATTCCCGGAGCTTCTGCTGATTCTGGCGCCACGGCACCCGGAGCGCGCGCAGGAAATTGAGCAACTCATGGCGGAGCGTTCCCTGAGCTACGTCAAGCGCAGTGAGCAGAGAGTCCCGGATGCCTCGACCTCAGTGGTGCTGCTGGATACGCTGGGGGAGCTGGGCATGTTCTATGCGGTTTCTGATTATGCCTTTGTGGGTGGATCACTGGTGCCGCATGGCGGACACAATCCGTTTGAACCAGTTCAGGTCGGATTGCCCACGTGGGTCGGGCCGCATATGTTCAATTTTGAAACCCTGCTGGAAGGCCTGCTGGATTCCTCGTTGGTGGCTCAGGTGGAGAATGCTGAGGCGCTCGAGCAGTCGGTTCATGATGCACTCAAACATCGCCAGCAGTTACTTGCTGCGGGTCAGCAGCACACTGATACAGGGCATGAGGATACCGGCGAAGCCACGAATCATGCTGCTGGTCTTAAATCGTCGGGCCACTGGCTCGCGGCTATCCTGCCTGCAGGTAGCTGATTTGGAACAAAATTTAGGGTAGGCTCAGAAACACTTTCACCTTCTAGGGCTTTTTCCTATAAGGGTTGCTGTTTCCGGAACGATTCAGGCCACAGCAGAGTAACGCGAAGGCATGACCGTTGTGAGTCTTCAGCCTGTTAAACAAGGACTAAAGAGAGATCTGATATGATCGTACGCAAGGCGATTTTCCCTGTAGCCGGGTTGGGAACGCGTTTCCTGCCTGCCACGAAAGCGATTGCCAAGGAAATGCTTCCTGTAGTCGACAAGCCACTGGTGCAGTATGCCGTGGAAGAAGCGGTAGCTGCCGGTGTCACTGACATTATCTTTATCACCAGCTCCTACAAGCGTGCGATCGCTGACCATTTCGACAAGAATGCCGGTCTGGAAGAAGAGCTGGAACAGGCAGGCAAGCACGAGCTGCTGAAGCTGGTGCGTGATGTGATTCCTGAAGGTGTGTCCTTCGCCTTTACCCGTCAGCCAGAGCCTCTGGGTCTGGGGCATGCGGTTCTTTGTGCTCGTCCTCTGGTAGGTTATGAGCCTGTTGCCGTTATTCTGCCTGATGACCTGATCTACTCTCAGGGCAATGGCACCCTGTCTGAAATGCTGTCACTGGCGAACCAGTACCAGCAGTCCGTGGTAGCGGTTGAGCAGGTGCCTCATGAAGAAGTCTACAAATACGGCGTCATCGATCCTGAGCATCTGGAACCAGGTGTCTACAAGATGAAAGGCATCGTTGAGAAGCCCAAGGTCGAGGATGCGCCTTCTGATCTGAGCGTTGTGGGTCGTTATGTCCTGACCCCGCGTATTTTTGATCTTCTGGCTACTCAGGCACCTGGTGCCAACGGTGAGATTCAGCTGACCGACGCTATCGCTCGTCTGATCGAGAAAGAGGGCGTTATGGCGCACCAGTTCAGCGGTAAGCGTTATGACTGTGGCTCCAAGCTGGGTTACCTGCAGGCTAACGTTGAATACGGCCTGCGCCACAAGGATCTGGGACCCAAGTTTCAGAAATACCTGGATGGCATGAAGTCCAAGTAAGAGGTAATGAACAAGCCAGAGCCAGACTCTGGTCGTTCTGCAAGAGACGCCCGAATAGCGATATTCGGGCGTTTTTTGTTCAGTGGTTAACCGGAGGCTGGAGTTGTTACTGGCTCTTGGTAATATGCTCCTCCCCGATACTCCCGGAGCAAACCACTATGCCTTACCTGATGGGTGTCACCCTGTTATGGGCCTTTTCCTTTAGCCTGATCGGCGTCTATCTGGCAGGCCAGGTGGATTCGTATTTCTCGGTACTGACCCGCATCGGTCTGGCCACCCTCGTATTCCTGCCATTTCTGCGCACGCGCAACCTTCATCCGGCACTGGCCGCCAAGCTAATGCTGGTCGGGGCGCTGCAGCTCGGCCTGATGTATATCTTCTATTACAAGTCCTTCCTGCTGCTAAGCGTTCCTGAGGTGCTGATCTTCACGATCTTCACGCCGGTTTATGTCACATTGGTATATGATCTGCTGAATAAGCGTTTTTCCCCGGGATTTCTGCTCGCTGCGATGGGCGCCGTGTTGGGAGCCGCTATTATTCGCTGGGACAGCCTGTCAGAGAATTATGTGCTCGGCTTTTTGGTGGTGCAGGGTGCCAACCTTTGCTTTGCGCTGGGCCAGGTGGGCTACAAGGTCATTATGGAGCGAGAAAAGAAAGATTTGCCGCAGCACACGGTGTTTGCGCTTTTCTATGTCGGCGCACTGATTATTGGCAGTTTGGCTTATCTCATCTGGGGTTCCGACAAACTGCCGTCGACTCCCATCCAATGGGGCGTGCTGGTCTGGCTGGGCGCCGTCGCTTCCGGCGCGGGTTACTTCCTGTGGAATAAAGGCGCCACATTGGTGAACGCAGGTACGCTGGCGGTCATGAATAATGCGCTTATCCCAGCGGGACTTATTGTCAATTTGCTGATCTGGAATCGTGATGCGGATCTACCACGTTTACTGGGCGGCAGTATCGTGATGTTTGTCGCGCTGATGCTGAGTGAGCGCTTTTTCTCGCATCGTCGTTTTGCTTAAAACCAGAAGTGTTACACATTAAAAAAGGCCGCTTAATGCGGCCTTTTTTAGTTCCGGGGCTGAGGTTACTGCAGACCCCGGACTGAATAATTACATCGGCGTTTTGGTGGTTGCTGCATCGTGGTGATGAGTCGCGTGTTTGCCGTAGAGAGGTGCTTCTTTTTCCGAAGTGGTTTCCGGCTTTTTGCGTGGGCGAGGCTGAGTCGTTGGAATCGGAGCCTTCGGGCCACCTTTAAGTAGTTGCCAGGGACGGGTGTCAATACGTGGCTTCTCGCCACTGATTTGTTCACACATCAGTGTGGCGCTACCGCAGGCCAGTGTTAGACCCAGCGCTCCATGGCCGATATTGAGCCAGAGCCCTTTCTTGCGACAAGGGCCGATAATAGGCTTGCCACTTGGTGTCGCCGGACGCATGCCCGCCCATGCCTGGGCTTCATCAACACCTTCAAGGCCGGGGAAGGTTTCCTTCACCTTGGCTTTGAGTGCTTCGATGCGACGCGGGTTGAGAGTGTTTTCACGATCACCCATATCCACCATGGCGGCAATACGCAGTTGATCGGGCTCACCTGGAGCACCCTTGAGGCGTGCATAGACGATCTTGTTATCCTGATCGGTCACGCTGGTGTAAGGCACCTGACACTTGCCACGAATAGGCAGCGTAAGGCTATAACCTTTCAGGCCGTACAGCGGCAGCTCAAGACCCAGCATGCCTGCCAGACGATAGCTGTCCATGCCGGCGGCAAGAACGGTCTCATCGGCATACCATTCACCGGGTTGATTGTCTGTGAGAGTGGAGACCCCTAGCACGCGATTGCCTTGTTGCAGAAAGCCCGTGACTTCGCAGTCATTGACGATTCGACAATTCGGTTGAGCGTGCAGATAGCGGGTGAGCACCTGACAGAAGAGGAATGTGTCGATCACTTCGTCGCCGGGGGTGAGAATGGCCCCAGCCAGCTTCGCTGCCATGTCATTCAGCGAAGGTTCGAGTTCGACACACTCCTCAGCGGTCAGAAGACGCTGGTGGTCACTCAGGTGTCCACTCCAGGCGTGCTGGAGATCATCCTGATGGCGGTAGACCACCAATTTTCCAGAGGACTGCCATCCCGCAGAGGTTAAGGGCAGCAGATGCTGCCACTCATGCAGGACCTCGCGACTTAGGGTCGCCAGAGTCCATAACTCCAAGGTATGGCGGTGATGCGTTTTGGCCCGGCAATGCCGGAGAAAGTTCATGACCCAGCGCCACTGTTGGCGGTCCAGTCTTGGTGTCAGTTTCAGCGGGGAGGCTTTTCTGAACATCCACTGGAAAGCTTTGCTGGGTACTCCCGGGGCTGCGAGGGGGGCAACATAGTGGTAGCTAAGTTGACCTCCGTTGGCGTAACTTGTCCCGCAGCCATTTTCCTTGTTCTTGTCGAGCAGTACGACCTCATAGCCCTGACGGTGCAGAGCAAAGGCGGTGGTGAGGCCGATAATACCGCCTCCAATCACAAGGACTCGGGAAGACATGTTCCTTCTCGCTCAAAAGCATAGATGCATTGTAGGTGGGAAAAACCGATAGATCGAATGAAAAGGTATCGGTATTATATAACCTCAGGTTATGGTCTGGAGGGGTTATGCGTTTACGTCATGTGGAGTTGTTGCAGGCTATCCTGCAGACCGGATCTATCAGCTCAGCCGCGCAGTTACTGAATATTTCCCAGCCTGCGGCGAGTAAGGCACTGAGTCATGCCGAGCATCAATTAGGTTATAAGCTATTCCATCGGGTTAAGGGACGTCTTGTGCCCTCCGAGCAAGCCTTGCGTCTGGCGCCTCATGTGGAGAAGGTCTATCAGGCCTTGTCACAGGTGCAGCGTTTATCGCAGCAGCTCGGACAGCCGATTGAACATCCCTACCGTGTAGTCGCAACACCTTCTCTGACGCATTATCTGATGCCTCGGGTGATGGGAGCCTGGTACGCCAGTGCGATGCCGAGTATGGCGCTTGCCAGCCTGCACAGTTATCAGATGATGGAAGCATTGATGCTGGAAGAAGGCGATGTGGGCCTGACCCTGCACCAGCAAACCCACCCCTTATTGCATTCGCAGGTGGTGACGCAAGGCAAGCTCGGGGTTATTGCCCCGGTCGGGACCTGGAGTGATGCCCAATTGCGACAGCCCATCAGTCTTGCCGATTTACTGCATCAGCCGCTGGTAGGTTATGCCCAGGCCGATCCGATGCATGCTGTGATGCTGCCCTTCTGGGAGCAGGCGGGCGTCTTGCCCAACTACATTGGCGAGGTACAAAACTACCAGTTGGCACGAAGCCTGGTGGAGGAGGGTCAGGCCTGGGCCATTCTGGATGAGTTCACGCTGGCGGGTGGGCAGCAGCGCTTCGAGGTGCGCTGGCTGAAAGAATCCGTTCATGTTGCGCTCTATGCGGTATGTCGTCTGCAGGATAAGGACAGCCAGCTGTTCAGCCGCTTCCGTCAGATTCTGATGAATACCTTTGAGCCCATGCGACTGGCCTAGCCGCCGCAGGGCGACCAGGCATTCGTCTGCGAATAGCGAGTGAGTTGCTACTCTACACGTGCCATGGCGCGCTGAAAGGCGCTGTGACTCTTAATGCGTTTAAGATAGCTCAGCAGGTTGGGGTAGTTATCCAGCGAGCGACGCTTCTCCAGCGTCAGAAGTGGAAAGCTCATCTGAATATCCGCACCACTAAGCTGGTTGCCGGCCAGCCATGAGGTCTTTGCCAGCGTACTTTCAATCAGCTTAAGTTGTGGCTCCAGCCGTGGTTGTACAAAGGCATCGCTCATTCCCTCACCCAGCTTGTGGCCGATGGGGCGAATCAGTGCTGGCACCGGGGATTCCCCCATCTTTTTGCAAAGAATCATCACCAGTAGCAGCGGCATCAGGCTGCCTTCAGCGAAATGCAGCCAGAACCGATACGCTTGCAGACCTTCGGGGGTGGCTGGGCGCAGATTTTGCTCTTCGTCATAGCGATCAATCAGGTATTCGATAATCGCACCGGATTCGGCCAGTACCAGCTCATCGTCCGTCAGGATTGGCGCCTTGCCCAGAGGGTGAATCTTTTTTAGCTCCTCCGGGGCGGCCATGGATGGATCACGGGCATAGCGCTTGATCTCGTAACTGAGATCAAGGCATTCCATGGCCCAGGCGATGCGCTGTGAGCGTGAATTCTCAAGATGGTGAAGGGTTAGCATGAAGCATCCTTGTCAAAGAGGGGTCAGGACCCGGTATCGTCATTTTTCAAAGCAGCTTCCTTGTCTGCCTTCTTCTGTTTAGCTGCCGTCTGGCGCTTGGAATGAAGCTGGCGAGAGGCTGTTTTTTCCTTGCGTAGCCGCTCTGTGTACTCTCCCAGATCTTCAAGAGGAATCGCATATCGGTTGGGGTGAATGTTATGGCCGCAGGCCTCGGCATAGACCTGAGTCACTTCTGCCCCGAAGAAGAAAATGCAGGCTGAGTAATATACCCACATCAGAATCAGCACCATGGCGCCAGCGGCGCCGTAGGTGGAGGTTGTACCTTCCCGGCCCAGATAAAGAGATAGCCCAATCTTGCCAAGGGTAAAGAGTACGGCGGTCACAAATGCGCCAATCCAGACATGCATCCAGCGGATATTGGCATCGGGTAGCACCTTAAAAATCAGTGCAAAGAGAACGGTCGTCACACCAAGGCTGATCAGCACGTTCATGCTCTGCCAGAAAATCCCCGGCAGCGGCATCACCAGTGTGAGCCAGCTGGAAAGGCCGGCGATGATGACGGTGATCAACAGAGAAAAAATCAGCAGCATGCCGATCAGGAAAACCATGATGAGCGAGATGCTGCGATCAAGCAGGGCGCCTCGCACGCCACGGCCGGGTTTGCTGGCTATCCCCCACATCATGTTCATGGCTTCTTTCAACTGGCTGAACACGCCGGTTGCGCTGAAAAACAGCAGCCCGGTGCCGAGCACGGCCATAAAGCCATTGAGTTTGACGTGGTGAGTGCTGGCGATCATGTTCTCTATAAGCTGCGAAGCCTGATCGCCGAGAGTGGTTTCCAGCTGCTCCTTGATGGCGCCGTGGGCAGCATCTTCTCCAAAGATCAGGCCGGCGACAGCAATGGCGATGATCATCAGGGGGGCAAGGGAGAAAATGGAGTAATAGGCAAGAGCCGCGCTGTGACGCATTGCCCGGTCATCAATAAAGGCCATGGCGGAGCGTCGCAAAATTTTCCACAGGCTGTACTGGGGCCGAACAGAAGTCATGGGGCAACAAATCCTTTTGGCGGTAAACATCAGGGCCAGACAAGTAAACACAATCGTCAGGCATTGGACTCCAACTGTGCCACTATGTGTGTAACCTTTGCGGGCACCGGCTTCAAGTCCTGCTTACAGACTGAAGCCAACCGGAGCGCCCTTTCAATTGAGCACAACCTGAACAAGGATGTCGGATGCTGATGGTTTTTGCGATAAATGCACTGGTCGTGGCCACCTGTGTGCTGGTGCATTACGAATGTCTTGAACTAATGAGCCGCTGGATTCCACGCTTGCCGTTGCGCCACCGCTTGCGGATTGTGATTGGTGTGTGGGGAGCGCTTTGTGCTCATGCCATAGAAGTCTGGCTGTTTGCTCTGGCTTATGACTGGATGCTGAAGCGCCCCGGCTGGGGAACGCTGACGGGCAATCTTGATCACAGCCTGTGGGATCTGGCGTATTTTTCTTTCACTGTTTTTAGCACCCTGGGCTTTGGTGATATTCAGCCCGAGGGAAAATTGCGTTATCTCACCGGGCTTGAGTCGCTAACAGGCCTGGTGCTGGTGACCTGGACGGCATCATTCCTGTTTCTGGAGATGGAAAAAGAGTGGCGAAAACGGCGCTAGTTACGCCGTCTTTAAAGGGAAAGAGGAGTCACTAGGCTTGCTTACTCTTGCTGGAGCAGTGTTTGACTCAGGTTTTCCCAGTAGAAACGATAAGCCCAGATGCTCGGGCCGCCCTGATGATGGTGCAGGCAACGCTCCACCCGTTCTCCACCCCAGCGCAGATACGAATTAATGGCTGCCCGGTTGCCTTCGGCCACCCACAGATGAAGCGCATTACAGCTCTGAATATCGCGGCACCAGTGCGCTGCATGCTGAGCCAGCTGCCGGCCAAGGCCGCGGCCTTTCATGTCCGGATGCACATGCAGGTTGTCGATCAGGCAGCCCCATTCCTTCAGATCATCGTTGGTGTGACAAAAGATAAAACCAACCAGTGCATCGTTCAGTTCAGCCACGCAGAGATAGCCTTTCGGGGTCGCCAGGGTTTCCAGCCAGTGCTGGCGGTGCATATGCGGCACCTGCTCAGTCAGAAACTGTGCAGGGAAGATTTCCTGCAGGCTGGTCTGCCAGCTCAGGGTATGCAAGGCGGCGATGGCCTCGACATCCTGTTGTGTGGCAAGTCGGAACTGGATACTTGTCATTATTCTTTCCAGAAGTGTTCGGCCGCTTCCAGCGCGTGCCGTTGCTGATGAAGGCTGGTCAGATGGCCAGCCCAGTAATCGTCCCGTCCAAGCCAGGGAAAGTGGATCGGGAAGGCCGGATCATCCCAGCGTCGTGCCAGCCACGCTGAGTAGTACATCAAACGCAGCGTGCGAAGAGCATCAATAAGGTATAACTCGCGACGATCAAAGTCGGCGAAAGTCTCATAGCCTTCCAGCAGTTCGGCCAGCTGCAGGCGCTGCTGAGGGGCATCGCCGCTTAACAGCATCCACAAATCCTGAATGGCCGGGGCCATCACGCTGTCATCAAAGTCGACGAAGTGCGGTTGCTCATCACGCCATAGTACGTTACCGGGGTGACAGTCACCGTGAACCCTAAGGCGCTTGACCTGTCCTGCGGCGGCAAAGTGCTGTTTGAGCAACACCAGTAACTGCGACGTTACCTGTTGATAGTCATCTTTCAGGTAATCCGGCAACAGAGGGCTTGTGAGCAAAAAGTCGCGGCTGTCTTCACCAAGACGTTCAATGCTCAGCTCCGGGCGGTGTTGATATTGAGTGGCGGCACCGGCCAGATGGATACGGCCCATGGCCATGCCCAACTGATAGAGGTGTTCGGGGTTATCCAGCTCGGGAGGGCGGCCACCCTGACGGGGAAACAGCGCAAAGCGAAACCCCTGACTGTTAAATAGCGTCTGTTCAGGTGCCAGAGTTTCGGCACTTTCTGCCTGATAGCGGCTGACCAGCTCCTCTGCCGATAATGGCGCGACCACAGAAAGTTCCTGTTCGGCCAGTTGGCGGCAGAACTGATGCTCTTCGAGGATGGCCTCATCACTCCAGCGCAGGGGGCGATAAAACTTGGCGATCAGCGGCTGGTGGCCTTCGATCCCGACCTGATACACACGGTTTTCATAGGAGTTCAGAGTAAAGAGACGAGCATCACTGAGCAGACCGGTGCTTTCCACCGCATCCAGCACCACTTCCGGTGTCAGGGCTTCGTAGGGATGGTGCTCACTCATGCTTAACTGCTGCTCCGGATCGTGCGTTGACGCAAACAGAGTGCTGTCTGCATCCTTAAAGATGGAAGCAGGATTGTAGGAGCTGGGCGTTCAGAATGCCAACGCTGGCGAGATAAAGCCCAGGCTAAGCGCGGTTTGCGCTCGAAACACTTTTGCCGCAGACCTGGCCTCGCCATAATGGCGGATCTTATTTCCAGAAACTTTACGGTAAACAGGAGCTGTCATGGCGGAATCGCCGTTTCGAGATGATCTGCTAAATCCGCAGAACCTGATGAAAATCGCTCGTATGCCGATGCCCTTTGGCAAGTATGAGGGTCGTGCGCTGATTGATTTACCGGAAGAGTATTTACTCTGGTTTGAGCGAAAGGGGTGGCCAAAGGGCGAGATCGGTCAGCTACTGCAGTTGTGCCTGGCGATTCGGATTGAAGGTCTGGAGCAGGTCGTAAGACCACTTAAGCAGTCCTGAAATTATTGCGCAGTAACATAGAGAGAGTAGAAGGGGCGCCTGCCACTCCTCTGGCTGGCGCCAATAGGTCAGGCCCGTGACAAGTACCTGACCTCATGGGGACTGAAGGGGATCATCGCCGGATGCCCCCTTGGTCCGACGATCACAGCACTGCGCGCATCAGGATTTAATGAAATTGCGCAGTTCTTTGCTGCTCAGTTGCCCGTCCTGATTGGTATCGAGTTGGTCAAAGTGCTGGGACAGTACCGGGAAACTGTCTTTAGCTTCCTCTTTCGACAGCATGGAATCATGATTGCTGTCCGCTTCTTCCCAGCGCGCTTTCAGGGCGGCGGTATTTTCTTTGACCGCAGTCTGATCCTTAAGTTTCATCGGGGATTTGATTTTCCCCTGAAGCTTATCCTTCTGCACACTGGCCCAGTAGGCGCTACCTTCTTTGGTAGTGACGTAGCCGTCTTTATTGGTATCCATGGAATCAAAGTAAGCGGCCATCTGTGGTGATTGCGCGGCCATCTCTTCTTTGGACAGTTGCTTGTCGCCGTTTTTGTCCGCCTTTTGCAGAGTCTGCGACCATTCCGACTTGCCTTGCTGCATCATCTGATTAATGTCGCTGCTGGAAGTCTGCGCCTGTGCACTGATGCTCAGCGCGGTCAGTAAGCCGCCGCTTAGCAAGGTGGCTACACCCAGATGGCGCTTGCGCAGGTTCCGGGTTTTGGCGGCGTTTGAGGTCGACAGCGTTTTGCGTAAAGTCATTGAGTCACTCCTTTTACTGAACAGGGGCGTCAGGTGTGAATGTGAATCCCGCCGCATTAAACGCCTTTTGGCGTAATGGCTTTGCCGGTAAAGCCCTGACGCTCTGATCTTCCATCAGGCACATCCTGTGATGCGCTGATGGTTATATCCTGCCGTCACTCGGACCCGACTCCCAGCGCCAGAGGGTTTCCTTGCTTGGCGCGATGTTTCAAACCTTGCGCAGACGTTTCCTGGCTTGCCGCAAAGTCTGGTCGTCATGCGCTGTAACCTAATGACCGCGCAGGCGTTGGCGGCAGGCGCTATGATGGCTGTCATTATGTAGAGGGGGATAAAACGCAGATGAGTACTGCAGACCTTAACGCCCAGGCAGGCAATAGCACCCAGCAGGAAAGTACCCAGGATCGCGGCAAACTGCTGATTCTGGATGATGAAGCCGACCTGCGTGCGCTCCTGAGCCGCTACCTTGGCGGACGAGGCTATCGGGTACGTCAGGTGGAAAATGCCAGTCAGCTGGACACTGCACTGAGCCGTGAGAGTTTTGATCTGCTGATTCTGGATGTGATGATGCCTGAGGAGGATGGCTTGTCGATTTGTCGCCGCCTTCGTAATGCCGGTGAAACCATTCCTATCATTATGCTGACGGCCCGCGGCGATGCTATCGACCGTATTGTGGGTCTGGAAATGGGCGCGGATGACTACCTGCCCAAACCCTTTGAACCCCGCGAACTGCTCGCACGTATTGAAGCCCTGCTGCGCCGTCAGCACATGCTCGGTGCCCAGGTACGCAAACAGTATGAGCGCGCTGTGCAATTTGGCCCCTGGCGCTTTGACCCTTTGGCCCGCGAGCTTTGCCGTGATGGTGAGTCCATTCAGGTACACAGCAGTGAGTTTGAACTGCTGCGCGCGCTGGCCGCCAATGCGGATCGTCCTTTAAGCCGAGAGCGTTTGATTGAGATCAGCCGTGGCCGTAACGCAGAAATGACCGAGCGCTCGGTGGATGTGCAGATCATGCGTTTGCGCCGGATTCTCGAGGACAATCCAGCCGAACCCAAATATGTCCAGACCGTCCGCTCCCTGGGCTATGTGTTGGTAACGGGTCAGGGGCATCATGACTGAGGCGGGCCGGCTGAAGCGTTTCTGGCGCTGGGCGATTGGCAGTCTCTTTGCCCGTAATCTCTGGCTGCTGGCAGTGCTGATGTTGTTTGCCCAGTTTGCCAGCCTTGAGATTACCCGTGAGTTTATTCAGAAGCCGATGACCCGCGAGCTGGTCTCTCTGGTGTCGCGACAGCTCACCGCAGTGAAAGCGGCAATGTCCGTGCTGCCGGTCGAGCAGCGGGATGCCTTTGTCGAGGCTTACAACGCGGAGTCAAAGAAGACCGAACCCCGGATTGGTGGTCTCTTTAATGTGCCCATTCTTCAGCACCTGCTGGTTCACAAGGCCTCGCGCAATCTGAAAAGTGCGGATATGGAGATGATCGTTCGGCAGGATGAGCCCGGCTATCTCTGGATTCGCATGCCGCTGGACGGCAAGGTTTACTGGCTGATGGCGACAACGTCCGAGCTGCCGTTGGGCTTTTCCGGCGTTGCCATCGTGATCTGGGGCTCTGCGCTCTTGTTGGCGTTATTGGGTGCCTGGTATTTGCAGCGGTTGCTCAACCGGCCACTGTCACGATTGGTGCAAGGCTCTAAAAGCCTGACACTAAGTCGGGGTATTGAACATTTACCCGAGGAAGGACCGACGGAAATTCTGGAGGTCACCCGCGCCTTTAATCAGATGTCCCGCTCCCTGAGCGAACAGGAAGAGGAACGTACACTGATGCTGGCAGGGGTTTCCCATGACCTGCGCACGCCGCTGACAAAAATGCGGTTGGCGGCGGAAATCATGGAAGATGTTGCCGATGAGGAAATCATCCGCAGCATGCGCCAGAGTTGCAGACAGATGGACAGCATTATCGATCAGTTTATGGATCTGGCCGGCCTTGGGCGGGATGAGTCCTGGGAAGTGCGTGAGTTGAGCGAAGAGGTCATGGCCGTACTGACGCTGACGGACGACAGCGATATTCAGGCAAGCCTTACGCCCAGCGGTAACTTTCGCGTTATGCCGCGAGCCTTTTCCCGGGTGCTGCTCAATCTCATCGAGAATGCCAGACGTTACGGCAAGGGGCCGATTGAGGTCAGTACCGGTCAGAGTGAACAGGGTCTGTGGATTCGTATCGAAGATGCAGGCCCGGGCATTGCTCCTGAGCAGCAGCATGAAGTCCTGAAGCCGTTTGTACGCGGTTCTTCATCGCGTACCGGAACGCCCGGTGCCGGGCTGGGGCTGAGTATTGTGCAAAAGATCATGCAGTTGCACGGCGGCGATACCCGTTTGCAAAACCGGCCAGAGGGCGGTCTGCAGGTCACATTGCTGTTTCCACCGGTGCTTTAACGCGCCGTTATTGTCTTTCTTCTGGTGGCCGTGCTCTTGACTGTAACCTCTTGTTGCATGGTCACTTTTTCTCTTCCAGACCGCCATGCTTCGCGGCTTTCGGTCCCCGCCGGTCAAACCGGTGTCGTATTTATTTAACTCCCGCACTACCTTTGTAGACTTGATTCTTCGATAATTGTGCGCCATGCGATGATTCCGTCTCGAAGTTTCCGCTAGGCTTTAGCTACACTTCCAGAAAAAAGCATCGCAATGTGCTGTCAGGTCGATGAGAAAAATCTGGTCAGGTCTTCACTGGCACGCCTGCGCAGCCACGCACACGATAATGACTACCATGGGATGGGGCGACCGACGGGTCGGTCTACTGAGTCTGCACAATAAGAAGTTGAAAGCACTATGCACAGTCAAAACAGTAAGAAAAAGGATGCCATTGCTCGCGTCGTCGCGTTAATGGAAGAGCGTCTGTCGGAAGGTCATAAGAAGCCATTGCTGGCGCTGACCGACATGTTCCTCTCCGAGACCAGCGCCAAGGAGCTGCAGCGCATCTCCAGCGAAGATCAGTATGGCGCCGTCCTCAGCCTGTGGGATTTCCTGCAGCATCGCCCCGCCGGGCAGCCTATCGTCCGTGCCTATAACCCCAACTATGAAGAACACGCGTGGCAGTCAACTCACACCATCGTTGAGATTGCCACCAATGACATGCCTTTCCTGGTCGCTTCCCTGACCATGGGCTTTAACCGTCTGGACATGGCCATCCACATGACGACTCACCCGATTATTGCGGTGGTGCGTGATGACAAAGGCCAGATCGTTTCCCTGCATGACCGTTATGACGCGCCCGAGAATGCACATCTGGAAGCCATCATGCGCTTCGAGATTGACCGCCAGAGCGAG
Organism: Pokkaliibacter sp. CJK22405; assembly: GCF_046614695.1. Taxonomy (NCBI): domain Bacteria; kingdom Pseudomonadati; phylum Pseudomonadota; class Gammaproteobacteria; order Oceanospirillales; family Balneatrichaceae; genus Pokkaliibacter; species Pokkaliibacter sp. CJK22405. Next base: position 43,947 of record NZ_JBKKHQ010000016.1, read on the forward strand.
CCGGAAGTGCTGGAGCGCATTGTCGAGGAAGTGCGTCAGGTCATTTATGACGTGCGAGTGGCCGTGGAAGACTGGCCGTCCATGCGCAGCAAAATGTCGGAAATCATCGAGCGTACCCGCGCAGTGGATCTACCCCTGCGTGATGATGACCTTGAAGAGTCCCTGTCCCTGCTGGACTGGATGGTCGATAACCATTTCACCTTCGTTGGTTACCGCTATTTTGACCTTGAGCGTAAGGACGATGCCCAGTGCGTACTGCATTTGAAGCCTGAGGCTTGCCTTGGAACCTTCCGTGATGTCTCTCATTTCAGTGAAGAACGTCTGCACGTCAAGCTCTCGCCACGTCTGTCTGAGCTGGCGGTAGAGCCGTCACTGCTGATCATCACCAAGTCCACGTCGCGCTCCACCGTCCACCGTCCGGCGCACCTGGATTATGTGGGTATCAAAGCGTTTGATGATCAGGGCAATGTCATCGGTGAGCACCGTTTCTTCGGTCTCTTCACCTCTGATGCCTACTCCATGCGTGTGAATGAGATTCCACTGCTGCGCTTGAAAGAGCGCCGTCTGCTTGAGCATCTCAAGGTGCCGCTGAATACCCACAAGGGTCGTCTGCTGTCCAATATTCTGGACAACTTCCCGCGTGATGAAATGCTGCAGGCCAGCCAGAGCGATCTGGAAGAAACCGTGCGCGGCATTCTGGAACTGGAAGGCCGCAAGCAACTGCGTCTTTTCACCCGTACTGATATTTATGGCCGTTTTGTCACTGCGCAGGTGTACGTTCCCAAGGACCGTTACAACACTGAACTGCGTCTGGTGATGGAGCAGCTGATGCTCAAGGAATTCAAAGGTGTCTCCATTGAGTTCAACGTGCGTCACATGGAAGGCGTTCTGGCGCGCGTCCACTTCACCATCCATACCCGCGATGCCCACGAGCTGAGCTTCGATGTGGAAGATCTGGAAGCAAGGATGGCAGAAGCCATGCTGTCCTGGGAAGACAAGGTTCACGTGGCCCTGCGTGCCAAGGTTGGCGAAGAAAAAGCCAACAAGCAGCACAAGGCCTATCAGAATGCCTTCCCCAGCGCTTACCGTGAAGACTTCACTCCGAACCGTGCGGTTCAGGACGTGCTGCGTCTTGAGTCCCTGACCGAAGCCGCGCCGGTTTCCACCTATCTTTACCGTCCGCTGGAAAGCTTCGGTGATGATCTGCGCTTCAAGGTCTTTGGTCGTGGTCCGATCATGGCTCTCTCTGACGTGTTGCCAGTGATGGAAAACATGGGCGTTCGCGTGATTGCTGCGCGTCCTTATGAGATTTCTCCCTCCGAGCGTGAAGAGCGCTGGATTCTGGACTTCGATATCAGCTCCCGTACAGGTGAGCCACTGGATGCCGATGAGATCCGTGACCTGTTTCAGGACACCTTTACCGCGGCCATTGCCGGTCAGGTGGAGAACGACGGCTTTAACCGTCTGGTGATCAGTGCGGGTCTGGACTGGCGCACCGTGGTCATGCTGCGTGCCGTGGCCAAATACCTGCTGCAGATCCGTGTGCCTTTCTCTCAGGCGTACATGGAAGAAACTCTGCTGCGCAACGCCAATATCACCCACATGCTGGCGGATCTCTTTATCGAGCGTTTTGCGCCGGGTAAAGGCCGTCAGGGTGAAGCGGATCAGCTGGTGGCGCGGATGGAAGAGGCGCTGGAAAGCGTCAGCAATCTCGACGAAGACCGCATTCTGCGTCACTTCCTGTCGGTGGTTCAGGCCATGCTGCGTACCAACTTCTATCAGCCTGATCAGGACGGCAACAACAAGGGCTATGTGTCTTTCAAGCTGAACCCTGAGCTGATTCCTGCGGTACCGCTGCCTCGTCCCAAGTTCGAGATCTTTGTTTACAGCCCCTGGGTTGAAGGTGTGCATCTGCGTGGCGGTAAAGTCGCCCGTGGTGGTCTTCGCTGGTCTGATCGTCGTGAGGATTTCCGTACCGAGATTCTAGGTCTGGTCAAAGCCCAGATGGTCAAGAACGCGGTTATCGTGCCGGTGGGCGCCAAGGGTGGTTTTGTCTGCAAGCAGATGCCCGCCAATGCCAGCCGTGATGAAACGCTGGCCGAAGGTATCCGTTGCTACCAGACCTTTATCCGCGCACTGCTCGACATCACCGATAACCTGGTGAAGGGCGAGATTGTGGCGCCAGCGCACGTTACCCGCTACGACGAGGATGATCCCTATCTGGTGGTGGCCGCCGACAAAGGCACCGCGACTTTCTCGGATATCGCCAACGCCATTTCCAAAGAGTACGGCCACTGGCTGGGTGATGCTTTCGCCTCGGGCGGTAGTCAGGGTTATGACCACAAGAAGATGGGTATCACCGCGCGTGGCGCGTGGGAATCCGTCAAGCGTCTGTTCCGTGAACAGGGCCACGACAGCCAGAGCCAGGATTTCACCGTAGTGGGTGTGGGCGACATGGCCGGTGACGTATTCGGTAACGGCATGCTGCTGTCACGCCATATACGTCTGATCGCTGCCTTTAACCACATGCATATCTTCTTTGATCCAACGCCGGATGCGGCTTCTTCCTTTGAAGAGCGTCAGCGCATGTTTAACCTGCCACGCTCCAGCTGGGCGGATTACAACAAAGAGCTGATCTCAAAAGGTGGCGGTATCTTCGAGCGTAGCGCCAAGTCCATTGCCATCAATGCCGAAATGCGTGCGGCACTGGGGATTGATGATGGGGTTACCCGCATGACGCCCAACGAGCTGATCAGCGCGATTCTGAAAGCGCCGGTGGATCTGCTGTGGAACGGCGGTATCGGTACTTACGTGAAGAGCACCAGCGAAACTCATGCGGATGTGGGCGACAAAGCCAACGATGCGGTTCGTATCGATGGCCGTGAGCTGCGCTGCAAAGTCGTCGGCGAGGGCGGTAACCTCGGCTTCACCCAGAAAGGGCGTATCGAGTTCGCGCAGAACGGTGGTTACATCAACACCGATGCGATCGATAACTCCGGTGGTGTCGACTCCTCTGACCATGAGGTCAACATCAAGATTCTGCTGGGCGCCATTGTGGATGGCGGCGACATGACCGAGAAACAGCGTAATGAGCTGCTGGCGTCCATGACTGATGAAGTCGCGGAACTGGTGCTGCGCCATAACCGTGGTCAGAGCAACATCCTGAGCCTGAGCAAACGTCTTGCCCGCCTGCGTGTCAGTGATCAGCAGCGCCTTATGCATACGCTGGAGCGTGAAGGTCGTCTGAACCGCAAACTGGAATACCTGCCTGAAGATGATGTCATCAGCCAGCTGATCAAGGATGCCAAAGGCCTGACCCGCCCGGAAACGGCGGTACTGCTGTCTTACGCCAAGATCCGTACCTTTGATGAGCTGAGCCATGCTGATATCGCTTCTGATGAGTATCTGGTGCAGTCACTGGCGGAATACTTCCCGACCGCACTGCAGAAGCAGTTCACCCAGCAGATTGGTCAGCATCCGCTGCGCAACGAAATTCTGGCAACGCACCTGACTAACCAGCTGCATAACCAGATGGGTATTACCTTCTGCCATTACCTGCAGGAAGAAACCAACGCCAAGACCATCGACATCCTGCGCTGCTGGATGGCGGTGCGCGAGATTTTTGATACCAACTCTCTGGTAGCGGAAATCAACGGCCTGCCTAATGACTTTAGTGATGAAGTTCTGGCTGACATGCAGTTCAAGCTGAATGATCTGATGGGCAAAGCCACCCTGTGGCTGCTGCGTTCACAGAAAGCGCCTTACGATGTACAGACGCTGATTAACCAGTACGCACCAGGCATTCGCACGCTGGCAGAAAGCCTGCCGACCATGCTGTCTGACGAAGCGCTGACCGCGCATCAGGAAGCGGCTGCCCACTGGTTGGAGAATGGTGTTTCCGGTCCAATGGCGCTGCGTCTGGCTGGTCTGGTCTGGCTGTCTTCGGCACTGGATATCGTTCGTGTTGCCGGTGAAACTGAAGTCTCTGTCAGCGAAGCGGGTAAAGCCTACTTCTCCCTGGATGTGGAACTTGAGCTGCATTGGCTGCGTCGTGCCATCCGTGGTCTTGCGCAGGATGATCTGTGGCAGCGCAAAGCCCGCGCCACCCTGCTGGACGAGCTGGATGGCGTACTGCGCGGTCTGTGTATCAGCCTGATTCAGGGCTCTGGCGAACAGGTGCCTGTGGACTTCCTGCCAGAGTGGCTGGAAGAGCACAAAGAAGGCGTTAATCATTGTGCCGACGTCTTTAAAGGCCTGCAGTCAGCAGACCGACACAATCTGGCGATGTTGTCCGTTGCCGTCGGTGAAGTTCGACAGCTGCTCTAATCCGGCAGTGAACTGACCAGAACCGCCGGCTGTTAATGTCGGCGGTTTTTTTTGCTCTGAAAACGGCCCTGGTCCCAGAGCGTGGCGCTCTGGCCAGGGCTATTGCAGGTAGAAACGCTGAAATCCCTGTCGCGAACCTGCAATCATTTGTTGTCCATTGACGATATAAAGTACAGGGAGTACAAACACGGTTTGCCTTGCACGTATGCAGGGCAAGATAGCAGGGCCACGTCGTGCTCTGCGCAGAACAATAGGTGAGGAAAGGCAATGTCCACTACACAGGTTACACGGTCGACGTTTGATGACGTCATGGTTCCTAACTACAACCCTTCTGCCATCGTGCCCGTTCGCGGTGAAGGGTCACGAGTATGGGATCAGGAAGGCCGAGAATACGTGGATTTTGCTGGCGGTATCGCCGTGACCTCACTGGGCCATTGCCATCCTGCGATGGTGAAGGCACTGACAGAACAGGGTAACAAACTCTGGCATCTGTCTAACGTCATGACTAACGAGCCTGCGCTGCGTCTGGCGGCCAAGCTGGTTGAAGCGACTTTCGCGGACAAGGTGTTCTTCGCCAACTCAGGCGGCGAAGCCAATGAAGCTGCTTTTAAACTGGCGCGTAAGTACGCCTATGACAACTTTGGCCCTGAAAAGAACGAAATTATCGCGTTCACCAACTCCTTCCACGGCCGTACCCTGTTCACCGTCTCGGTCGGTGGCCAGCCTAAGTACCGTGTGGGCTTTGAGCCCGTCCCGGCGGGCATCAACCATGTGCCCTATGGTGATCTGGAAGCGCTGAAAGCGGCAATCTCTGACAAAACCTGCGCGGTGGTCATGGAGCCGATTCAGGGCGAAGGCGGTATTCTGCCTGCGACAGTTGAGTTTGCTAAAGCCGTTCGTGAGCTGTGTGATGCCAACAATGCTCTGCTGGTCTTTGATGAAGTTCAGACTGGTATGGGTCGTACCGGCGCACTCTTTGATTACATGAACCTGGGTGTCACTCCGGACATTCTGTCTTCTGCCAAATCACTGGGCGGTGGTTTCCCCATTGGCGCGATGCTGGCAACTGACAAGGTCGCAGCCAGCCTGAACTTTGGTTCTCACGGCTCAACCTACGGTGGTAACGCGCTGGCTTGCGCGGTAGCAGAAGCAGTTCTCGATGAAATCAACCGTCCTTCCGTACTGGAAGGCGTCAAGCACAAGCACCAGTTGTTCCGTGAAGGTCTGGAAGCCATCAACGCCAAATACCACGTGTTCAAAACCATTCGTGGTAAAGGTCTGCTGATTGGTGCTGAAGTGAGTGAGAAATACGTTGCTGACTTCAAACGCTTCGTCACCGCAGGTGCTGAAGAGGGCGTGATGTTGCTGACTGCCAGCACCAACACCCTGCGTTTTGCACCTTCATTGGTCATCCCGGATGAAGACATCAGCGAAGGTCTGGCACGCTTTGAGAAAGCCGTTGCTAAAGTCGTGGAAGAGCTGGGCAAGTAAGGTCTTCGCTTTTCATCGCACTTTGCGATAAATAAAAACGCCACGCTGTGAAAACAACGTGGCGTTTTTTTATGGTCAATTTTTTACTCAGCTATCGCTAAATGCGTTTCCGCCAGAACTGTCAGCGCCGAAAACTACTCGGGCAGCGCAGAAACTACTCGGGAGCATAAGCCCGCAAAAACATGGCGATGGTTTCCTGCAGGTAAATATCAAAGTCTTCCGGTAATGGCCCTTTGGACAAGCCCAGCTGACGGAGCAGCTTTTCACGGCCGGTGAGCATGCTCATCAAATGGGTAGCGGCCATTTCCGGGCGAGGAATACAGAGGCGCTCGGCCTGATGAAGGCGCGTCAGATAATCGCAAATCTTGGTGTAAATCTGGGCGGGGCCGACCTGATAGAAACGAGCAGAAAGATCGGGCTGATGCTCGGCACTGTTGATGCAGGTGCGCATCACCTGTACGGCGTCATCACTCAGGACCAGTACCGTAAATATTCTGGCAAAGCCCATGAGTGTTTCCGCCATAGGTGCCTTGGGGTCCAGCTCCAGATGGAACAGGCTGGAAGCCTCGCACTTGGCTTCAATCGCTTTGACGTAAAGCTCATCCTTGCTGCCAAAATGGCTGTAGACCGTCTGCTTGGAGACATCAGCATCCCGGGCGATGGTATCCATGCTGGTGGCGAGAAACCCCTGTGAGCAGAACTGGTCGATCGCGACTTCCAGAATGCGCTGGTGTTTCTCTTCGCTGCGTGAGCGCTGGCGGGTTGCCGTCGGGCTTGAGTCAGTCATTACGTTCATCGCTTAAAAGAGAGTCTGGCCATTTTACTGCAATGTAGAGGCCGATGGGCAAGGCAGGCGCTAATCGCTCTCAAAACGACGCGTTGCATGGATTAGACAATCGCCATGAAGACGCGCTTTGCACCGATTTGCGGTGATGGAGACGGAGGAATTCCGGTTTGCCGGTAGAGCTTGGCGCGGCTTCGGGGTATAACAGCAGTTCCCTGTGAATACCCGGCCTGAGGTCGGCGCAAAAGATTCGGAAATCATGAAGCCTGCGTTGAATGCTCCCTCGTTTATTCTCACTGCCACTTGCCCTGCCTGCTCCGGCATTGTGGCGGCGGTATCGTCCTATCTGGCTGAACATGGCTGTTACATCAGTGAACTGGCGCAGTTTGATGATGAGGACAGCGGCAAGTTTTTTATGCGTGCGGTGTTCCGTCAGGATGCGACCTCGACCAAGGGCAGTGATGCCATTCGTGCGGGTTTTGCCGTGGTGGCGGAGTCGTTTGGGATGGATTGGAACTGGGTCAACGCTCAACAGCCCTGCCGCGTACTGATCATGGTCTCGCGTTTTGATCACTGCCTGCGCGACCTTTTGTATCGCCATCAGAAAGGTGAGCTGAACATGGAGATCACGGCGGTGGTGTCCAACCATCTGGATTTGCGTCCGATGGTCGAGCGGGAAGGGATTCGCTACATCTATCTGCCCATTTCCTCGGCTAACAAAGCGCAGCAGGAAAAAGCACTGCTCGACATCGTTGAGGACACCGGCACCGAGCTTGTGGTGCTTGCCCGTTATATGCAGATTCTTTCCGACGACCTGTGTCAGCAGCTGCGCGGCCGGGCCATCAATATCCATCACTCCTTCCTGCCCGGCTTCAAGGGTGCCAAGCCTTACCATCAGGCCTATGAGCGTGGCGTGAAGCTGATTGGTGCCACTGCGCACTACGTCACGGCAGATCTGGACGAAGGTCCGATTATTGAACAGGACGTACAACGGGTGGATCACACCTTCCGCCCTGATGCACTGGTGGCGATTGGTCGTGATACCGAAACGCAGGCATTGGCGCGGGCAGTGAAGGCGCATACTGAGCACCGGGTGTTTCTGGATGGCAATAAGACGGTGATGTTCCGCTAAGGCAATTCATGTCTTGCGACAAGGTGCGTGGCTCAGGCTCTGCGCCTTTTTTCTTTTCAGGTGTCCTCAAAAAGGAATGGGGCTGAATAACTGAATTCGCTCGCCGCTGTGAGGATGATCAAAGGCCAGCATTGCGGCATGCAGCAGCAGTCGGGGCGCAGCGTCAAACGCCGCCGGATGGGCATAAAATTCATCGCCCAGAATAGGGTTACCCAGCGCCATCATATGAACTCGCAACTGATGAGATCGTCCGGTAATCGGGGTCAGGCGAATCTGCGAGTAACCCTCCTGCCGGGACAGCACCTCATAACGGGTTTGCGAGGGTTTGCCATGAACAAAACAGACCTTTTGACGCGGGCGGTTGGGCCAGTCGCAAATAAGTGGCAGATCAATCACCCCGAAAGGCTGTTGTGGCGCGCCGAATACCCGGGCGCGGTATTCCTTCTCCACCCGGCGTTGCTCAAACTGGCGCTTGAGCTTGCGCTCAGTCGCGGTATCCAATGCGATGATAAGCAGGCCGCTGGTGGCCATATCCAGCCGGTGTACCGCCTGAGCATTGTCAAAGTGGCGACGCAGACGGTGAATCACACTGTCATTCAGGGTCTTGCCCGGTACCGATAATAGTCCGCTGGGTTTTTCGACGACAACAAAGCCTTCATCAGCGTAGTGAACGCCGAGGTCCAGAGCATGGGAAAGTTCAGCCAAAGTGCTGGTGACGGGGGAAAGCATCAAGCGAAAATCTGTGTGTAAGTGCCGGCAAGCAAGACTGCCCGCACAGGGGCGGGCAGTCAAGGAAACACGCCTGATGCTGCCTTGGGCAGCGCCGTGCTTTACAAGGTGAAGCGACTGGAGGACTTGTTCAGATTATTCACCTGACTGGCCAGTTGTACGGTCTGAGTTTCCAGCATGGTGCGCAGCTCTTTGGTCTCACCCATATGGCGATTGATATCTTCCATTTTGCCTGCGATGTCATCCGTCGTTGCCGAAATTTCTTCGACAGCCACCACGACCTGATCCATCTCGGCGGTCAGTGAGTCCATGCCCTGGGTAATCGAGCGAATGGCGCTGGCCACCTGACCTGCATGGGATTCCCCTTCTGCGGCCAGACTCAGACCATTCTCCATCAGCTTGCCGATTTCGCCGGTGTGCTGATTGAACTCGTTAATAATGCTGGCAATGTTGGCGGTTGCAGAGACGGTTTTCTGAGCCAGTGAGCGAACCTCATCTGCCACCACCGAGAAGCCACGACCCGCGTCGCCTGCGCGAGCCGCTTCAATGGCCGCGTTCAGGGCCAGCAGGTTAGTCTGGTCGGCCAGGCTGTTGATCACATCAATGATACTGGAGACCTTGTTGCTGGACTGACTCAGCAATTCAACCTGCTGGTGGGTGTGTTGAATCAGTTCCGAGAGCTGGTGCATGGACTCAGCGCTATTGGCAATCACCGAAGCGCCGGACTGGGCTGAGTTGTTGGTGTCCTGGGTGGTCTTGCTGACTTCGGAGGTGCGACGCGCGACTTCGGATACCGTCGCTGAAATCTGATGTGTTGCCGAGGCGGCTTGTTCGGTCTGCATTTCCACCTTCTGGCTGGTGTCGGCCAGAGAGGTCATCGCCTGATCAAGATGTCCGTGCAGTGCGGTCAGTGAACGATTGCCGTTCAGTACTTCCTGAATCAGGGCAGAGATCCCGGTGATCATGCGATTGGCCGCATTGCCGAGCTGGGTAAACTCATCCTTGGGATTGTTGTTGGTTTTCATGCTGACGTTGAGATTACCGGCGGCGACCTGCGTCAGCAGCTCCTGCGTCCGGCGAATTTGCAGCACCAGCACGCCGGAGATGCGCCACAGGGTCAGAATCAAAATCAGCGCGACCACGACGGACACGACGATGAGCAGCCAGGATGCTGAGTTGCGTGCGTGCTGCGCATCGGCAGTGGTCGTGGCAATGATCCCTTCACGCAGGGACTGGTTCTGGGCTTCGATCGTGCTTTCCAGGCCAGAGCCGGTCGCATTAATGGCTTTCTGGAGCTTGAAGACCTGCTGAATGGTGGTGTGCGCCTGAGCAAAGGCCTGAGCATACTCATTCACCACCTTACCAATCTGGGTGTCTTCCCATTGCAGCTCTTTTACGCGTGCCTGCAGGGTGGCAATAGCTTCCTGGGATTGCTTGGCAAAGGTCGGATCAAAGGTGGAGAGATAATCGCGCTGGTTGTTAACCGCCGTTTCAATATCGTCACGGATCAGGCTCAGAGAGATACCCTGCAACGCCTTGCCAGCATCGGCCAGGGCTTTCCACTGGCCGGAGAAGGCATCAAAGCCGAGCGCTGACTTCTGCTTTAGCCATTGCTGGCGCAGGTCGGCATAGGTAGCGACGTTGTCCTTGAGTTGATTGGCGGTTTGTTCCAGCGAATCGTCATGAAGGTTTTCTGCCTGAGTGACCAGGCCGTCAGCGGTTCGCTGCAGCTTCTGCAGTCGTTCGGCGAAGGCGTCAGTCGTTGCAGGCGTCAGGTTGTCACTGGCGGCCTCAATTTGCAGCCAGCGGCTGAGCAATTTCTGGGATGCCGATTCGTACATGCTGGCATCCTGGCGGGACTGGAGGGAGTCACTGATACGGAACATGCCCCAGAAGGCACTGCCAATCAGCAAGGCGAGACCAATGAGGGTAACCCCCATCAATCCCCAGAATTTTTGTTTCCAGGAAAGGGATAACAACACCTGCCATTCTCCTTATTATTTATGAGGCTTAGCCAGTACAGGTATATCCGTGCGAAAGCCCCGTGAGACGGGCGATAGCGGTCGGGTATGACAGCGGCTTTCTGATCGGAAACACATTGTCATACGAAGGCGAGGATCATAAAGATTAGGTGAAATTTCCAGCCACTTGGTTGAGATCTATATGAATCAGTGCGTTGTTGTCATGGCAACAATAGCGCAGAAGTCAATTTACCTCTTGAGGAAGAAAACGACTGATGCTGTCGATCTGTTTTAACAGTTGCTCTCGGGTCGCGGCAGGTTGCGCCATCAAGGGAAGGTTCACCAGCCCCTGAAAACAGAAGCTATCGACCAGCAGGGCAAAGGCATCATTGCTGTGCTGAAGCTGCAGCAGCTGTTGGCGAAAATAACCATCAAACTCCCGGAATAACTCTTCTGCATCCCCAGTCATCTTGTGGCGCTCCCCCATCATCACGCGATACACCGCCAGATGGTGCTCTGCTGTCATCCAGAGTAGCCAGTAATCCACGCGCTGCTGCCAGGTGCAGTCCGATTTCGAGCTGAACTTCATCTGTTTGGCCTGCTGATAGAGAGTATCCAGCGCCGCGCACCAGAGTGCCTGCTTAGTGGGGAAGTTACTGTACACCGTCGGTTTGGATACAGCGGCTTCCTGCACCACCTGATCAATGCTCGTTCCCTGATAGCCCAGAGCGGCAAACAGGGGAATGGCGATATCAATAATATGCTGACGTTTTGACGGCCTTCCGCGGGCCATAAGCAAAATTCCTGCGACAGACGGCTTGACGCCGACAGGGAATGAGGATTAATTTAACTAAACGGTATGGTTAAATTAATCGAGGTTGTTCTCATGATGAGTGATAAGGGTTACTACGGTCAATATGGCGGCAGCTATATCCCCGAGATTCTCTTTAGCAGTCAGCAGCAGATCCAGCAGGCCTTCGACGAGGCGCGTCAGGATCCGGACTTTCTGCAGGCACTCCATCATGAGTGGCAAACCTATTCCGGGCGTCCGACACCTGTCACCCATTGCCAGCGATTGAGTGACAAACTCGGCGGCGCCCAGATTTATCTCAAGCGCGAAGACCTTAACCACAGCGGCGCCCACAAGATGAATAACGTGATCGGCCAGGGCTTATTGGTCAAACGGATGGGTAAGCGCCGGGTGATTGCCGAAACCGGTGCCGGTCAGCATGGCGTGGCGACGGCACTGGTCGCTGCCCGACTGGGGCTGGAGTGTACGGTTTATATGGGCGCGAAAGACGTGGCTCGTCAGTATCCCAATGTATTCTGGATGCGTCAGTTAGGTGCGACTGTCGTCCCCGTGACCACAGGCTCACAGACCCTCAAGGATGCGCTGGATGAGGCCTTGCGTGACTGGTCAGCCAGTTATGAGGATAGCCACTATCTGATTGGCACGGCCTGTGGCTGTGCGCCTTTCCCGGAAATGGTTTCCTTCTTTCAGTCAGTGATTGGTCAGGAAAGCCGCACGCAGATGCCGGTACTGGCAGGTCAGCTCCCGGACAAAGTCTATGCCTGCGTCGGGGGAGGCTCGAATGCCTGCGGTATGTTCCTGCCTTTTGTGGACGACCAGAACGTTGAGCTTGTCGGTGTGGAGGCCGGCGGCAAAAGCCATGCGCCGGGTGAGCATTCGATTCGCCTGTCGGATGGCCTTGGCTCCTTCGGCATTGCCCAGGGCTATGCCACCCAGTTTCTGCAGGATGAGAATGGCCAGCTGTCGGAGACTCACTCCATTGCTGCCGGACTCGACTATGTGGGCGTCTCGCCCATTCTTGCCCATCTGGCAGAGGAGGGCAGGGTGACCATGACCTACGCCCAGGATGATGCGGTGATTGAAGCAGCCCGGATGCTGATGATGCACGAGGGTATTATTCCTGCGCTGGAATCCTCCCATGCGCTGGCGGCAGCCATCGCCGATGCGCCAATGCTGGATAAGGACACGCATTTGTTGGTGACCCTGTCAGGCCGCGGCGACAAAGACATCTTCAATATGGCAACGGCGATTCGTGACGATGCCTTTCCCACATTTTTGCAGGAGTTCTGCCAGAACTACGCTCAGACCGAGGAGGGCGAGGTATGAAGCCGCTAAGTGCCTACATGGATCAACGTCTGCATGAACGCCGCCGCTCGGGTGAAACCCTGCTCATGACCCATGTGGTTTATGGCTATCCGAGTGTCGATGAGAGTCTGGCGCTGATGGAGCATCTGCTGGAGCAGGGCGTCGCATTTCTGGAGGTCCAGTTTCCGTTTTCTGATCCCGTGGCGGATGGCCCGGCGATTGTGAATGCCTGTCACCGGGCACTGGAGAATGGCCCCTTGCCACTGGTCGACTGTCTTGAGTCTCTGGGCAAACTGCAGCGACGTTTCCGCCAAAGCCGGATTGTGCTAATGAGCTATCTGAATCCGCTGTATCGCTTTGGTCTAACCAAACTGGTCGACAGCTGTGCAGAGCAGGGCATTACCGGGCTGATTATTCCTGACCTGCCACTTGAGCAGGCAGGGGCATTTCGTCAGGACTGCGAAGCTGCAGGCATCAGCCCCATCTGGATGGTGACCCCGGCGACGCCAATATCACGTTTGAAAGTGATTTGTGAGGCCGCTGATGGCCTGCTTTACTGCGTCAGTCGTGCGGGTGTCACGGGGAGTAACCCGGATGCCGTGCAGCGTTCACAGGAGGATTATCTGCAGGCAGTCAAAACACTGACGGCCACCCCTCTGGCGCTGGGTTTCGGGATACGTTCAGCGGCTCAGGTGAGAGAGGCCAGCCAGCGGGCTGATGTGGTCGTACTGGGTTCTGTGCTGCTGGATGCCTTTACTGCGGGGGGAATTCCCGCCGTGGACGCCACCCTTAAACAACTTGTCGCCGAAGAATGAGATTTAAGCGCTAGAACCACAGGAAAGGCTATAGCCTTGGTTGGGCTTTGTGTCAAAATGTCACCACTGCCGGATTGAAAGTCATAAGAGTCAGTCGGCTGTTGATCAACAAGGCATGGAGTCTGAATGATGAAGCGATTGATCGCCTGGCTGGGGGCTGTAGCCCTTCTCCTGTGTGGTAATGCTTTCGCCGGTGATCTGGCAACCCCCGCAGGTGAGGTGTTGCTGTCCGTTAACGGTGAAATCGCCCACTTTAATACTGATCAGGGTGCGGACTTTGACCGTGCCATGCTTGAGCAGTTACCACAAACCGAATTCGACACCACGACTCCGTGGACGACCGGTGCCCACCATTACAAAGGTGTACTTCTGCGTGATGTGCTGACGGCGGTTGGTGCCAGCGGGGATCGTATCGAAGCCCGCGCTCTTAATGACTACCAGACCGTACTGGAAGGTGAAACGCTGGCCAAATATCCGGTGCTGATTGCCATGGAAGAAGACGGTCAGGTGCTGACTGTTCGCCATAAAGGGCCGCTCTGGGTCGTCTTCCCCCTCTCCGATTATCCTGAGCTGGATGTTGCCAGTGTTCACAGTGCCATGATCTGGCAACTGCGCAGTCTGGCTGTGCTGCCATAATCGGGCTTGCTCACGGATGAAACGGGTGATGCTCAAACAGCTCAGAAGCAGTTTTCTCTATGCGATTGTGGTCGTATTTGTGCTGCTGTCCGGCTTTTCCTATGTGCAATACACCCGTAATGCCAGCCTACTCTCTACCCACATACAGCTGAGCGCCTGGTCATTGGCGCAGCTGGAGCTGGAACACCAGAAGTTCTATAGCAGTCTGAGTCTTTATCAGGCGGGGGCGCTGGATCATAAAGGCCTGATGTTCTCCTACGATATGCTCTGGAATCGCCTGACGGTGTTTTTACAGGGCAAGGAGAACGCTGCACTGCGAAGCCGTTTCGGCGCCGATGAAACCGTCTCCTCGCTGTTCGCCCTGATTCGTAGTTACGAGCCCATCATCTCGGACCCCGCCAAACTTACCGATGCTGAGCTGTCGCGGATGCATCTGGCGATTGAACCCTTCACCAGCCAGATCCGGGAAATCATGGTGCTTAACTTCACTGGCCCCGAAGCCCTGAGCAGGATGGATTCCATCCGTAAGCAGCAGCACTTATTAGCGCTGAATATTGCCGGTCTGGTGCTCAGTGGCCTGATTCTGGTGGTGTATCTGCTTCGTCAGAACCGCAAAGAACGCTTTCGCGCCATGCATGACAGCCTCACCGGGCTGTATAACCGCGGTGCGTTTCAGCAGGCGCTCAAACAGAATCAGTCACAACGTCATGCCCAGTTAAGTGCATTGGCACTGATTGATCTTAGCCGGTTTCGGGACATCAACTCAGCCATGGGCCAGGCGCATGGGGATGAGTTACTGATCGACATGGCGCGGTTGCTGGTGCGCCATGGCCGCAAGGATGATCTGGTCGCCCGACTCGACAGCGACCATTTCGCTATCCTGATGACGAACCTGTCCAGTCGTGAGGAAACCCTGGGCCACTTGCACCTGTTGCAACAATTGTTGATGACAGAATGCCTAAGTCAGGAAACCCGCTTCCAACTGGAGGTGCGTGCCGGTATTTGTTTCCTGCATCCGGAACTAAGCAGTGATCAGGCCATGAGTCAGGCCAGTCTGGCGCTGATCGAGGCTAAGAAAAAAGCCGTTAACACGCCGGTCAGTTTTGCCCCCGCCATGGCTGAGCGCTCCCGCCGTCAGCAGATGCTGTCACGAGACCTGCGTACACAGTTGCTGGAAACGCCGGTGGCCGATACCCAGCTCTATCTGGTCTACCAGCCTATTTATGATATGCAAAGTCAGCAGCTTCGAGGTGCAGAAGTGCTGATCCGCTGGTCGCATCCGACGCTGGGAGCCATTCCGCCGATGGAGCTGATCGATATGGCGGAAAGCCATCGTTTAGGTCAGTTGCTGGGGGACTGGATTTTTAATCGTATTGGCAGTGATGCGCTGGTTCTGGCGCCGGGGCTTCGTCTCTCCGTGAACCTGAGCCCTTCGCTCTTTAATCATGGCTTGCCCCAGTGGTTGCTGGGTGGCCTGCAACGTGCCGGGCTGACGCCTGAGCAGCTGATGGTTGAAATCACCGAGAATACGGTGATGGCGAGCATGCAGCGTTCCCGCAGTATTTTGCATCGCGTGCGTGATGCCGGTATTGAAGCGGCGCTGGATGATTTTGGTACCGGTTACTCCTCACTGTCGTACCTGCGGGAATTGCCCGTTGATAAGCTCAAGATCGACAAGAGCTTTATTCAGGGGCTGAGTCATAAAGCCAGCCAGCGTGCCTTCGTCGGAACGATGATGCAGCTGGCCAATCACCTGCAGCTTGAGGTCGTCGCCGAAGGCATCGAAACCGAGGAAGATGCCCGAGCCGCGCGCCAGTTAGGCTGTCAGCAAGCACAGGGCTTCTTCTTTTCCTATCCGCTTGAAGCCTCGGCCATGCGCCGTTTATTGCCTTCATTACCTTCTATGCCAGACACCCTTCACTAGGTGCGGGTTTTCTTATGTCCTGCTGTGAAACGGAGGGCGATAAAATTTCCCTAACAGCCTGATTCCACGGTAAAAAAATGTTATCAAAGGGAACCAGCCTGGCTTTATTTGAACCTATGGGTAGGGACTGACGCTGTTCATGACTAGACTGTCACTATGGGTGAGTGATTGTCTGCACCTTCGGTTCGGGCCTTGTGTAATGTAACGGGCTTGGAATACTGGTTTGAACCCCTCAGAGCATTAATGGAATGTTTGCGAGTCTGCGGAGCCGTCTGATTCTTTTCGTACTGCTGGTGCTGGCACTGACCCAGCTCCTGACGGCGGCCTACACCCTCAACACCATGGAAACCCATGTCCGCTCGGACGCTGAAGACCGCCTGTTATTAGGCTCCCGTGTTTTCAATAATGCGATTCGCGTTAACGGTGAACAGATCACCAACGCGATGGATATTCTGGCCGATGATCGCGGCTTCAAAACCAGCCTGCTCAACTCCAATAGCGATGAAGTTCGTCTGGCGCTGAACACCCGTGCCCATCGTATGGGCGCTGAGCTGGCATTTGTGATGACCGAGCAGGGGATCGTACTCGGCTCCAATGTCTCAAGCCTGGTAACGGGCAAACCTTTTCCTATCCCTGATTTCAAAGATCATGTCCGTGACCGCGGTTATACCGTGGATGTCACGGTGGTGAACGGCAAACTCTATGAAATGGTCGCCGTCCCTCTTGAACTAAACGAGCCCATGGCCAGCATGCCGAAAGAGGCAAACCCGCTGGATAAACGCCTGGCGCTGGTGATGGCTTTCCCTATGAATCAGGAAATGGCGCACGAAGTCAGCGCCATTACCAATCTTGATCTGAGCTTCCTCGGCTACGATAACGGTAGCCAGCTGGTTATGGCCTCCACGCTTTCGGCAGATGCGACCCGTGCGATTGAACAGGAAGTGGATAAACAGCGCCCCCCGATTAATCAGCTTTTTACCACGGGGAGCGGGCGCTTTCGTGCACTGATGGTGCCGCTGGCGACGGTCGGGAACGAACCTGTCTTCGCGTTGCTGTATCTGGATAACCACCATTTGCAAATGCTCAGCGCCCAGCTGCAAAAGCAGCTGATTATGGTGTTCTTTATCACCGTGCTGCTGGGCGTGGTGGTGGCATTCCCGCTATCGCGCTCGGTCTCTGGCCCCGTCAAGGAGCTGGCCGAGTTTGCCACCGCCGTTGGTCGGGGGGAGTCTTCCAGGCCGCCGCGGGTCATCAAGGGCGAGATCGGCATGTTGAACCAGACGCTGCAACAGATGCAGGCCAACATCCGCCACCGTGAAGAACAGCTCACCTTCCAGAGCAGCCATGATGATCTTACCGGGCTGATGAACCGTGTTGCAATGACGCAATACCTGCGCAAACTCCTGCTGGACCCGTCCCGTCCGGAAGGGACGGTCATGCAAATCTGTATTCGTGACTTTAAAGAGATCAATAACGCCCTGGGTTATCAGAACGGTGACGATACTCTTTGCGAGTTTTCCCGACGCCTGGCGGCTTTGCCTGTCGATGCAGTTTCCCGTCATGGCGGAGATGAGTTCTTTATTGTATCGACGGGTCATCTGGGGCCGGAGCTGATTGAAGATCTGCTCAAGCCTCTGGTGGCGCCAATGGTTATTCAGGGAACCCAGCTGTCTCTGCGTGTGGCAACGGGTGTGGTCTACTTCCCGGATCAGGGCCGCCATGTGAATGAGCTGGGCCGTCGTGCGGATATTGCAATTAACCTGGCCAAGCAAAACAGCTTGTCACTGTTCTTCTATAAAGATGGTCTGGATGAAAGCCACCGCCGTGAGCTGCGTCTGATCCGCGATCTGCGCCGCGCACTGGCCAACGGTGAGATCTATCTGGTGTATCAGCCCAAGATCACCCTGATTACCAATCGTTGTAACGCCGTCGAAGCGATGATCCGCTGGCTACACCCGGAACTGGGTGTGGTGCCACCGGATGAGTTTATTCGTCTGGCGGAGCACTCAGGGAATATTGGTCTGGTCACCCGCTGGGTAATGGGCTCGGCCATGGACCAGATTCAGCACTGGCATGATGCGGGCCGCGAGATGAAAGTGGCGGTCAACCTGTCCGTGCGTGATCTCAGTGATCCGGCCTTCCTGCCGGAAGTGCAGCGTCTGATTGATCGTAATCCCACCGCTTCTCGTGGTTTGATGTTTGAAGTCACGGAAAGCCAGATGATGACCGATGCTGAGCGGGTGATTAAAACCCTGCAGCAGCTGCGTGCCATGGGCTTCCCGCTGGCGATTGATGATTTTGGTACGGGGCACTCCAGTCTGGCTTATCTGAAGCGTCTGCCTGTGGATGAGCTGAAAATCGACAAGTCCTTCATCAAGAACATCAGTGATGATGATCAGAACCGCCTCATTGTGGCTACGACGATCCGACTGGCCCATGCCATGGGGATGACCGTAACCGCAGAAGGGATTGAAGAGAAAGACAGTCTGGAAACGCTGCAGGCCATGGGCTGCGATACGGTGCAGGGCTTCTACTTCACCAAACCCTTGCCCCCGGCGAAGCTGGAGGCCTGGATTGATGGCCCGAATGATCTTATTGACGGCTCGCCCGTCTGACCACGCTTGGCTGAAGCCGCGGGCCTCAGGCTAGCGCGCGGCCACTGTAGTGTGATGCGGTGGACGTTGAAAAGGCTTCCCGTGAGCGGCTATAAGGCTGCTCTGCAGTAAGGTGTGCCTCATCGTCCTGCCCGGTCTGATAGCCACTTTCTTCCAGAACAAAATCCGCGGTTGCCTGATTCACTACTTCAATCTGTGCATCCAGTTGTCGCGTTTGCTCCTGCATATCCTGACCGAGCTGATACTGCTGACGGGCATGATCATGGATGTTTTCCATCTTGTCGGCGATTTCTTCAGTGGTAGTGGATATTTCCTCTACCGCCCCCACCACCTGATAAATATCCGCGCGCAGGTCAGTAATATACTGGCGAATCTCGGTGATGCTGCCTGCCACATCGGCGGCGCTTTGTTCGCCATTGGTGGCCAGTGTTAAGCCTTTATCCATAAGGATGCTGATAGCCTGGGTTTGCTGACTGAACTCCTGAATGATCACGCCGATACCCTCAGTCGCGGCCACGGTTTTCTGCGCCAGTGAGCGTACTTCATCGGCCACGACCGAGAAGCCCCGACCAGCATCGCCGGCGCGTGCTGCTTCGATCGCTGCATTGAGTGCCAGAAGGTTGGTCTGGTCGGCGAGAGAGTTAATGGTATCGAGAATGCCTTTGACGCGAGTACCGGATTGCTGCAGGCGGCTGACCTGTTCGTGAGAATCGCTAATCAGGGTGGAAAGCTCACGGATGGCACCCGCATTGGTGGTAATCACCGCTTCCCCCTGAGTGGCTTTGGCTTCGGCCTGCTGAGACAAATTGCTGACCTGCGCCGAGCGCTCGGCAATTTCGTTGAGGGTACTGGAGATTTCCTGAGTCGAGGCGGCTGTCATCTGAATGCGCTCTTCAATCTGACGGCTGCTATGGCTGAGGCTGGTCATGGTCTGCCCCATGTGTCCCTGGATGGTGGTTAGCGTGGCATTGCCATTCAGTAGTTGCTCCACCAGTGCCGCCATCGATGCCACCATGGCATTGGCTGACTGGCTAAGCTGGTTAAATTCATCGCGCTTGTTGCGAGTAACCGCGACCCGCTGGGACAAATTACCTTCACCCACCTGATGCATCAGCCCGGAAATGGCCTTAAGTTTGATATTCAGCCCGCGAGCCAGGGCTATCACGCTTAGCACCAGAATAAGCGCCACACTCACTGAACTGATGATGATCACCAGCAGGCCCGTTTTTTTCACCTGGGCAATGGTTTCCTCCCCCTCGGCCAGAATGCTGAACTTGATGGTGGTGCCGAGCATTTCCAGTTGATTGGCGAGGTTATCCGTCGTGGCCTCCAGCGCCACGCTCTCACGGTACAGATCCTGCTTTTGCTGAGCATTCGGTTCGCCCTCGAAACCGACGGACTGGCGAAGCTCCAGCCATTTCTCCCGCTGCTCAACATAGGTATCGACGCTTTGCACGATATCAGTGGCTTGCTGGGTAAGGTCGTCGTTATTCAGTGCGGCGGCCTGCAGGTTCAATTGCTGGGCGGTGGTGGGCAGGGTATTCAGGCTGTTTTGCAACTCGATCAGGGTATCTTCGCTAATGCCAAGGCTCAGGTTCTCCAGTTCCTTCAAATCCGTGAGTAAGCGCAGGGTGGCATTCTGATAAGCCGAGGCTGCGAGCATGTTCTGGAAGACGGCGGATTCTTTCTTCTGGCTAAGCCAGGCACCCAGCGTGATGGCTGAAAGACCGAGGAGTGTCACCAGAATCAGCAGAGTGAACTTTTGACGCCAGGACAGGGCGATCCAGGAAAGCGATAGCCAGGAAAAGGACAGCCGGGGCTTGGACGACATAGGGTGGGGCTCCTGAACAAGTGAAAACACCCACTTCTGACGAAAAGGGCATCCTCCCAGTGTTACAGGCGAATGTGACAGTTTTCTGAAAGCTGTTCATTTAGTGTGCAGTGTCTGCCGAAGCAGGCTACTTTCCAAGGTTGGCTTCAAGAAAATCCAGCAGCAGGCGTACCTTTCTTGAGGTGTAGCGGTTAGAACCCATCACCGCCCAGACGGCATTGTCCTGTACGGCAAAAGGCGCCAGCAGCGGTAACAGCTCTCCGGAATTCAGATAGTTATCGACGTAGAAGTCCGGCAGCTGGCAAATACCCAGACCTCTCAGCGCGGCATCCAGTACCGAGTGTCCGTTATTGCAACGTAACCGGCCATGCACCCTGACCAGCCGGGTGCGGCCTTGCTCGACAAAGCTCCAGGTGTCCTGGGTGCCAATCAGGCAATGGTGCTGATGCAGCTCATCCAGAGTATGGGGCGCACCGTAACGGCTAAGATAGGCCGGACTGGCACAGACATGCAGGTGGCGGTCCGCCAGACGCTTGGCGATCAGGCTGGAGTCCGGCAGCCGACCGAGCCGAATGACCAGATCGTAGCCCTCCTCAATGATATCGACGATGCGATTACTCAGGTGCAGGTCAATCTCAAGGGCCGGATAGAGGCGTGCAAACTCATTAACCAGCGGAGCAATATGGCGTTCACCATAAGCGACAGCACAGCTGACACGCAGCTTGCCCGTTGGCTGGTGATTGAGCTCATGCAAGGTACGCTGGGCTTCGCGCAGCCCTTCAAGCAGCGGGCGACAGCGCTGGTAATAAAGCTGACCGAGCTCCGTCAGCGCCACATGGCGAGTGGTGCGCTCCACCAGCCGAACCTTCAAGGCTGTTTCCAGTGCCTGCAGGCGACGGCTGACGTTGGCCGTCGATGTTCCCAGCCGATCCGCAGCGGCAGTAAAACTGCCGGTTTCCGCCAGTGCAATCAGCTCATTAAGCCCGGTCCAGTGATCCATAGGGTTCCTTTGCCGCTGCCGCACGCACCTGAATAAGTGGTCGTCAGTTTTTCTATTACGAATTTGTAAAAATCATTTTCGAAAAAGGCAGATTATCACTGGCTCGTTAGTCGCTACAATCCGGAGCTATTCACATCACTGTTGTCCGGGGAAGGACGCTGGCTTACGCAGCATTCTTGCCTGCCTGTTGGCGTGATCTGGCTCAGCCAGATGAGATTGGCGCCACTTCGATGACATGCCAGGCCTGCGAGGCCCCACATTCACGATTCTGTTTGATCCACCTTTTTCACTAAAGATTAGCGATAACGCTAAGGAGTACATGATGATTACCTGTCGTGCCGCCGTCGCCTGGGAAGCAGGCAAACCTCTGAGCATCGAACAAGTGCAGGTTGCCATGCCGAAAGCCGGTGAAGTGCTGCTGAAAATGGTAGCGACCGGTGTATGCCATACCGATGCCTACACCCTGTCCGGTGCTGATCCTGAAGGTCTGTTCCCGGTGATTCTCGGTCACGAAGGTGGCGCTATTGTGGAAGCCGTTGGCGAAGGCGTAACCAGCGTCGCTGTGGGCGATCACGTGATCCCGCTGTACACCCCTGAGTGCGGCAAGTGCAAATTCTGCCTGAGCGGCAAAACCAACCTGTGTCAGGCCATTCGCGCGACTCAGGGTAAAGGTCTGATGCCGGATGGCACCAGCCGTTTCTCCCAGAATGGCAAAGAGCTGCTGCACTACATGGGCACCTCTACCTTCTCTGAATACACCGTCGTGCCTGAAATTGCCGTCGCTAAAATCAACAAGGAAGCCCCGCTGGATAAAGTTTGCCTGCTGGGTTGTGGCGTCACCACCGGTATGGGCGCTGTACGCAACACTGCCAAAGTGGAGCCAGGTTCAACGGTCGCGGTCTTTGGTTTGGGTGGTATTGGTCTGGCGGCGATTATCGGTGCGGTACAGGCCAAAGCCGGTCGTATCATCGCGGTGGATATTAACCCCGAGAAATTCGAAATCGCCCGTCAGCTGGGTGCGACCGATGTGGTGAACCCGAAGGATTACGACCGTCCTGTACAGGAAGTGATTGTTGATCTGACCGACGGCGGAGTGGATTACTCCTTCGAATGTATCGGTAACGTCAACGTCATGCGTTCGGCGCTGGAATGCTGCCATAAAGGCTGGGGCACCTCGGTCATCATCGGCGTTGCCGGTGCCGGTCAGGAAATCAGCACTCGTCCCTTCCAGCTGGTGACAGGCCGTACCTGGAAAGGCACCGCTTTTGGTGGCGTGAAAGGCCGTACCGAGCTGCCTGGCTACGTTGACCGTTACATGAATGGCGATTTTGATCTGGATGTGTTCGTGACTCACACCATGGGTCTGGATGACATCAACCACGCCTTTGACCTGATGCATGAAGGCAAGAGCATTCGCTCCGTCATCCTGTTCTGATCAGGGCAGGATAAGGAAGAGCCGCCTGAGCGCGGTTCTTCTTGACTGATGCGACAGACACTGACGTCGACACATCCGAAAGGAGTACGCCATGACCCTGAACCTGGTCTCCAGCCAGCGCCTGTTTGATGGCTGGCAAAAGCGCTACACCCATCAGGCCAGCAGCACGGCCTGCGAAATGACTTTCTCTATTTATCTGCCGCCCCAGACGGCTACCGGCGCCCGCGTTCCCGCGGTGTACTGGCTGTCCGGCCTGACCTGCAGTGATGAAAATTTCTCCAGCAAAGCCGGTGCGCAGCGTATTGCCGCTGAGCTGGGGATTGCCCTGATCATCCCCGACACCAGCCCACGAGGTGATAATGTCGCCGATGATGATGCCTATGATCTGGGCAAGGGCGCCGGTTTTTACCTGAACGCCACCCAGACACCGTGGCAGCCGCATTTCCAGATGTATGACTACATCGTCAAAGAACTGCCCGCGCTGATCGAAGCTCACTTCCCGGTGACAGAAGCCCGCGCCATTAGCGGCCACTCCATGGGCGGCCACGGTGCGCTGACCATTGGCCTTAAAAACCCCGAGCGTTACGCGGCCATTTCGGCCTTCTCGCCGATCTGCAATCCGGTGAATTGCCCCTGGGGCGAGAAAGCCTTCGGTGCTTATCTTGGCGATAATCGTCAGGCATGGGAGCAGTACGATGCGACCCTGTTGCTGGAAAAGCTCGGTGTGGCACTGCCCATCAAGATTTCCCAGGGCTCCGATGACGCTTTCCTCAAAGAGCAGCTAAAGCCCGAAGCCTTCCTCTCTGCGGCAGAAAAAGCCGAAGTGGAAGTCGATTATCAGCTCTGCGAAGGCTACGACCACTCGTACTACTTCATCAGCAGCTTTATCGAATCCCACCTGCGTTTTCTCGCCCGTCATCTGGCGGATTAAGCTTGGGTATCAAGTGAAAAAGGCAGCTTCGGCTGCCTTTTTGTTGTGTGTCGATTAATCTGAGGCCAACGGTCACTCAGCTAAGGACAGCTTGATGAAAAAGGAAATTTGGGCGGTTCACACTATCGCTTTACTGGCTTTCAGCGTACAGGTGCATGCCAGTGATCTTGATGAGCAACAGCGTTTTTTACAACGCTCTGTCATGAGCACACCTTTTACCGCAGAGGTGCAGCATACTAAGGTCAGCAAAACCGCCACACTGGCAGATGAAGATGTGTATGAGTTGGATGCCGATGTATTAATGACTATTGTCGGCAAGACGGAACACCATATTACCTATCGCATGACAGTAGAGTCTGGCGAGGATGTAAATCTTGATCCAAAACCGGTAATTCTCTCCTTGTGCCAAGATGCTCAAGGGTACTACTGGCCGGGCGTCGGCGCTGAGTTTCCTGCTACTCAGGAGTTATTAGCGCTAGCGCAGCAAAGTGCTAAAAAGCGTGCTGCCTTAACTCCCGATCAGCTGCACACGGATTGTGAGTAACCTCTCTGTCTGTCCACGCGTTGATAGCCTGTCCATGTCACTGGTTGAGGTGGCAGCATTCGATCCTTACGTGTGAAGTGTCTGATGCTGGGTATCAAGTGAAAAAAGGCAGCTTCGGCTGCCTTTTTATTATCCGGTGGGTCGTCACAGGAAGCTGGTGTCAGCGATTGAAGCCAATCGTTGCTTGCCGCAGAGGGGGGAGGCGGTATCATAACCGCCGCTTGCTCACAGGGTGGTTTTAAGACTGACAGCTACCGGTGAAGAAAAGAATGCAATTGCGGCGAATGACGGGGAAGAAGAGTAGAGCACGATGGAAAAATACCTAGAACGCACCATGTATGCCATGCGCTGGCTGCTGGCTCCCATTTATATGGGCCTGAGTCTGGCTTTGCTGGCGCTTACCATCAAGTTCTTCCAGGAAATCGTCCACGTCCTGCCACATATTCTGGATACCTCCGAGACCGATCTGGTGCTGCTGGTATTGTCACTGGTGGACTTGTCTCTGGTCGGTGGCCTGCTGGTAATGGTGATGTTCAGTGGCTATGAGAACTTCGTCTCGCGGATGGATATCCCCGATGATGGCGACAAGCTCGGCTGGATCGGCAAGTTGGACTCCAGCACGCTGAAATCCAAAGTGGCCGCTTCGATTGTGGCGATCTCCTCAATTCAGCTACTCAAGGTCTATATGAATGCCTCGAATTATGAAGCCAGTCAGCTGAAATGGTATGTCATCCTGCATATGACCTTTGTGGCTTCCGCGTTCGCCATGGGCTACCTCGACCGGCTGACGCGGGACAGTCATTGAGTGCATCAGGAGTTCTCTCCTGCACTGAATAAACCCTAAGGAAAATCGTCTATGCATACGCTGGCGCAACTTGAGGCAGGAGCGCTTCAGGGAATCACCCGCTTACAGCTCGCCGCCGGACTGACGGCGTTTCCGGAGGCTATCTATACTCTGGCAGACAGTCTGGAGATTCTGGATCTTAGCAATAATGCGCTGAGTGAACTGCCAGCGGATCTGCATCGACTGACGAACCTGCGGGTGATCTTTTGCTCGAATAACCGCTTTCGACGCTTGCCGGAGGCACTGGGTGCTTGTCCGAAGCTTGAGATGATCGGCTTTAAGAGTAACCAGATCGAAGAGGTTCCTGCCGGGGCGCTTCCTGAACAGACCCGTTGGCTGATCCTCACGGACAATCGGGTTGCGTCGCTGCCTGAGCGGCTGGGCATGCTTAAGCGTTTGCAAAAGCTGATGCTGGCCGGGAACCAGCTCACGGCTTTACCTGCTTCACTGAGGCAGTGCCATCATCTTGAATTACTGCGTATTTCCGCAAATCTGCTGACTTCCTTCCCGGATGTGGTGTTGGATTTACCAAGGCTTTGCTGGCTGGCTTTTGCCGGTAATCCTTTTTGTGAGTCTCACAGCGAACATGGCGAGTTTCCTCAGGTTTCCATGGAGGATCTGCAGATTCATGACGTGCTGGGTCAGGGCGCTTCCGGTGTGATCAGCCGAGGCTCATGGAAGCGTAATATTCACGGTTTCAGTGATGAGGTGGCGGTTAAGGTTTTCAAAGGTGAAGTGACCAGCGATGGCTATCCGCTGGATGAGCTGGAAGCCTGCTTGTCACTGGGCCAGCATCCCAATCTGGTCACGCCGCTGGCGCGTATGCACAGCGCAGGGCATGCCGGTCTGGTGATGGAGCTGATTCCTGCCGACTACCGTAACCTGGGGCAGCCGCCCAGTCTGGCCAGCTGTACACGTGATACCTTCACTGCGGGGCAGTCATTCCGGATTCAGACGCTGAGCCGTTTCATCGAGCAAATGCAGAGCGTGGCTTCTCACCTGCAGGAGCACAGTATCAGCCATGGCGATCTTTACGCGCACAATGTGCTGGTCAACGATGAGGGGCACGTGCTTTTTGGTGACTTTGGCGCGGCTTCCCGCTACCACTTTCTGGCCAAATACCAGCGTGAAGGCATAGCGCAAATAGAAGCGCGAGCGCTGACATGCTTTATCGAGGACATGCTGGGGCTTTGCCCGGAAGAGGATAAAGGCACGACCGAATATCAGCGCCTCTTGGCACGGGTGTCCGGCTGATCTTTGAAAGCCTGCGAAAACGGATAACGTAAAAGGCAGCTCAGGCTGCCTTTTTTAACCAATTACATCAACGACTTATTCGGCCAGCAAAAAGCACGGCGGATTATCAGTGATAATGCCATCCATGCCCCAGGCCCAGTGTTTAGCCACTTCACTGGCTTCGTTAGAGGTGTAGCAGAACAGCTGATAGCCCTTGGCTTTGATGGCCTGCGCCAGTTCGGGTGTCAGGTGGGTATGGTCACAGTGCAGACTAAAAGCGCCGATGGCGCTTAACTCATCGGCCCAGTGCTTCGGAATATCTTCATACAGCTGCCCCAGGGCAAAGCGGCAGTTCAGGGCTTTTGCGTGTAACAAAGTGCCGTGGTTAAAGCTCGAAATCACCAGCTTATCGCTATCCTGCCAATGCGCCTCCAGTGCTGCCAGCGTTGGGTCAACAATGCGTGAATACTCGTGGCCTTCGTATTTAATCTCAAGATTAAGCCCCAGCCCTAGCGACTGAATACACTCCAGTGCCTGTTCCAGGGTGGGAATACGTTCATCCGCAAAGCGTGGGTCGAACCAGCTTCCAGCATCGAGATCCTTGATGTCGGACCAGAACTGCTGCTCCAGTACGCCACTGCCCGAGGTGCAGCGCTCCAGGGTTTCATCATGGAAAATCACCAGCGTGCCATCCGCCAGCACCGAAACATCAATCTCAACCCAGGTGGCGCCGGTGGCTTTGGCTTCCCTAATGGAGGCCAGGGTATTTTCCGGGGCCAGTGCGGCGGCGCCTCGGTGACCAATGACTCGCGCTACGTGCATGCAGAGGATCCTTGCTGAAAAGAGGGGGCGTCTGTGTCTTAGCAGACGTGTTTAAGCTAACGCGAAACAGGTAAGGGAGCCAGTGTTGCCCGAGTGCTTGTCGTCATTGGAGTTCTGGGGGCGCTGCGCTATGCTTTGCTGTCATATCCACGCGAATCCGGGCGCGCCCTGAAGGGCGCCAAACCCCGAGTCTGGCGCTATGCCAACTCATCGGCAGGAATAAGAAATACTGTGAAAGGACGTTGGCGCTTTCTTAACAATCTTGGGCTCTGTGCTCTGACCATCGTCGCGCTGGGGCTGGCAGGCTGTGGCGAGCGTAACCCGGATCAGGCGAATGAAATGGCGGTGCAAGGGCTCTACAGCGGCGCTCTCTCGCCCGATGGTAAATATGCGCTGATTGGTTCGGTCGCCCACGGCGGAAGCTTCTGGGACATTAAAAGCAATGAGCGTTTGTACGACTGGAACCATCAGGCCGGTGTCTATTCCAACCTGGTCGCCGTCGATATCAGCGCCAACGATGCCCGTGCGATCACGGCCGAGAATTTCGATTTTGTCTTCTGGGATGCGACAACCGGTAAGGCGCTGGATTTTCGCCGTGCTCCCGCCAGCATTATGGATGTGTCACTGGCTCAGGATGGCAAGACTGCAGCATTAGGCCTTGAGAACCAGACGGCGGTTATCTTCGATGTTGATGCTGGCAAGGTCACCCACAGCTTTGTACATGATGCACGAGTGCGAAAGCTGGATCTTAACGCTCGGGCAGGGCTGCTGCTGACCGCCGATGACAGCTTTAATACCTACCTTTGGGATCTATCAACCGACACCCTGCGGCACAAGCTTTCTATCGGCAATCAGCCCAGTACGGTCGCCATTTCCGATAACGGTGCGCTGGCATTCTCTGCGGCGCAGCTGAGTAAAGCCATTGTCTGGGATACCGTGACCGGACAGGTGAAATACACGCTGGCCTCCATGGGGTCGATTCTGGACCGTAAGGCTACCTTCACCGCTGCACGTTTTATTGATGAGAATCAGCGGCTGTTGACCGGCACCAGTAGTGGCAAGGTGATGCTATGGGATATGCGCACCGGCAGTCTGGAAGCGACCTGGCAGTTGCATCGGCGCAATGAGCTGAAGCCCGTGAGCGTGGCAGTGATGAGCGTCGCGAGCCGTGGTGGAATCCATCATTTTGCCATTGGCTCCAACGGCTTTCTTGATTTACTCGAAGGGCCATAAGTAGGGTACTGGTATCGCACTTACGACATTACAGACACAAAAAACCCGGCACTGGCCGGGTTTTCTTATTGAAGGCGTTAACCTTACTTGGTTTTTGGCTTGGCAGCCGCAGGTGCTTTGTCGTCACCCTTGACGATATCCAGTAGCTCCACTTCGAAAACCAGTGCAGCGTTAGGAGGAATGCTACCTGCACCGCCAGGACCGTAACCCAGTTCAGGCGGAATGTAGAGCTCGTACTTGGAGCCAACAGGCATCAGCTGCAGACCTTCGGTCCAGCCAGGAATAACGGCATTCAGCGGGAATTCAACAGGCTCGTTACGCTTGTAAGAGGAGTCAAACTCGGTGCCATCGGTCAGGGTGCCGCGGTAGTTAACGCGTACGGTATCAGTGGCTTTAGGCTTTGGCCCTTTGCCTTCTTTGATCACTTTGTATTGCAGGCCGCTGTCAGTGGTTTTTACACCATCTTTCTTGGCATTGGCCTTCATGAACGCATCAGACTTGGCTTTTGCTTCAGACATCATGGTTTCCATCTGCTTTTTCTGGAAAGCCTGGATGGTGTTGCGCACTTCATCCTGAGTCATCGCAGGATCGTTTTTGCTGTAGATGTCTTTGATACCGGCCAGAAAAGCATCGTAATCGAGCTTATCGACGTGGCCAGACAGCTGCTCGCCCAGCACCAGGCCGAAAGAGTAGCTGAGTTTGGCGTTCTCATCGTCCAGTTTGACGCTGGAAGACGCGGCAAAAGCGGGAGCCGCTACTGCCAGGCTGAGGGCACAGGCCAACAGACGCTTTTTCATGCATGCATCCTTAAGGTTTGAGAATGTAACGCCGTTTTTGTACGGCTTGTCAGCCGTCCATCAGGGCCCTGCACCCAGGTGCAGGGTTCTAACAAAAAGCATGACAATTGTGGCAGAGGGTACTCGTTTCCTGGTCGTTAGTCGTCCAGGGCGTTGCTTAATTGTATTTCCAATTGTTCCAGCTCTTCCGTGAGTCCGAGCCAGATTTCCTCTGCATTTGCCAGCCGAGTTTGCACGTCTGCTTGCTCAGTTAGCAAGCCTTTAAGCACAATCTTCTTACTTTCGTCATAGATGGAAGGATCCGCCAAAGCTTCATTCAATTCGGTCAGTTTTGCTTCCAGTTTGCCGACTTCAGCTTCCTGTTTTTCCGCCTTTTTCTTAAGAGGGCTGAGCTGCTGACGCATCTCGGCAGCCAGACGCTTGCGCTCCTTTCGGGCGGCAGCGTTATCGACCACAGGCGCGGCGGGAGCGACTTCTTTTTTGACCTCAACTTTGGGTTCTGGCGCCGCCTGTGGTGCGGACTTGGTATTGCGTTCGCTCAGCCAGCGCTGGTAGTCGTCCAGATCGCCGGGGAATTCCTCGACCTTGCCATCGGCTACCAGCAGGAAGGTATCGACGCAGCTGCGCAGCAGGGAACGATCGTGGGACACCAGTACGATGGCACCTTCGAAATCCTGCATGGCCATCGTCAGCGCATGACGAACTTCAAGGTCCAGGTGGTTGGTTGGCTCGTCCATCAGCAGTACGTTCGGACGTTCGCAAGCAATCAGGGCCAATGCCAGGCGGGCTTTTTCTCCCCCGGAGAAAATGCCGACTTCTTCAAAGGCACGATCTCCCAGAAAGCCGAAGCTGCCCAGGAAGTTGCGCACCTGCTGCTCACTCCAGGCAGGCTTGCGACGTTGCAGATGCACTGCCGGTGTCGCGTCCATATCCAGGGATTCCAGGGTGTGCTGGGCAAAATAGCCGATGCGCAGGTGTTCGCCGGAGTGGTACTCGCCGCTGCGCAGTGGCAGCTCGCCGACCAGCGTCTTGATCAGGGTGGATTTACCCGCACCGTTCGGACCGAGCAGGCCAATACGCTGACCGGGCTGCAGGCTCATCTTCATCTTGCCGACGATGGCTTTCTCGGCATAGCCCAGACTGGCATCGGTCAGACTCAATAGCGGATGGGACAGCTTATCGCTGGCTTCAAAGGTAAAGGTGAAGGGCGTGTCCACGTGCGCCGCAGCAATACGCTCCATACGCTCCAGCGCTTTGATACGGCTCTGGGCCTGACGGGCTTTGGTGGCTTTCGCCTTAAAGCGGCGAACGAAGTCTTCCATGTGGGCGATCTGCGCTTGCTGACGCTCAAACATGGCTTGTTGCTGCATCATGCGCTCGGCACGGGCCATTTCGAAGAAGGTGTAGTGGCCTTTATAAAGCACGGTTTTGCACTGATCGAAATGGACGATGTAATCCACCACGTTGTCGATAAAGTCGCGGTCATGGGAGATCAGCAGCAAGGTGCCCTGATACTGGCGCAGCCACTGCTCCAGCCAAAGGGTGGCATCCAGATCCAAGTGGTTGGTGGGCTCATCGAGCAGCAGCAGATCCGAAGGGCACATCAGTGCCTGGGCCAGGTTCAGGCGAATACGCCAGCCGCCGGAGAAGGAGGAAACTTCACGCTCGTGGTCATGGGGGCCAAAGCCCAGACCATCCAGCAGCTGCCCGGCGCGTGCCTGTGCACGGTAACCATCGATGGCGGCAAATTCAGCGTGCAGTTCGCCCAGTTCGATATAGCGCTCCTCGCTCTCGGCGAGGGCCATTTCATTTTCCAGACGGCGGTATTCGGTATCGCCGTCCAGTACGTAATCCAGCGCGGTACGTTCTGAGGCGTGAACTTCCTGACGCATGTGGGCGATACGCCAGCCGGAGGTGATGGACAAATCGCCGCTGTCAGGTTGCAGCTCGCCAGTCAGCATCTTGAACAGGCTTGACTTGCCTGCGCCGTTGGAGCCGATAATACCGACCTTGTAACCTGGGTTGAGAGTCAGGTCGGCTTTATCCAACAAAAGCTGGCGGCCACGCTGAAGACTGAGTTGGCTGAGTTTTATCATGAAAGATTCGCAATACCTGCAGGCCCCGGCCGGGGCGCTTTGGACTTTTGCCTGCCGCCTCTACGATCAGCCTGGGGTGATGACATGCTGTCTCGACGCTCAGGATCAGGCGGGGCTATCGGTAAACTGGCTGCTTGCCTGCGCCTGGTTGTCCAGTCGTGGGCAAAGGCTCGATTATAACGTGATTCTTGGCGCAACGGCATGGCAGGAATGGCATCGGGAGGTCACTTCGCCATTAAGAAGTGCCCGAAAGCACCTTGGCGTGCAAAATCGGCAGCATTCGCTCTATGCCGTCCTGAAAAATGTGGAGCTGGACGCTGAGCGCGAGGAGCTGGCTATGCTTGAGCGCTGTTGTGCTCCCCTTACCGCTGCTGAGCAGGATGTGGATGCGGCAACGCTGATGCAGGATAACCTGCTGGTGTACCTGCACAGCACCGGTTTGCAGGGCGAGGCGATTGAGCACTGGCAGCAACAGCTGATACCGCTTCGCCAGGGTTCACTGCGCCTGCGCGATGAGCTTGCCGGCCCGTAAGCGAGACCAAAGCCAGGGCAGTAGCGCCGAGGTGACAATCAATAAGCAGGCGAGCCACAACCGGGGTGAGCCTTCCGCGACTGCGAAGACGACCAGCAGCAAGGTCGACAGTAGCGGTGCGCTATAGGCCAGTAACCCCAGCAGCGACACATTGCCGTGCTTCATCCCGTAATCCCAGGTAAAGAAGGCAATACCGACCGGCCCCAGGCCCAGCGCGAGAATGGCCAGCCAGTTGCGGTCTGAAAGTGCAGCCATTGGCGCTTCAAAAAGCTGATGGGCGATCAGGCCCAGCACTGCCGTCGCCAGACAAAACCAGCCGACAGAATCCGTGGCGACCTGTTGCTGCAGGCGCGACGTGACGGAATATCCGGCCCATAAGAATGCTGCGATCAAGGCGGCAAGGTAGCCGCTGATCTCTCCGCCTCCCCAGTGATGTCCGGGTTTGATCACAATCAACAAGGTACCCGCCAGCCCCATTAATGCCGCCAGCAGATGAGGCAACTGCAGTTTATGTCCCGGTAGCAAGCCTGAGAACAGGACGATTAACAGCGGCCACAGATAACACAGCAGGCTGGCTTCAATCGCCGGGGCATGCTGTAGCGCGTAGAAATAGCAGGCGTGATAACCAAATAATCCTCCGGTGCCCAGTAGCCAGCTTTTCACTGGTACACGGGCAAATCGAAGGGGCGATTGTCGGCAAAGAGCCCACTTCACCAGCATGACGCAGAAGGCGAGGGCGAATGTCATTGCCAGCAGTTTGAAGGGGGGAACCGGGCCCGCCCAGCGTGTGAACAAGGCCAGCAGGCTCCAGAGGGCGATGGCGCTGTAACCGATTAAGGTGGCATGCATGAAAAGACTCCTGAGCTGAACGGGCAGAAGTCTAGGGGAGAGCGATGGGCGTTGCTTGTGAGTGTTCGCCGGGCTGTGGCGAAAGTGCACATGGCGGTTGCGCACAGGCATGCCGCGGCCGTAGGGTGTTGGTGGCTTTAGCCCGAGGACTCTTCTTCCAGCGGCAGAACGTTCTGACCCGGCTCGTTGATGCGGCAAAGTCCCTGCAGGTGGTGAATCAGGCGGATTCCACTGCCAAAGTCACAGCGACCTGAACGTAGGCTGACCCGAATCAGCACACCGCTGCCTTCGGGGCGTCGCGGCAGAATCCGTATCGCCAGATCCTGTCTGAGCAATCCGAGGGCGAAGCGACGCGTGGCCTCAAGTCGTAATTCCTCCGGCGCATCGCGGGCAATGGTGAAGCCATGACGACGGCACCAGCGGCTGAGTAGCATAAAGAGCGTTGCCGGATTTTGCTGGCATTCCAGTGGGCTTAGCTCCGGGAAGTGTTGCTCCTGAAGCAGGCGTTGTTGTTCATCCCACTGCAAGGAATTCTGCCAGCGTGAGCGCTGGATACTCAGAAACTCAGGAGGGGACTCAGGCGCGTTGGTGATGTCGTGCAGCAGAATAAACCAGCGGCGATAGCTCCAGATCAGTCCGGCGATCACCAAGAACGCAATCAATGCGGCGAGTATCATTGGGTAAGTTCCAGTCGCCGTTGCCAGTGGCCTGGTGCATGGCCCGTCTCACGCCGAATAAAGTGGCTGAAGTTGGAGGTGTCCTGATAGCCGAGGTGCAGGGCGGTTTCGGTCACACTCACGCCCTGTGTTAGCCAGGCGATGGCACGCTGGCAACGCCAGTACTGCCAGCATTGCTGTGGGCTGCGTTGCCAGTGCTGTTGACATAAGCGGTGCAGAGAGCGGGCGCTGAGCCCCAGTTTGCGCGCCAGGGTTTCGAGTTTGGGTGGTGTATCGAGTTGCTGATGGATGCAGTGATAAAAGCGTACCAACACCGTCGGCAGCCAGGCAGGGTCACCGTCGGCCAGTAAGCTCAGGCACAGATTGCCGAGGTGCTGGCGGCTTTGCTCATCGGGCTGATGCCTTAGTGCCGAAGGCAGATAATCCAGAAAGGCGCGAGCCCCCGGGCCGATGGCAAAGCTGGTATGCAGAGGCAATTGCTGAGGGGCTTGCCGGCCGCTGGCGGGCAGATCCAGTACCAGAAACTGGTCGCTGCTATCGGCATGAAAGCCATGCAGCATCTGCGGGGGGATGCAGGCGCCGCGCTCGGTGTTTAACGTCAGGGCGTTGCCTTCAATGTCCAGATGCAAGGCTCCTTTGAGCGGCAACACAATCTGAAAATAGCTGTGCTGATGCACTTGCCGAGTGGGCAGATAATGGCGCTGTTCCATATATCCGGATGCTTGCACTGGTTTTCCCCATACCCTGAGCTTCAGGCGTGAACGCGCGGCAGTGGACGGTTTGCCGTGTTCATCATGCTAGCTTACAATGTGTGCCCATTCATCCTTCTGAATGTTTCTTTACACGCAGGAATTCTGCGGGAAACATGCGCTGTTGAGGATGATGTCTCCTTACTCACATTCCACCACGGATGTTTAGCTGCTGGCATGATGAAGCCCAAACGTAAAACCCTCTCCGAAAAATGGCGACTGGCTGCCGTTAGTCAGGGGGTCGATGTCGGGGTTGCACGCCTGGGACAGCTGGTATTCCAGTCCCATTACGAAGGGCGTTTGCCACACGCAGAGAATGTCGGTGTGAATGCCTGGGGCAATATGATCAGCTTTGCCCTGAACGAGCCGGATGCCGCCAAGGAACATTGGAAGTGGCTGCTCTCAACCGAGCAGGATGCGGTGGAAGAGTCTCCCGAAGAAATCGAAGACGATGGGCAGATGCCCTTATTCTGAGTACCAGATAACGAACGTATTGCCGGTTTCCCTTCTGTTTTCATCCTCTTCAGCTTGTCTGGATAGCTAGTCGTAATCCTTTGGTGTCGGCGGCAAACCGTGCTTCAGCAGCCAGAACTCTCCAAGCCAGGCCAGCAAAATTCCGCTCAGCACCCCAAGCATGTTATAGCCCACGTCATACCATTCCATGATGTGAGAGTGGCCAAAGACTTCCAGCCCTTCATGGCCAATGGCCGCCAGTGTGCACAGAATCAAACCCAGCAACCAGCGCTGACCGCCCAGCAACCATTGCACCGGAATGCTTAGGAGAAAGAAGGCCAGCCAGTGCAGCTCTTCGTGCCAGGCTCCGGAGGCATAATGGCCCACCACGCGAATTTGCGAAGCGATAAGCAAGGTGACCAGTTCGATAGCCAGAAGCTGCAGCAGGTAGCGTCGACGACGCGGATGGGAAGGATGCAACCACGAAAAAACCCGGCCTAAGCCGGGTTTTTTTTCGGACACAGGGGTCGTCATTAGCCTGCCAGGTTGGCAGCAACGAATTCCCAGTTAACCAGTGCCCAGAAGTTTTCCATGTACTTAGGACGCGCGTTACGGGTGTCGATGTAGTAAGCGTGTTCCCAAACGTCACAAGTCAGCAGAGGCGTTACACCTTCTTCGGTCAGCGGAGTGCCAGCGTTGGAAGTAGAGCGCAGTTCCAGTTCGCCAGCAGCGGTTTTCACCAGCCATGCCCAGCCAGAACCGAAAGTGCCGATCGCGCACTTGGTGAACTCTTCTTTGAATGCAGCGAAAGAACCGAACTTGGCATTGATGGCATCAGCCAGTGCGCCAGTAGGTTCGCCACCTGCGTTAGGTGCCAGGCAGTTCCAGTAGAAAGTGTGGTTCCATACCTGAGCTGCGTTGTTGAACAGGCCACCAGAGGAAGAACGAATAATTTCTTCCAGAGACTTGCTGGCGTTATCAGTACCGGCAACCAGGTTGTTCAGGTTGGTTACGTAGGTCTGATGGTGCTTGCCGTAGTGATATTCCAGGGTTTCCTTGGAGATGTGTGGCTCAAGCGCGTCCATCGCGTACGGCAGAGCGGGCAGTTCAAAGCTCATGGTGTTCTCCTATCAGTGCAATCAGGGTTGGTTCTTTTATTGTCGATAACTGCCGGAGGCGGTTACCGAAAACAGTCGCACTCTGATGAGTGTCGTTGTTATTGCAACCCCAGCATCTTAGCACTGCGATCCGGGCTTTTCATGGCCGAGAGCGACAGCACCTCACGGATGCCTTGGGGTGAAACAGGAAAGGCCCGTCAATGACGAGCCTTTCGATAAGGATTATTCCGCGTTTTCGAGGAAACGCTCTGCATCCAGTGCGGCCATGCAGCCAGCACCTGCAGAGGTAATGGCCTGGCGGTACACCTGATCCATCACATCACCTGCGGCAAAAACGCCGGGCTTGCTGGTGGCGGTCGCCATGCCTTCAAGGCCGCCTTTGACCTTGATGTAGCCATTGCTCATGTCCAGCTGGCCTTCGAAGATGCCAGTGTTGGGCGTATGGCCGATGGCGATAAAGACGCCGTCGACATCCAGCTCTTTGATTTCGCCACTGTCGACATCCTTGATGCGCATACCCGTCACGCCCATGTCATCGCCCAGCACTTCTTCCAGAGTGTGGTTCCACTCCAGCTTGACGTTACCGTTAGCCGCTTTGTCGAGCAGTTTGTCGGACAGAATTTTTTCGGAGCGGAAGCTGTCACGGCGATGCACCACGGTCACTTCTGCTGCGATGTTGGATAGATACAGCGCCTCTTCAACGGCGGTATTACCACCACCGATGACC
The DNA here is from genome assembly GCF_046614695.1 of Pokkaliibacter sp. CJK22405. Lineage (NCBI taxonomy): Bacteria > Pseudomonadati > Pseudomonadota > Gammaproteobacteria > Oceanospirillales > Balneatrichaceae > Pokkaliibacter > Pokkaliibacter sp. CJK22405. Next base: position 80,347 of record NZ_JBKKHQ010000016.1, read on the forward strand.
GCGACTTTCTTGTTACGGTAGAAGAAACCATCGCAAGTGGCGCAGGCAGAAACACCTTTACCCTTGAAGGCTTCTTCGCTGTCGAGGCCAAGGTAACGGGCGCTGGCGCCAGTACAGATGATCAGCGCATCACAGGTATAGGTCGCACTGTCACCGATCAGACGGTAAGGGCGGGAAGACAGGTCTGTGGTGTGGATGTGATCAAACAGAATTTCGGTATTGAAGCGTTCAGCGTGCTCGCGCATGCGCTCCATCAGTGCAGGGCCTTGCAGACCTTCGACATCACCGGGCCAGTTATCGACTTCGGTCGTGGTGGTCAGCTGACCGCCCATTTGCATACCGGTGATCAGTACCGGATTCAGGTTGGCGCGCGCTGCATAGACAGCGGCAGTATAACCCGCAGGGCCGGAACCCAGGATCAGCAGACGGGCGTGTTTGGTTTCGCTCATAGTGCACCTTTCACTTCAAATACGCGTTGGCCATGCAATGGTGACGCTGACGCAGAAATTCAATAGCAAGACGGAAAGTTGCTAAGTGTATTGGTCTGCGACAGCGGCGCCTAATGAAGCCAACTTATCAGAGTCATTGACTAAGACTATCAGAAAGCCCGTGCACATAACTCCTTGTCGGACATAAAAAACCGCGATAAGCCAGAGCGCTGATCGCGGTGTGTTGTGAGTGCAGGTGATGACTGATCGTCGCGGGGGCTAGGGCACAGTGGTTATCCGCGGTGTGCTGACGTGGCAGGCGGCTTCACCGTGTAACTGCTTCCAGGCCTCGTATTGGCTAAGGAAGACCTTGCCGGTCAGATCCTGCAGGAAATGGGTACGCTTGAGCATATCCATCACCGGGCCTTTGACCTCCGACAAGTGCAGCTGCACACCGCTGTCGGAAAGGCGTTGATTGATCGCTTCGAGGCTCTCCAGCGCTGAGGCATCAATCAGGTTAACCGCCGGACACATTAAGACCAGATGCCTGAGTTTGGGCTGCTGGGCGACCAGCTCATAAATGCGGTCTTCCAGATAGCGGGCATTGGCAAAGTACAGGCTTTCATCGACCCGCAAGGTCAGGACGGCCGGATCGGTTTCCACCTGAAAACGCTCGACATTGCGAAAGTGTTCGGTGCCAGGCAGGCGGCCGACGACGGCACTGTGGGGACGCGAAGTCCGGTAGAGGTAAAGCAGCACGGAGAGTCCAACACCCGCCATAATGCCGGTTTCCACACCGTCGACCAGCGTCAGTACCAAGGTGGCAGACATGGCGGCAAAGTCGCTGCGGCTATAGTCCCAGGTGCGCTTCAACGCTTGAAAGTCGACGAGCCCCAGCACGGCCACAATAATGGTAGCGGCCAGTGTTGCCTTGGGCAGAAAGTAAATAAGCGGGGTCAGCAGCAGCGCCGCTATGGCGATGCCGACCGCGGTGAAGGCGCCGGCGGCTGGCGTCTGGGCGCCTGCATCATAGTTAACGACGGAGCGGGAGAAGCCGCCCGTCACCGGGAACCCCCCGGAAAAGGAAGAGGTCACGTTGGCGGCGCCCAGGCCGATCAACTCCTGATCAGGCGAGATACGTTGACGGCGTTTGGAGGCCAGGGTCTGCGCCATGGAAACCGATTCAACAAAGCCAACGATGCTGATCAACACCGCAGACATCAGCAGTTCACGCCAGGCTTCACCGGGAAGACTGGGAATCTGCAGTGCCGGCAAGCCTGCATCTATCGCGCCGACAATCCTGACGCCTGCGGAGTCCAGGCCGCCAAGCCAGGTCACCGCCGTTGTCAGCGCCACCACGACCACCGGGCTGGTTTTGGATAACAGATCGGCGCTGCGAGCCGACAGTTTTGTTTCCAGCAGCAAGGGTTTCAGAAAGGAGCGGCTCCAGAACAGGAAGATCAGGGCAAAGCTGCCTATAAAGAGCGTCGGCCAGTGAATGTCAGCAATATGGCTTGCCAGGCTGGAGAGCAGCGTCAGCAAATCATCGCCGTGAGCCTGAATCCCCAGAATATGCTTGAGCTGACTGGCGGCGATGATCAGGCCTGAGGCCGTGACAAAGCCGGAAATCACCGGATGGCTGAGAAAGTTGGCAATCATGCCCAAACGCAGGATGCCCATGGCAATCAGCACTGCGCCGGACATTAACGCCAGCAGAATGGTGGTTTCCACGTAAGCGTCACTGCCGGGACTGGCGATCTGGCTGGCTGCCGCCGCTGTCATCAGGGAGACCACGGCAACCGGGCCTACCGAAAGGGTGCGGCTGGTGCCAAAAATCGCATAGGCCACCAGCGGCAGAATACTGGCGTACAGACCCACCTGAGCGGGGAGCCCGGCCAGCAAGGCGTAGGCCAGCGATTGCGGGATCAGCATGATGGTGACGATCACCGCCGCCACCAGATCGGCGCCGAGAATATGGCGGTTGTACTCGCCAATCCAGGTCAGAATCGGAAGATAGCGCTTCAGCATGGCCGCGACTCCTGCTCTCAGGGCTTCTTGGCAGAGCTATTGCCGGTGAAGTCGCAGGCTTGCTCTGCCTTTTCCTTCAACTCGGTAGTGCTCAGGTAGTCCGGTGCGGCCAGCCATTCACGGCCCTTCAGCATGGCATTCCAGTAAAGCCAGGGCAGCATGTTGGCTTTGAGCATCCACGACAAGCGGCTTGGGCGTTTACCTTCCAGCAACCAGGTGGGGAAAGTGGGGAGCAATTTGCCGCCATAACCAAACTCTGCCAGAACAATCTTGCCGCGCTCGACCGTCAATGGGCAGGAGCCATAACCGTCATAGGCTGCCTGGGGCTGACGACCGCTCAGTGACAGCAGGACGTTTTCCGCCACCACCGGGGCTTGCTGGCGGACAGCTGCGGCGGTTTTGGCATTCGGGGAGTTGGCACAATCGCCGAGGGCGAAGACATTGCCGTAGGTTTTATGGCGCAGGGTTTGCGGGTCCACATCCAGCCAGCCTGCAGCATCGGCAAGGCTGCTGCCTCGGATAAACTCAGGAGCGCGTTGCGGCGGGCAGACATGCAGCATGTCGAAGCTTTTCTCGACCTGCGTCACTGTGCCTTCTTTATCGGTGACAGAGAACACTGCTGTCTTATTGGGGCCGTCGACTTCCACCAGATTGTGCATAAAGTTAAGGCCGATCCCGTACTTTTCGATGTACTCCATCAGGGCGGGAACATAGGCCGCTACACCAAACAGCGCGCCACCAGCGGTGCAGAATTCCACTTCCACATCGGGCAGGACACCACTTTTCAACCAGTGATCACAGGACAGATACATGGCTTTCTGCGGCGCGCCGGCACATTTGATCGGCATGGGAGGCTGAGTAAAGAGGGCTTTGCCCTTGCGGGTTTTCTGCACCAGCTCCCAGGTGTAGGGCGCGGTGTCGTAGTGATAATTGGAGGTCACACCGTGCTGACCGAGGGTTTCCTTTAAACCCTGGATGCCTTCCCAGTTCAGGCTTAGGCCCGCTGCCACGACCAGCGTGCGGTAAGCGAGGACAGTGCCATCCTTGAGCATCACGCTCTGCTGGTCGGGCATCATGCCGCTCACTTCGCTGCGATACCAGGTCGACTGTTCTGGCATGACATCAGCCATGGGTTTGCCGGTTTCCTGCGGGGTGAAAATACCGCCGCCGACCATCGTCCAGCCGGGCTGGTAATAATGGGTATCGCGGGGTTCGATGATCGCAATATCCAGATCGCCCTGGCGTTTAAGCAGGCTGCTGGCCACGGCCAGACCCGCGGCACCGCCGCCAATAATCACCACATCATGTTTCCTGGCGGGAGCTGTGAAGGTCGCATTGGCGTTCGCCAGCTCCTGCATACGGGGTTGTTGGGCGCTCAGGTCATAACCTGCTGCGGAGGCAGTATCCAGCGCTGACTGAACACGCCCGGCCCGGGCTTCATTCATGGCCCACAGAATCGTACTGCGCGTCCCTGTGCGGCAGAACGCCAGGATGGGCTTGGGCAGGTTCTCCAGCAGTGTGCCGAAGTCCTGAATATCCTGATCCGTGATCTGGCCCGAAATCACAGGGAGATAGGCCCATTGCAGACCGGCGGCCTGGCAGGCATTTTCCAGCGATGGCATGTCCGGTTGATCATCACTCTCTTTCGCCGGACGGTTGCAGATCAGGGTACGAAAGCCCTGCGCCGCGACGTCACGGATATCGGCTTCCTGCAACTGTGGGGTCACGCTCAGGGCAGAGGTCAGCTGGCTGATTTTCATGGGCATCTCCTGATTTCTTATGGTGTTCTCGTTATGCCAGGGACGGATCAAAACAGGTTGATCGGGATTTTCAGGTAGGTCTGGCCGTTGTCTTCCGCAACGGGCAAGTGACCGGCACGCATGTTGATCTGCACTGAGGGCAGAATCAGCCGCGGCATGCTGAGGGTTTTGTCACGCTCGGTGCGCATGCTTACGAAGGCTTGCTCATCAGTACTGTCTTTGACGTGGATATTGCCTTCGCGCTGAGCTTTGACGGTGGTTTCATGGACGTATTCAGTCCGCCCCGGTGCCTTGTAGTCATGGCAGAGGAAGAGCCGAGTGTCCTCCGGCAGGGCGTAGAGTTTATGAATGGACTGAAACAGGGTGGCTGCATCCCCACCGGGGAAATCACAGCGGGCAGTGCCGTAGTCCGGCATAAACAGGGTATCGCCGACAAAAGCAGCATCACCCATCACATAGGTCATACAGGCCGGAGTGTGCCCCGGTGTGTGCATGGCATGGCATTCCAGCGAGCCAATATGAAAGGTTTCGCCATCCACAAACAGGTGATCAAACTGGCTGCCATCACGAGCAAACTCAGTACCGGCATTAAAGGCCTTGCCGAATGTTTCCTGCACTGTCGTGATATGAGCGCCAATGCCCATTTTGGCCTGAGTATGGTCACGCAGATAAGGCGCTGCCGAGAGGTGGTCGGCGTGAACATGCGTCTCCAGCACCCACTCAACCTTGAGTTGATGCGCTTTGATGTACGCCAGAATTTCCTCAGCAGAGCGCGTGTCTGTGCGGCCTGCGGCATAGTCGAAATCCAGAACAGAGTCGACAATAGCGCAACTTGAGGAGTTGGGGTCTTCCACCACATAACTGAAAGTAAAGGTGGGTTCATCAAAGAAGGCGGTGACCTTAGGAGAATTCATAAGATGTACCTGCTTATTAATATATGGAATAAGCTTAGAGCTTAAATTTATATAAAGTGTAGAGAGCTTTTTTATTAAAGCCAAGATGCAGGACAAAAATGTCATCAAGTGGCGTGTCTCTGGTATCGGGCGCGCGGTGAAAAGCGTTATCAGGAATTGCAGGATGTTGGAGTTGAGGGCATGCCGCTGACGGCTAATAAAACCGATGTGTGGAGCTAATCTATTGATTTTTCACTGCCTGAGGCTGGACGTCACCCCGGTGCCTCAGTAATATACGGCCTCGTTCAGGCATCTTGCCGGACATTGCGCCCGTAGCTCAGCTGGATAGAGTAGCAGGTTCCGATCCTGTTGGTCGGGGGTTCGAATCCCTCCGGGCGCGCCACCTCAAAGCCTTATACGGCGCGGCTTTCAGCCAAATCCCCAAAAAATTATCTTCCCCGAAAATGGCTACTGTGACCCTCACTGTGACCTTGCCTTGTATTGAGGCCCTCCCAAGTAGACCCTTTTAAAGCGCTGATTGATACTCTATGGCGGATAGGGCCAGCGTACATTTTCAGGTCTTGGCCCGGTGCGCCGGACTGAATTTAACTGCACAAAGTTGCCGTTCAGCGGATGCCTGTCTACGTTGTACTTACTGACATTTTTGTTGCTGGTAGGTAAGGGAATAATGGTTAGGCAACTGGTAGCAGGTATTACCGTGATCGCCTTTGGCACTGGCGTTGCCTTCTATTTTCTCAATCAGCAATCCACCGAAGTCCACGAGAACTTCAATCCAGAGGCCTGGCACTCTCACATTCCCAGCCGGGCTCCCATGATCTACACGCTCACTCATCAGTATGACCTGACCGCCATGTCACAAGCGCAGATCATAGAATTGCTCGGGCAACCCGATGGTTATTATGAAAGGGATGAGTTTCCCGCCTATCGCTTGCGGCTGGGCAGAGACTGCGTGTTCGCTATCTCAACAGATCAATCCACTGGCTTGGCTGATGGCTGGCAGGTAGCCCCGCGAGGTTGCCTGCGGCAGAAAAAATCGCAGAAGCAGTGAGCTCCGGCATCGCAAAGCTTCTAACTACCTTCGCTACTCACATTCCTGCTTCTGCCTTTCGGGCCGTTATCGGAAATCTCGGTTGTCGATAGCAAAAAACCGGGCAAGCCCCGGTTTTTGCATCTTGTGCGATGATGTCTGTGTCAGAGAAAGCTTAAGCCCAATCCGATAACGATACCGGAGACGATCAGCTGGATCAGGCAGTAGCCCATAATGTCGCGTGCCCCGAGTCCCGCGATGGCGAGTACGGGCAATGCCCAGAAGGGTTGCAGCATGTTGGTCCAGGCATCACCCCAGGCCACTGCCATGGCTACACGCCCAACATCCACATTCAGCATCTGTGCTGCGGGCAGCATGACGGGGGCCTGAACCGCCCATTGTCCGCCACCACTCGGTACGAAGAGGTTGATCAGGCCGGCCGAGAGAAAACTCCACAGGGGGAGTGAGTCCTGATTGGCAATGTGGACAAAAAACTCGGCCAGCGAGGTCGCCAGCCCGGAGCCTTGCATGACGGCCATGATGCCAGCGTAGAAAGGAAACTGAATCAGAATGCCACCGGCGGTCGATACTGCCGGGCTAAGGGCGCCCAGCAAACGGGCGGCGGTGCCAAAGAGCACGAGCGCGATACCGAGGAAGATCAGATTGAGGACATTCAGGTTCAGCCCGCCACCGTTAACAAAGTAAGGCACCAGATAAGCCAGCATCAGCACCGCGGTTAAGTAGAGTGGCCAGCGCTGGTGCAGCATCGGGCCTTGTCCTGCTTCCAGAACTTTCTCCTCTTCACTGATGACCTTTTTCAGCGGCGACTGGCGATCCAGCATCAGCATGTTCAGTAGTGGCATGATGATCAGCAGTGCCACCACGATGATGAGGTTATAAGGGGCGAAGATTGTTTCGCTGGTGGGAATCAGCCCAATGGTGGCTTCGGTAAAGTTGCCGGGGGTGTTGATCGTGAGAGGAATGGAGCCGGAAATCCCTGCGTGCCAGATCAGGAAGCCTGAGTAGGCCGATGCCACCAGCAGCTTGTAGTCGATGGCGATTTCCCGGGCAATCGCACGGGCAAAGAAGGCGCCGACCACCAGCCCGAAGCCCCAGTTCAGCCAGGAGGCGACCAGTGCCACCAGCGTGACGGCAACGATGGCACTGCGCGGTCCGGGCAGACGTTTGGCCAGCGCTGCCAGCAGTCGGCGAACAATCGGTGTTGAGGCGACAAGATGTCCCAGTACCAGAATCAGCGCCATCTGCATGGCGAAGGTGAGCAGCTTCCAGAAGCCGCCGCCCCAGCTTTCGATGGCGGCCATCGGTGCCATACCTTCGACGCCAACAGCGAGCACCATGACCAGCAAGGTCAGCAGTAATACCAGTACAAAGGGATCGGGGAGATAACGCTCCACCAGACGGACCGACGCATTCACCAGCCAGCGCATAGAAGGCTCCTGTTGTTATTGGAATTGTGGGGATGGAATAGCTTTGAGTACGAGGCTCACTGCTTTTAGTGTGGCTGGTTTTGGCAAGCTGGCAGGGCAACAAAGTGTTGAACCCTGCTATGGCCTAAAGTCGACTCGTCTTGAGGAGGCAATCTGTGAATGAGCTGACGTGCTCAGGACTTCATGTAAAGGCGCTGATAAATCAGTTCGAGATTGTCGAGTACGTGACGGTACATGGCCCCCGCATCCCAGTAGCCGAGGCATTGATTACAGGTGGCCAGCAGACGTTTCAGAATCTGCGGTTCATCGACAGCGCCTTCCCTGATCATCATTTCCCTGAGGGCGGTGAGATGGGGGATAAAAGTCTCGGGTAAGGGTCTGTTGATGGCATCTTCATCAGCAAGAAAATCCGCGATGCGGGCAAAGTTCTGACGAAAAGCATCGCTTAACCCCTGTGAGCGGGCTTCGGCTTCCGCCCGGGAGAGGTAGTCATGCATATCTGACAGTGGCGTCGTTGCCATGGTGCCCCCTGCGCTGATAATGGGTCTCTGAGTAATACACTATAGACCGTTTTATTCGCTTGCGGCCGTCACCCGAGGGCAGTGTCGGCTAGCGGCAACCGAAGGGAAAGGTGTAAGGGCCGTAAACGAAGGTTTGCACCTTCTGATAAGGAACGTCGTCGTAACGGGTGTCCTTGCGGTTGAGGAAAGACTTGCCTTTGTCGCGGGTGCCGCTCATGTAGAAAATGCCATTGCCAGTCTTGGCGATCAGCATGTCAGTGCCAGCCGCAATGTGATAGAAGCCTTCGTTTACCCACTTGCCATTCAGGTTCTTATAGCGAATACCGGCCAGCACTTCCGAGGATTGGCAGGTATTCGAGACAATCACACTGATCTCGTCCACCGGGTGTTCTATCTCGTACCAGTGCTCGGCAAACGCCGTGTCGTCGTAACGGTTATTCATGATGGCCTTGATGATTTGCTGTCGCTCGGCGCTGATGTAGGCGCCGTAGCTGTCATTGGCAGACATTCCTGAAATCACCCCGAAGATATAGTTGCGGTCATACTCAGCTGAGTAGCGAATCAGCGGCCCGCCGCTCTGGCCCTTGGCGACATCACAGTTGAGCCTGAGCAGGTTGTCGTACTGTTTGATGACCTTGCAGCCTGTCTCATAAAAAAGCGCATTCTTCTTGTCAGAGGGATAACCGATGGTGGTGATTGGCACCTCATTCTCCGGGTATTTACGGCCCCAGTAAGAGAAGGTGCCGACCAGGCGGTTGGCGTCCTGCTCACTCTGATCCTGCCCAATCGCCATGATGGCAATGTCGGAGGCAATACTCATCGAGGTGGATTTGTAGTCGTAATCGTAATCCTGGGGGACGTAGGAATACTTAATCGGGAACGAGCCATAAGGCAGGTGGTAAGGGTCTTTGGCGCCGGGGCTGAACATGGCGTTACGAATGGGGTTGCCGTATTTGTCAAAGGCGCAGTGGGCGGCGGTAAGGATAAACCCCGCGCCAATCATGGCGCCGGTACAGACAGTAATGGTGACGGGGTTTTTGCCGGGGGTGCCGGTACTGTAATGAATCAGGCCGGTTTTGGTGGCGAAGTCCTCGCGCAGTGAGTCCGCGCTGACCCGGTTATCCTTACCGATCACATCGGCGTGGCTGGTCAGGCTCAGGATGAGCAGCATCAGCGTTAGCACACTGAACAGGCTGTGTTTTTTCATTGCCCCTCTCAAATCCAAAAACACCCATCAAAATACGTACTGTCCGGATATGCGCTGTAACAGCTTTGCTCCCGCCAGTCGTGGCTTGGCGCCATTCTTACAGAGTTTTGACATACTTAAGTACGGATTAAGAAGTCTAACACAGCCTCACCGGTGCGCCTGACGAAAAGCCCTGACCAGCCGGTATTGCACCGACTGGCACTGGAGATGCCGCAGTGGATTGGCGTGCTATCAAAGCGGCATCAGCCCAACTTATTAAAGAAGCGGGCGACCTGTAACTGAAGGCGGGAGTTAGACGCCAGCTGCTGATCCCGGTTGCTGTAGGTGCTGTCTCCAAGCAGTGGCCCTTGGGCTGCGTTGGCTTCAATACCGCGCAACACGCTTTGCAGCTTCACATGCTGGCCCTGTAGATACAGGCGCTCAGCGACCAGTAACTGGGAGTGGGCTTCCATATGACCGAGCATGCTTTGCACCAGATGCTGCTTCATCTCGTCGTCCGCCTCATTAAAGACGGGCTCCGGAATGTTGAAGAAGTACTCCGGATTGGAGCTGAGCTGCAGTCTGGCACCTGCATCGGCCAGGGTTTCCAGCCCCTGACGGCGGATGGCCGGATCATGGGATTTCATATCATCAGCGCAGACGGTGGCCTGTACATCCATGATGGCGAGTTTCGAATTCATGGAGACATGGGGCATGCCGGAGTGCACCAGTCCGTAAAGCAGGTAATCCAGCTCGCGACGATTGGTGCCTTGCATGGCCGTGTGGGGGTTGGCCAGCGGCATCTTGTTGGCCTGATGATTCGCCAGATAGGTTGAGATGCCCAGGCCCATCACCCCGGACACAATGGAGTGAATGCGAAAGTCATTGGCATTGGCCAGCTCGCGCTGGCGAAGCTCAGCACTGTTCTGAATCTGCGCCTTGGGCGGCAGAGGATTCGCTTCACGATCAATATCGATCAGCTTTTGTGCCAGCGCATTACCCAGGCGATGATCCTTGTCGGCCTGGGTGCTGAAGTCGGGTTTGGGAATATCCAGCAAGGTGGTGGCCATATGCACGATGCTTTCGGCATTCCACTGGTTCATCTTGCCGCTTTGCAGAATCGACACCAGCTGCAGGGCTTCGGTCAGTTCGGCCGGGCTTTCCTGGCCAAAGGCCAGACGAATCTGGTCACCCTTGAGGCTGGCGGTCGTCTGGGTGTAGCCCGAGCCTTCGCGCATTTCGACATGCTGAGGGCAGAGGCCAAAGACGCCATCAATCGGGCATTTCACCTGCAGGCCACGTTTGGCACCTTGCTTCATGGAGTCAGTAAAGAAAGTGTACTGGCTATTGTCCTTGGTGAAGCTGGCGATGGAGGAATTCGGCTGATGGTGGGCGAACTTACCCAGCACACCGGTGCCGGAGAAAAGCATCTGCTGTGCTGTCTGCGCGGTGGCGACTGCGCGCTCTTTGATATCAAACGCACGTTCGCGACTGATCAGCATGTGGGTGAGCAATTGGGTATCGTTACCGCCGAGGCGGTTCAGGCCCTGCTCGATATTGGCCAGTGAGGCGCGAATCTGCCGCGCGGGTTTGTCATTCACCGAGATCAGGCCAATACCACCGCCTGTGGCTTTGGGGTTACCCAGTCCGGTCTGCTTCTGGTAGCTGGTACAGGACAGAATACGCAGCTGGCCCGCGGCGATCTCCCGCCCAAAGCTGCCCACCACCTTGTCCATATCGCCCCGGTTTTCCATGGTGGCATCCAGTACGAGGGTCAGTGGTGTGCCGTTATGGGCCTTAAACCGCTCACGCATCCCGGCAATGACGGCATTGCCATCCCAGCCCTTGCTTGAGCCCAGGCGCGGGCTGCTGTCATCGCCCAGCGAAGCGACAATGATGGGAGCGTTACCGGAAACCTGAAAGTTCTTCTGCAGATGCTTTTCAAGATCCGGGTAGATCGGTGTGTCGTTATAGCCGGGAGCGGCCAGATATTCGATCTGATTGCTGCCGGTCAGGTGTCTGGCTGCACGAAGTGCCGTGGTCAGGGCGCTGGTGCCGCTGCTCATCAGATGCACTTCCGGCGTCGGTACGCTAGGCGGCAACTGGTCCGGCGCAACCAGAGGGGAGGCGGCCTGGCGGAAATCATTCACATCATAGGGGCGCGCGGCAGAGAGGCAGACCTGCAGCTCCTCGAGGAGCGCATGGTAGCCAGTGGCAAAGATGGCGGTGCCGTCCTTCGCCAGTGATGGCAATGAATCGGCAACATCCGTCAGCGCCTGCAGGCCATTGGCGAGCAGCACATCATGACGCAGCTGCTGACCACTGCCCCGGGCATCCAGCATGGTGACCAGATTGTCGATCAGTTCTGCTGCTGTATGAGCGAGGGGACCGGTGCTGTGCTGGTTAGGAATTTCACGCAGGCGTTGGCTAACCGAGTTGCCCGGTGTGCCACGCAGCTGATGAATCAGCGCCTGATTGTTAATGCTCGGGTCCTGCTGGCGAGGCCGCACTGCGCCTTTGAACTCCGCCATCATGTCGTACATGGTCGGACGCGCGCCCTCATCCGTCAGGGTGCGCGGCATGGCTTCGAGCAGATTGGTCTGGCCCTTGGGCGTCTTGTCCATAATCAGGGTGTAGACATTTTCCCCCAGTTTCTGGAAACGCTCTGACTGCATGAACTGCTCGGTCGTCAGCCCCGCCATGTGCGGCGTGCCCTGATAAAGATTCAGAATCGAACGGGCGCTGTGCGGTGAGTTCACATGCACATAGGCCAGATTGCCCTGGGTACCAAACTTGCGCCGAAACAGCTCGGCACTGACTTTTTCCGGCAAATTGCCGCTGTCGCCAGTCTGGTAAATGCCATCGCTGCCGGTGTTGGCGCGCAGGTGGTGCAGCGCCGGGGAGTTCATGTCCTTGGAGCGGGACACACTGAGGCCGTACTGAGCGGCGACGTGCTCGCCACCGGGAATGGCTTCAAGTTCGATACGGCGACGGTCACTGTAGGAGCGCATGTTCAGACCGTCCTGCTCAAGGGTGCGGTCATGGCGGGAATGGCGCTGCAACTCCTGCAGCAGGGTGTTGCTGTCAATGCTGCCTACATTCAGCTGCTGGCGCAGGCTTTCCATCTTTTGCGCCAGATGATCCGCCTGAGGAGTGCTGCCGGTGCCGTTGGCAGGGTTCGGTTGAGTGTTCTGGTGCTGGGTCTGCTGTGTGTTGTAGTAACCCGAATTCCCACCCACGCCGGGGATATGCATGGCGACACTCCTGAAGATTCTTGTCGTTATGCTCCGGGGCTGTTGCCTGCCGGAGGCGGTCTCAACGCGGTCTCACTGACGCGCGTTCCTGGCAAGGGCGTGTAATACACGCTCCCTGCGTAGTTTACTTCAGGTAGTAGTGTGGCCGAAAAGGGCACAGAAGTTCCCCCATTTGACGGAAAGTTGCCCGGTTGTCGCCTTTGATTGGACGACTCATGAGTGTCCGTTGGCGCGTCAGGCTTTATCGGAATCACAAGGCGGCAATGTCATCGGAATGATTCAGCCTGATACGAGGGTTGTCATTTGTCGAAAAAGTAACCAAGAAGCTCTTGTTACTGCACTGTTTGTGCAGATGCATGACCGGGCATTTCACCGTGGCGATCTCGGGGAAGTGCTACTTCAGCATCAGCAGACGTGCATTACTTATCTCAATGACATTGACCAAGAACCCTACACCAACAATCAACTAAGGGATTAGACGTCATGATTGTTCTGGCAATCCTTTTTGTCCTGCTGGGGGTCGCCCTGCTGGGCGGCGGACTCTGGCTTATCTTCTCAGGCGGCAGCTGGTATTACGCCATTGCGGGAGCCGTGCTGATCGGCGTGGGTGTCTTTACCACCCGCCGACGTGGCAGTGCCCGCTGGATTTATGCAGCTTTCCTGTTGGCCACGCTCGGCTGGGCGCTGTGGGAGTCCGGCTTTGACTGGTGGCCGCTGGCCACGCGCATGGGCCTGTTTCTGGTGCTCGGTATTCCGCTTCTTTTTGCCGCACGGCGCTACCCCAGCGGTCACAAGGTATATTGCCTGGCCTGGCTGGTCAGTGTGGTGGTGACTCTGGCGAGCCTGACGGCGGATCAGCACCGCATCGACGGTGAGTTGCCAACGGACACGGTCGCCAGTGCGCCTGAGATGGGAAATGTGCCGGAGGATCAGTGGCTGGCCTATGGCCGCAGCAACATGGGGCAGCGCTACTCTCCGCTGGATCAGATCACGCCGGAGAATATCGGCACGCTGGATCTGGCCTGGCAAACCCAGACGGGCGATGTCAAAGGCCCGAAAGATGTGACCGAAACCACTTATGAGGCAACACCGCTGAAAGTGGGCAATACCCTCTATCTCTGCACGCCGCATAACTGGCTGGTGGCGCTGGATGCGGACACCGGCATGAAGCGCTGGATCTACGATGCCAAGGTGCCACCGGAAAGCCAGCGTCAGCACCAGACCTGCCGTGGCGTGTCTTATTTGCCACCGCAGGCCGGTGTGGCGGTGCCCACGGCGACGGCCGCAACTCAGGAAAAAACCACCGATACCCTGGCGGCAACGCAATGTGATGCCGAGCTTTTCCTGCCAACCTCCGATGCTCGCCTTATTGCTATCGACCCCACCACAGGTGCTCGCTGCAGCAACTTTGGTGAGGATGGCGTGGTCGATCTGATGCAGGGCATGCCTTTCAAGCAAAGTGGCTATTACTACTCGACCTCAGCGCCTTTAGTCGCGGGCGGCAAGGTGATCGTCGCAGGCTCCGTTAATGATAACTACGATGTGAACTCACCTTCGGGTGTGATCCGTGGCTTTGATGCGCGCACGGGCGAACTGGTCTGGAACTGGGATTCGGGCAACCCGGATGAGACTGCGCCAATCGGCCCGGATCAAAGCTATACCACCAGCTCCCCGAACAGCTGGTCCACCGCGAGCGCCGATGAAAGTCTGGGTCTTGCCTACTTCCCGATGGGGAATCGCACGCCTGATCAGCTCGGGACCTATCGCTCACCGGCGGAGGAAAAATACGCCACGTCTGTGGTGGCGCTGAGCCTTGAAACCGGCAAAGCCGTCTGGGTTCACCAGTTTGTGCATCACGACCTGTGGGACATGGATACCCCGGCACAACCTTCGCTGGTGGATCTTAAAACCAAAGAAGGCGTACAGCCGGCCTTGGTCGTCCCGACCAAACAGGGTGATGTTTATGTGCTGAACCGTGAAACCGGCGATGCCATTTTGCCTGTCACCGAAGAGCCTACGCCTCAGGGCGCACAGGTGCCCGGCGACTTCACGGCACCGACTCAGCCGACCTCGGCCCTGAGCTTCAAGCCCAAACCTCTGACCGAAGCGGACATGTGGGGCGCCACACCCATTGACCAGATGATGTGTCGCATCAAGTTCCGCTCGTTGCGTTATGAAGGCCGCTATACGCCACCGAGCGAGCAGGGCACCATCGTCTATCCGGGTAACTTTGGCGTCTTCAACTGGGGCAGCATTGCCGTCGATCCCAAGCGTCAGGTGATGTTCGGCATGCCGACATATCTGGCCTTTATCTCGACGCTGGTACCAAAAACGCCCGAGATGGCAGATGACCCAACGGCGAACACCGGTGAGCATGGTCTTAATTCCAATGAAGGAGCGAAGTTCGCGGTGAAATTCACGCCGTTCCTCTCCCCCGTGGGAGTGCCTTGTCAGCAGCCGCCCTGGGGTTATGTTGCCGGTGCCGATCTGCGGACCGGCAAGATTGCCTGGAAACACAAGAACGGCACCATCGAGGATATGACGCCTTTGCCACTGCCTGTGAAGATGGGTGTGCCCGGTATTGGCGGGCCGGTGATTACCGCCGGTGGCGTGGCTTTTCTGGCGGCCTCGGTGGATGACTACCTGCGCGGTTATGACCTGACCACGGGCAAACAGTTGTGGGAAGCACGATTGCCCGCCGGTGGGCAGGCAACGCCAATGACTTACCTGAACTCGAAAGGCGAGCAAATGGTGGTACTGGTGGCCGGTGGACATGGCTCCATTGGCACCACCACCGGGGACTATATCGTTGCCTATAAACTGAGAAAGTAAGCCGAAAAGGGCGAGTCCGTTTTACGCCAACCTGACTGGGCTCAAGACCAGGATAAAGCTACGTGGCGTCACCAATAACCCGGAGGAGTGATCCCCGGGTTTTTCTTTGGTCGATGCCAGGGAAAATGAGTCAGCTCGCCAGTGTCTGCAACTGGGTGGCGCTGCGAATCATCTGCGCCAGTGCTTCTATCGCCCGCGATTGCTGGCTTTTGGCAAGGTAGAGGTTGATGGCGACGGACGGCAGCTCGGGCAAATGCTCACCCGCCGGGAGAATATCCAGATGTTCCGGCACGGTGGAGACGAGCCAGGCCGTCACCGCAAGATCCGCCGCGACGGTCGCGCGGGTGGCATCAATGCTGCCGCTTTCAAACAGGGTGCGCCAGGTGCGCTGGCCTTGTTCCAGTGCGGCCAATACCAGCGGTCGAAAGGCACAGGTTTCTGCCACCATCGAGACGGGTAGCGGGCTCTTAAGCTGAGCCACGCCGCCGCGCGCGCCGACCCACACCAGCTTGTCGATAGTCAGGCATTCACCCGAACCCTGACCGACCGGTTCCTCGACCAGCGCCAGATCAAGCCTGCCTTCCTCGATGGCCTGGCGCAGTTCCGGTGAGGCCAGACAGACCAGTTCGACATCAACCTGCGGATGGGCATGGGTAAAGTGTTTAAGGATGGGGGTGAGCCAGGTGCCCACCAGATCATAGGGTGCGCCAAGGCGGATGACGCCGGACATGCTGTCCTCACTGATGTCCGCCCACAGCTCATCATTCAGTCGCACCAAACGACGTGCTTTGCCCAGTAGCCGCTCGCCATTAGGCGTCAGGCGCAAAGTTCGCTTCTCCCGAATGAACAGATCGCCGGTCTGTTCTTCCAGTCGGGCAATCTGCTGACTGACGGCGCTTTGGGTCAGGTGCAGGGTATTGCCCGCCGCCGTCATGCTGCCGTGGTCGGCAACAAAGACAAAGGTGCGCAATAAGGCGATATCAAGGTTTCTGCTCATGGTGGCATTATGGTTGATAATGCATGGCATGCACAACATTCGTTTCTCTAATGTATTGGCGCTCGCTAGCATTCACTCTCAGGTAGAACACATGGCGCTGAGAAGTGAGGGCCTTATGCTGATTTCAGAGACATTACCGCTGGCACTCTTTGTGCTGGTATCGACGATGTCACCGGGTGGTGCAACCACGGTGGCGACCGCTTCCGGGGCGCATTTTGGCTACCGGCGTTCACTGCCGCTGATCAGTGGCATCGCGCTGGGGCTGGCGTCGATGGCGGCCTTTGCCGCGTTGGGTCTGAGCAGTTTCCTGCTGGCCTTTCCTTCCCTGCAGCTGGCGATGAAGCTGATCGGCTCTGTGTATTTACTCTGGCTGGCGCTGAAAACCGCCCGCAGCGGCCCGCCTCGACTGGGTGCCAGCATTGCCCGGCCGACACGGTTTATCGGTGCGGTCCTGCTGGTCTGGTACAATCCCAAAGGCTGGGCGATGACTCTCGGGGCAGCGGCCTCCTTTGCTTCTCTGGCGGCAGGGCAGGGCACCCTGGCGGTACTGCTCGGCAGCTCTTTCGGGCTGGCGGCGCTATTGTCCCTGTCTATCTGGTGTCTGGGTGGGCTGGTGTTGGCGAAGTTATTGACCACTGATACCCAGTGGCATGTGCTGAATGCGCTGCTTGGCCTGTTGCTGGCGGCCTCGATTGTGCCCATGTGGCTGGAAGGCTGATCGGGAATCCTGCCATCGGGATATGAAAAAAGGAGGCATCAGGCCTCCTTTACTCGTTTCGCGCTTTTAGCTTACAGCGCCGCTAATGCTGCCTTGACGCTTTCCGCATAGGGCGTGGTCGGGCGACCCAGCAGCATGCTGAGGGTTTTGCTGTCATCTTCCAGACACTGGCTGGCAGCGGCGGCGTCCCAACCGGCGATAGCAAAGGATAAACCTTCCGGCAGACCAATCTCGGTGAGCACACCGGCGTATTCTTCCATGCTCATGTTTTTGAAGCCGACCGGTTTACCGGACAGTTCCGATAGGGTCGCTGCCAGTTCAGCACGGGTGTAGCTATTATCACCGGCCAGTTCATAGATCTTGCCTGTATGACCTTCGCCGGTCAGCACGATGGCTGCTGCTTCGGCAAAATCCTTGCGGGAAGCGGTGCTGAAGCGGCCTTCACCACTGGCTCCAATGAGTACGCCGTGCTCCAGCGCCGGGCCAGGGTTGCCGGTCAGGTTTTCGGTGTACCAGCCATTGCGAAGGATGGCATGCGGGATCGCGCTGTCCTTGAGTAGTGCTTCAGTGGCCAGATGCTCTTCGGCCAGCGACAGCGGCGAGCTGTCGGCATGCAGAAGGCTGGTGTAGGTCACAAACCCGACCCCGGCGGCTTTGGCGGCATTGATGACATGACGGTGCTGAGCTTCGCGCTGACCCACTTCACTGGAGGAAATCAGCAGCAGGCGATCGGCGCCGGTCAGTGCGGCCTGCAGAGCGGCTTCATCGTTGTAATCCGCTTCACGAAGGGTAATGCCCTTTTCTGCATAGGCCGCCAGTTTGGCAGGGTTACGCACGACAGCGATGATGTCGCTTGGGTGCAGGCGAGCCAGCAGGGCATCCAGAACCAGCACACCTAATTGGCCGGAAGCAGCAGTAACAGCAACTTTCATAACATTCTCCACAAGATCAGAGGCATCGTTGAGTTCATCCCTGTTCAGCGAACGGGTTGAAAGTTATGCTAGCGATCACACGAACTAAAAGTAAGTACGAACATAAAGGTAAGTGTCGATGAATCTTTCTGACCTTTCCCCCAGGGCCGCGCGCTCATCAGCGCCGCTGTCTGAAGAGCATCCGGCATCAGCAGCGCAGTTAGCGACGGCCCCCGGCAACAAAAACGTCTCTGACAAGGAACCCGAACCCTATGGCCTGCGCCAGCATTTACGTACCGGCAATGTACTGGCATCGGATTGCCCGTCCCGCGATGTGCTAAAACATATCACCAGCCGCTGGGGTGTGCTGGTGCTGGTGGCGTTGCTGGATGGGACGCATCGCTTCAGTGCCCTGCGACGAAAAATTCAGGGCGTGAGCGAGCGGATGCTGACGCAAACCCTGCAGTGGCTGGAGCATGACGGCTTTGTCGAGCGCATTGCCTATCCGGTGGTGCCGCCCCACGTGGAGTATTCCCTGACCCCTATGGGCCTGGAAGTGGCCAATCAAGTGGAGGGGCTGGTGGACTGGATTGAATTTAACCTGCCACGCATTCTTGCCCAGCGCGACGAGGACGCCACAAGTTCTGTCGCCTGAGGCGCTTTTTAGCGGTTTTTTCTAGGTTTTTGCGCCTTCATCTGGTTTGATAGGCGCCCCTGACCCGCTCACAGAAGCAGGCAGGTTTTGCTGTCAACTACCAAGAGAATAACCATGGATTATCCCGAATTACTGGAAGAGATCTTCCATGTGGCACGGGCCTTTGTCGGCAAGGGCAAAGTGGCGGACTACATCCCAGCGCTGGCGCGAGTGCCGGCAGAGAAGTTCGGCATTGCGATCTCCCTGCTCGATGGTCGTGAATATGTGATGGGTGACGCTGACGAGTCCTTCTCGATCCAGAGCGTCTCCAAAGTCTTCAGTCTGGCACTGGCGCTGCATCATCTGGGCGATCAGGTCTGGCACCGGGTGGGCATCGAGCCTTCCGGTAACCCGTTCAACTCTCTGGTACAGCTGGAGTACGAGAACGGTATTCCCCGCAACCCCTTTATTAATGCCGGTGCACTGGTCGTTACTGATTGGCTGTTAGGCTCAAGTGCTGACCCGACTACCGAACTGCTGGACTGGCTGCGTGCCGCGACCGGCAACCCGCATATCGGGATTGATCGAGAAGTGGCGGACTCCGAGTGGGAGCACCGGCACCGTAATGCAGCGCTGACTCACTTTATGGCCAGCTGCGGCAATATCCGCAGTAATGTCGACCGCGTGCTGCGTACCTATTTCGAGCATTGTGCTATTGCCATGAGCTGCCGGGATCTGGCCCGGGCGGGTCTGGTGTTGGCAGGTCACGGCAAAAGCCCGCGTCTTGAAGAGCGCTTCCTGACCCGTAGCCAGGCCAAGGAAATCAACGCGCTGATGCTGACGTGCGGCACTTACGATGCGGCAGGGGACTTCGCCTTCCGCGTGGGGTTGCCAGGCAAGAGTGGTGTTGGCGGCGGTATTCTGGCGGTTATCCCGAACCTGATGAGCATCGCAGTCTGGAGCCCGGCGCTGGATTCCCACGGTAACTCCATGGCCGGTGTGGAAGCGCTGGAGCGCTTTACCACTTTAACCGGCATTTCAGTGTTCTAGTCGCCCGTTCCGGGACGCTTGCGCAGTGTATGAAAAGGCCAGCGATTTCAGCTGGCCTTTTTTATTTTCATAAGATTAGCTGGCTATATTTAGCGCAACATCTTGAAGAATACTTTCGATACTATCTAACTTTTCTAAATGCATTTTGCTGCTAGATAGATCTTTAGACCAATCTGGCTCCTCATGAATGGATTCAAGACTCAGTTTTATATCTAGCATCGTTTCCAGAATGTTTTCGTTAACTGAGATAAGACTTTCAAGTAAAGCAGCAACTTCTTCGCTCATATGTATCTCCTGCCTTGGATAGAGTCATGGACTAAATTATCAGCATCTCAAGGCAACAGAAATGTCTTACTAAAGAGTTTTGCTAGCCTAGAAAGTCACTCTAATGGGGCTGCTGCGGTAACTCCATGGCCGGTGTGGAAGCGCTGGAGCGCTTTACCACTTTAACCGGTATTTCGGTGTTCTATGTGCTAATCCAGAGCCCTGCCCCCGTTGATGTTGCTAACTGACAGGGGATTAGGGTTGTGGATAATCCTTGCTGATCGCTTTGGCCGCCTGATCTATGGCGGATTTAACCACCGGTGTGCTGGCCATTTCATAGCAGTAGGGGATGTAAACCACGCGATCATGCGTGGGTGAAGTCTCTGAGGAAACCACGAAGGGCTTTTGTTGCTCGCTTGCTTTAAGTACGGCTTGGTTGATCTCCGTCAGAACATCGATAGCGCCGTGCATTCTATTGATAATTATTGATGCCCACGCATTTCCTTCCTCCTGCAAATACTCACTCTTCTGATGGTAAAGGCAGCTGGCCATGGCGTACTCGGTCATGTCTTGTAATGGAGTAATAGAATTTATAGGTGATGCTAATAAATTTTTGGAAAAAATTAACGTAAATAATAAAGAAATAGTGATTAGGTGTCTCATGACAGCTCCCAGAACTCACTAAGATAAGTCTTAACGTTAGAATTTGAACTATTAATATAAGTTGAATAATTATCGTGGCTTGGTTCTCTATATGTCCTTCCGTTCCATAATGCGATGTGGCCTGTAGCATCACTCCAGTTTACCGAAAAACAAATTATTCCCTTTTTACCTCTGAAACTATCGTCAAAAGGGGTAATATTATCAACGCTGGGAGTACCTAAGGTTTTCAATAAGTAGTTTCTAAAATGGCGTATATTAAAAATAATTTTGCTACCATCTTCAGCGCTTATTGTTTGCGCTCCAGCATTACTTGCAATTGCACGGTTTATTGGTGCCCCAGCATGATTGAAGGCAACACTCATTCTGCTTGCGCAGGTGTTTCCATTTGGTCCAAATCCGGGTACGTAAATATTCTTTTCTACCGTTCCGCCTAAGCTAGTATATAGGTCTTTTAAAGTTGGATACTTAGTGTGATCGGGGAAAGAGTTCCATAATTTTTGAAAATTTGGTTTTCTCATTTAATAATTCCTTAATGATTATTTTGCTTCCTGCAAACCAAGATACCAATCCATATTTTTGAAATTATGGAAAATTTAGCAGCTCATGGTCACAAATAAGAGCGCTGGAATTTTACATTATTTTACAAACAATGGAAGCTACCAGCGCCAGGCGGCGGGTATCAGCAGGACCAGTACGGTAAGAATTTCCAGACGTCCCATTAGCATGCCGAAGGCCAGCAGCCATTTGGCGCCATCCGGCAGCGAGGCAAAGTTACCTGCCGGGCCGATGATGTCACCGATACCGGGGCCAACGTTGGAGACCGCGGTGGCAGCGCCACTCAGGCTGGTCAGTACATCAAGACCCATGGCCGTGAGGGCAAGGCCAATAGCGGCGACGGTCAGGCAGTAGAAGAAGGCGAAGGCGATGATCGCACGCAGAACATCGTCACTCACGGGGCGGCCATTGTAGCGTTGCTCACGAATGGCGCGCGGGTGCAGCAGCTGGTTCATCTGGCCCATTAACGCGCGGGTTGCCAGCTGGAAACGGAACATCTTGATACCACCACTGGTGGAGCCGGAGCAGCCGCCCATAAAGGTGAGGAAGAAGAACGTCAGCACCGCAAAGGCGCCCCATTGGGTGTAATCGGTGTACGCAAAGCCGGTGGTGGTGACCACGGAAATCACGTTAAAGGTGACGTAGCGGAAGGCTTCTTCCCAGGTCATGTAGGTGTAGGCCGGCTGAAATTTCAGCCATACCGACAAAATGGTGATGATAAAGGCAAGGAAAATCAGCAGGCCTTTAACCTGATCATCCTGCCAGATGGGCTTGCGTGAGTTACGAAAGCTCTGGGCATACAGCGCCAGTGGCAGCGCCGACAGCAGCATAAAAATAGAACCGGACCAGACCAGAAACGGCTGGGTAAAGTGGGCAAAGGAGTCATCGTAGTTACCGAAGCCTCCGGTCGAGACGGTCGCCAGCGCATGCACCACCGCATCGAAGAAACGCATGCCGCCAGCCCAGAAAATCGCGATGCACATCAGGGTCAGGCTGCCATACACCTTGCCGATACTGGCCGCCAGGGCGCGGGCATTGGGCAGGTGATTATCCGAGCGGTCCGAGGACTCCGTCTGGAACAGCTTCATCCCGCCGACCCGCAGGAAGGGCAGAATGGCCAGCGCCATCACGATAATCCCGATACCGCCCATCCACTGCAAAAGACCGCGCCAGAGCAGCATGCCGTGTGACAGTGTCGGTAAATTGGACAGTACTGTGGAGCCGGTCGTGGTGATGCCGGAAACCGTCTCGAAGATGGCATCGGTAAAGCTCAGGTGCAGACGGGTGAACATAAAGGGCAGGGCACCGAAGAAACTCAGTACCAGCCAGCTCAGTACCGTCAGCAGGAAAAGATGACGCGCCCTTAAGTGCATACGTGCGCCGTAGCCTGCGCCGACCAGCGCCGAGCCGCCACCGAGGGTGAGCAGAAAGGCCATGGCAAAGGCGCCCCGGTCACTGTCACCTTCAAAGATCAGCAACAGCCAGGGCGGCAGCATAAAGAGGGAAAGAAAACAGGTGATGGCACCCAGTACGAAACCCAGTGCCCGGATGCGGGAGAGGGTTTTACTCAAGGGGCGCTCGGCATCAAGTAATGACAGTGACGATTGACTCGGATTCATGCCTTAACGTACTTCCAGCGGGCAGTTTCGTGGCTGACTCTTTGGCCTATGATGCCGCATTGCAGCATAAAGGCCAGTATTTTATGACGCTCCTTGCCCGATGCTGCAGCTGAGGTCATGCTCTGCCGCAGCCCTGAATCAGACGGCCTTGTGCGGCAAGTGTTGCAGCAGTATAGACCTGCCAGTTTCAGGAAAGAGGAAACTTCCTGAAATTTCCGCCTTTTTCTCCTGACTCTACTCTCTTAAGGGACTTTCTGATGAACCCCGTTTTCAGCACTGTCGGGCTGTTGATGCTCAGTAACGTATTCATGACCTTTGCCTGGTATGCCCACCTGAAAAATCTGGCGGACAAACCCTGGATTCTGGCAGTGGTGATCAGCTGGAGTATCGCCTTCTTCGAGTACCTGCTACAGGTGCCCGCCAACCGGATTGGTCATGAGGTGATGACCGTCGGCCAGCTCAAAATTCTGCAGGAAATCATCACCCTCACCATTTTCGTGCCTTTTACCGTGTTTTACCTCAAGGAAAAGCTGACCTGGGATTACCTGTGGGCCGGGCTTTGTATGCTCGGTGCGGTGTATTTCATGTTCCGTAGCAAACTCTGAAACAGACTGATAGCCGCCGTCAGGGGACGGCTTATTGCAGAGCGTTAACGCCGGGCGCATAGTGGGCGTCCGGGTGTTGTCGGTCGTTCCCGGTCATCACAGGATTGTATGGCCTAAGGCCAGGGAGGTGCGATGAGCGCCCTGCTGCATGCTCCATTACGTCTGGTAATCGGAGATAAAACCTATTCCTCCTGGTCGCTGCGTGCCTGGTATTTCATGACCATGAGCAACATCAGCTTCGAGGAAGTTCCGCTCTCCCTCAGTAGCGAAAGCTTTGCCGCCGAGATTCAGAAATACTCCGGTGCGGGTAAGGTGCCGGTGCTGCTGCATGACCAGAGTGTGATCTGGGACAGCCTCGCCATTTGTGAGTATGCCTCGGAGACTTTTCTTGATGGTCGCGGCTGGCCAGCGGTGCCCCAGCAACGCGCCTGGGCACGCTCTGTGGTGGCAGAAATGCACTCCAGCTTCAGCTCGTTGCGTCAGGAAATGCCGATGGATTGCAGCCTGGCCCATCCGAGCTTCTGCCCAAGTACTTTGGTGCGCGAGGATATCCGCCGTATTGAAAGCCTCTGGCATGACTGCCGTAAAGCACATCGCAGTGAAGGGCCCTGGCTGTTTGGGCGCTTCTCCATCGCAGATGCCATGTTTGCCCCGGTGGCCAGTCGCTTTCGAAGCTACGGCGTCAGCCTGGATGCGCTCGGTGATGACTACATGCAAACCCTGCTGGAATCTGAGGGTATGCAGCGCTGGTATGCGCAGGCCAAAGCAGAAATGCAGAGCCGGCAAGGGCTGCAAGCGACCGCCGCAAACGTCTTCTGATCAGGCTGCAATGCCCGAATTACGCCGCATTGCAGCAATCTCTCCTTCAGGACAACTGGCGCCCTTATGGTGCCAGTGACCTTGACCTGCAGGGTGAATAAGCCCAAGGTCTCCTAGGGTGTTAAGGTGGCAAAACCCCGAAACACACACTCCTATGGCAGTCGGAATCTACTATGAGTCAACGGGAAACGGACCCTAAACGGGTGCCGCGCCTGTCCAGTGCGGATGAAGTTGATATCCCCTGGGCGGCGATTGAGCCGCTGATTGCTGGCCGCTCGGTCGTCGATCTGCAACGTTTGTATTTACCCAACATTGCGGCCGCTTCGCGCTTTTTGCTGAGCTATGGTTTTGATACCCAGCTGCGTGAAGACCGTGAATGGATCGCCGTCATTCAGGACAAGGCGCTGGCGTACATTGAGGGCAGAATTCTGCCCTGGCAGGGGATGACCGAAGTGCCGGAGCCGTATCGCTCCATGACGGTGGAAGAGCTGCTGGTGGCGGCATCCTCACCGGAAACCCAGCCCTGGCCGAACTGGCCCTGTGTCATGTTGAAAGTGCTGCACTGCGCGGCTCATACCCTCTTTAACCAGGATCATGATGCCCACCGTGTGGCACTGGAAACCGTCCGCAAACGCTATCTTCCCTACCTGTTGGAGCAGCAGGGCTCCCAGTGGATTGGCGATGATGGCTGCAAGATTCCTCTGGTCGAGTTTCGTATCAAGGAAGAAAAGAGCTTTGAGCGCATCATGACCAAGCTGCTGCACAAGCCCGGTAACCTTGCTTCCGAGGTGTATGATCATCTGGGTGTGCGGCTGGTGACCTACGATATTTTCTCGGCGGTGCTGCTGATTCAGTTTTTGCGAAGCCGCGGCATCATCATGCTGGCCAATCAGCTGCCGGAGCGCAGCCGTAACTCGCTGGCGGAGCTGGATGAAATCCATCGCCTGTATGGCGTTGGACCTCCCGGCTTTATCGTGGAAAAAGCGGGTCAGGAACCCACCGAGCTGGCATCGCGGGACAACCCCTTTACCGACCGCTCTTTCCGCATGTTCAAGTTTGTGGAGCGGCTGATTTTGCGTATGCCTTCCGGGCGTCGGCAGATTTTTCCCTACGAGATTCAGGTGCTGGATGCCAATTCACTGGAAGCCAGTCATCATGGCGATGCGACCCATGATGCGTATGAGGAGCGGCAGATGCGCCATGTGCGCCGTCGTTTATTCGGGTTGAATCCGCTCGCCGGTCAGGATGAGCAGGACGACAGCTTCAGTGATGATGACTGAGGCGAAAGGGCGCTATCTATAAGAAGGGGCGTTAGCCAAAAACAGAAAACCGGCGTGATGGCCGGTTTTTTTGTGTCTGCTGCGTTTGGGAGGATTAGCTTTCACTGGCTTCCTGTAGATAATCCCGGCGGTCGAGGCCGTATTTGCGCATCTTGTCCGAGAGGGTCTTGCGCGGCACGTTCAGGGCTTCCATTGTCGCCTTGATGGAGCCGCCTTGGCGCTCAAGCTCGGTCTGAATCAGCATGCGCTCAAAGCGTTCGATCTGTTCGGGCAGGGACAGCGGGCTGGCAGGCGCGTTATCCATCAGCCGGTCGAACTCAAAGGAGCAGGCATCTCCCAGCAGGACATGACGCTCGGCAAGGTTGCGCAGTTCGCGGACGTTGCCCGGCCAGTCATGGGTCATCAGTGCATGAATCTGGCTGGCCGTCAGTGGCTGCACCTCACGCTTGTAATGGGCGGAGGAGATCAGGGCAAAGTGATGGAACAGCAGGGGAATGTCATCGCGGCGCTGGCGCAGCGGTGGAATATGAATCTCGACAATATTCAGGCGGTAGTAGAGATCTTTCCTGAACTGGCCCTGCTCAGCCAGTGCCAGCAGATCAACCTTGGTGGCCGCAATAATTCGCACATCCAGAGGGATCAGCTCGTTAGAGCCCAGACGCTCGATGGCGCGTTCCTCTAATACCCGCAGCAGCTTGATCTGCAGGCTCATGGGCATGCTTTCGATTTCATCCAGAAACAGCGTGCCTTTATCGGCGTGCTCAAACTTGCCGATGCGCTTTTGCTTGGCATCGGTGAAAGCGCCTTGTTCGTGGCCGAAAAGCTCACTTTCCATGATGGTTTCTGCCACCGCGCCGCAGTTGATGGCGACGAAGTTCTGCTGATGGCGCGGACTGTTCTCGTGCAGATAGCGGGCGATCAGCTCTTTGCCGGTGCCGGTTTCACCGTGCAGCATCACATCGGCAGAGGTTGGCCCGACCTGATGAATCAGGCGGCGCATCTGCTGCATCACCGGAGTCTTGCCGTGAATGCGGGGGCCAAGCGAGCTGTGCGTCGCCAGCTCTTCGCGAAGGGCGCGGTTTTCCAGCGTGAGAGAGCGCTTTTCCATCGCCCGGCGCACAACATCCAACAGCACATCGGCAGGGAAGGGCTTCTCGATAAAGTCGTAGGCGCCATCGCGCATGGCATTCACGGCCATGGAAATATCGCCGTGGCCGGTAATCAGAATCACCGGCAGGTCATGATCAAAGCTGTGCACCTGCTGCATCAGCGCCAGCCCATCCTGCCCCGGCAGGTTGATGTCAGTGATGACGACACCCGGCCAGTCCGCTGTCAGGGAAGGGCGAACCGTTTCGGCGCAGGCGTGGCAGACCACGTCGTAACCGGCCAGTTCCAGCGTTTGGCTGACTGCCACCCGGATGTGTTCTTCATCGTCGATAAAGATGATCGGCAAGGACATGCCTGGCTCCCTGATTCACTCGTTGCGCTTGCATATTAGCAAAGATACCGTCACAAAGGGCCCATGGCTGGCAGCTCAGCAAGGAGAAAGTATGCTCAGAATTAGCCACAGCGTTCCCGGTCAGGGAACGGTCGTGACGGAAAATGTTCTACCCGAAACCTGGCCACCGGCTCCGGATGAAAGCATGTGGATCGACATTGGGGCGATGGATCCGCAGCAGGAAATGCAGGTGTTACTGGCGATGGGGATTGATGCCCTGACGGTCGAGGACATCCAGCATCCGCGTAAGCCGCCGAAGCTTGAGTACCACGATAATTACACTTTCGTGCTGCTGCGCGGTATGGATCAGGAAAGCACCAGCCAGAACCTGAAAACCCTGCAGATCTCCTTTGTGATCGGTAAAAACTTTCTGATTACCCGCCACATGGGCCGCTCCCGCAGTGTCGAGCACAACTGGCAGGACATGACGACCCGCCCGGAAGTGGCGATTGACCCTCAGGCCATTGCCTGGCGAATCATGCAGCGGGT
This sequence comes from Pokkaliibacter sp. CJK22405, assembly GCF_046614695.1. NCBI lineage: Bacteria > Pseudomonadati > Pseudomonadota > Gammaproteobacteria > Oceanospirillales > Balneatrichaceae > Pokkaliibacter > Pokkaliibacter sp. CJK22405. The sequence continues at coordinate 107,847 of NZ_JBKKHQ010000016.1, forward strand.
TCAGGACCGCTACGTGCCACTGCTGATGGATCTGGAAAGCCGTCTGGGTGAGATCGAGGAAGAGCTGGCTGAAAACGCCAATGATGAGTTGCTGTCTGAACTGATCGGTTATAAGACCCGCCTTCGTCGCCTGCGCCGGACCTTCAATTATCACGAGCGTCTGTTTAACGAGTGGGAAGAGGATTTGCAGGAGGAGAATGGTGGCGAGAGTAATCGCACTATGCTGCGCTTGTGGGAATCTGCCGAACGGTTACAGAGTCTGACGACCCTCTATTACGACTGGGTCGGTGACTTGTCTGACGGTTATATCTCGCTGGCGTCACACCGCCTGAACAACATCATGAAGGTGCTGACGATCATTACCGCGATTTTCGTACCACTGAGCTTTTTGGCGGGGCTCTATGGCATGAACTTCGACAATATCCCTGAGCTGCACACACACTACGGCTACTTCGTACTGCTTGGCGTGATGCTGGCACTGGCGGTTGGCCTGCTCTGGGGCTTTCGAAAAGCCAAATGGATTTAGCCCTGTCTCCGGCCTGGCAGGGAACTCGCAATGAGTTGTCTGCGGGCCGTCAAGGCTGACGGTGTGGGTGTCGTCGCTGGCGGTGGCGTCACCCGATAGTGATTGCTTCTGCTGTTACCTTAAACGTACTACTGCGTATGACTTGATGATGCGCCGGTAAGCTGTTTCTTCAGAAAATCGCGTCCTTCGCAAAATCGCGGCAGAAAGGTGGTGTTTTCTGCCTGCCCGGGCTGAAGAGCTGACCCAACATCAGCTCTTCAGGGATGGGCAACAGAGGCGCAAGGCCTCACTGCGCCAGGCGCAGTTGTAAATCAGGAGAACGGGGGAGGATCACTCTTGCCAGTGGCGGCCTTGTAACCCTCGGTGACTGCCGTCTCGATGCCTTCACGAATACCCAAACGGGCAATACCCGCTGGTCCCTGCAGAATTGCAGGAATCGCTTTGGCCATACCCTTTCCATAACCCTCAGCAGCCTTGGCAAAAGAGTCGCCCAGTGAGCGGCCTTCACCGAAACCTTCCAGGGTTGGGCCCCAAACGGTACCCAGAATCGGGATCTTGGACAGCACTTTACCGACTTCACCCACGAACCACTGGAAGTTGTCCTTGTTGGAGCCATCCTTGCGGACATGGGAGTCAGTGGTCTGGTCAAGCTGACGCTCGCCATCACCACAAATGGCATCAAAGCCTTTCTCGGCAAAGTCCTTAACCATACCGGCTTCAGTACCGTGACGAGCATCACCATCACTGGTGATACCTTCGATGTTGCCATCGCCGGCGCAGTCACGTTCGTCACCATCACGGTCTTTGGTGCAGTCGATGTAGTTCAGTACTTTCGCTGCCTTGTACGCAGCATCAGCACGTTTTTGCGGATCAGGCTCGTTCTCCCAATCACCGCAACGCTCTTTCAGCTGGTCTTTCTTGATGTCTTTCTGATCGCCCAGGTTCTTCAGAACCGGGTTGTCATTAATGATCTGATCAGCATTGCGCTTGTCGCTGGCGGGGCGTTGGCAGTTGGCTTCAGTGGGTTTCTCCAGGATGTTGGCTTCACCCTGTCCACCTTGAGTAAAGCGGTTCATCACCTTCATTGCGCCTTCGGACAAGTCCAACTGGGATGCCATGTTGGCACCATCCATACGCTTCTGGGTGAAATCATCCACTTTAGGTTGTTGCTGAGCTTGAAAGTCCACAGCACCGGTACCGGTAGGGAGTTGGGTTCCCTGAGTACCTTGACCTTCGGCTTTATTAAACAGGTTATCGATTGTGCTCGAGATCACAGACTCGATGGACTGTGGCTTCTCTGCACCTTGCGTTGAAATCTGCATGGTGAAAACCTCGCCTTTCAATATGAAGTTACCCTTTCGGGACCTCTGTTGCCTGAATTGAGTCGCTGTACGTGTTCAGGGGTTCCTCGAATGAATGGGCAAAAAATGTGCAGGTTTGGGTTTTATGTGTACGCCGGGGTGGTGTGTTTCGAAAGTTTGTAGCACCTCAACTCCCCAATCGCCTGCTATTAAAGGGGTTATGATGGTATATCCTGAGGTTATGGGTTGTGTATGAGATAATTATCCCGCTGCTTTTTTTCTAATGCGGCGCAAAAAAACTGTCCATTAAGATGAAAAAGTGTCGGAAATAGGCGAAGGCTGGTGAGCTAAGTCTGGGCGCAGGCAGCTTTTTGGCGTAATTTGTCGTGTCCTGCGGTGCTATTAAGTGAAATGCTGTTCTGTCATGCAGTGTGCAACGCTGTTCCTTGGATTGATCATTCAGTGATCTTTTCTGGTTAAAAAAGGAACTGGGACAGGGTTGCGGTCACTTAAATCTCAGCAAGTTATCTGTGCAGCAAAAGTTGTTGTGCCGCCACAGGAGCCGCCGATGCCCGTTACTCTGGGACAGACGTATAATCATTACCTTGCCAATGGCCATTCATCAGCCAGCAACGGGAATGCTTCTCCCACGAAAACGGCCAGTCAGGCGGTCGTTCACAACGTGAACGCCTCGACCATGGACAAACTGCAGCTTTCCTCTGCAGTCGCGAAAACCATAGGAACCCTCTGTGATCGCAGTAATCAGCTGGATCACATCTACATGACCAACGGGGATTCCAACTTTCGCAGTGCCACCATTCGTCGCTACGATTTAAGCGGCGATATGATGCGCAATCATGTGTTTTCGGGTGCCTGTGATGAAATGCGCGATTTTTCCGAACACGTGTTGTCGGCGGTCATGAACCAGCGACGCGATTATAATCGCAGCCACAGCAGTGCTTCGCGCCTGCCGACTCATGCGGTGACGGTGGGTGAGTTAACCGATGTACATGGCTTTGCCATGTTGGGTGACCCCCGCGAAAAACCTGCATCGCAGGTGGCCGTGGTGGATGGCTGGGTGATGAACCCGAGCGCGGTGACGCTGGATAACTACCTGTTCAGCGGATCGTTAAGTGTAAGTTCATCAACCACGCAGGAACCGTCACGCTACCTTAATAAGGTGGTGGAAAAATACAGTCTCTCGCAGCTGGAAGAGACCCATTACGGGCGATCACGCTCAAGTAAAGAGCGTGATAACTGGCGAGAGCAGCTGAAGGACCATATCGCGGCGGGGAATGTCGAGATCTGGGATACCCGATACAGTGACCGAACGCCGGATAAACTGGCCTTCTATAAAACCGGGGATCAGGGCGCCGTCAGCTTTGACTACCTGCCGCGGCAGGAGATTGAACAAAAGAATGCACTGCATGCGCAGGCGGTGGCTTCCTCCTGGGGAAGGCTGACTGGCGCAGGCAGTTAAGCGATTACGAGCAAAAATTTCAGAACGACAGCTCAGGTTTCCACTACCCTGAGTTGTAAGTCAGTATGAAAAGCGGAACGTACCTAAACGTTCGAGGAGACTGCCCATGCCAATTCAGGGTTCACATTTAAGTAACGCGCAGCTTCATGCGCTGGCGCAGTCCCAAACCCTGCCGAAAGCTCAGGATGCGCACGTCCGCACCGGCGGAGCCAATATTGGCAGTCAGGGCGTGGTTGCAGGCAAGCTGCTTTCCGGTTTGTCCAAGGCGCTGGAGAGTCTGAGTAATGCCGGCGCGATTTCCTCGGCGATCAGTTCTGTTCCGGTAAAAAATCCAAAAATGCAGATTGTGGCACTGATTGCCGCGCCGCTGGCGGACAGCATTGCTTCCGTGGCATCCAGTCTGCTGGCCAAAACCAGTCAGAACATGCTGGAAGGTCGTAATAACGCGCTGATTGGTGATACCCACGGCGATATGCTGCTGGACGATATGCACGGCAGTAATCCAACCCACGGGCCGGATGAAGCCAACGATTACATGGATTCGTTGATGGACCGCATGGGGGGGATGGACGATAAGTTCTCCGCTCAGGTGGAAGGCTTTTCCATGCAGAATCTTGCCAATGCTGGTGCTGCGGCAACTAACGCTTCTGCCCGTCAGGATCGCCAGCCAATGATGCCGACCGGCCTCAGTCATCTGAATCTGCAAAACCTGCCCAGTGGTGGCGGTGGCAGTACCTCTCACGAATAAGCAGGCCTGAGTTTTCATCAGGCGTTCACCCGTAAGCCAGAGCCTTGTGTTCTGGCTTACGTGTTTTCGGTGGCGACGTTACTGCCCACCGGTTGATCACGGCCAGTGTTCAGGCTGGCTGGTAACGGATGATGGGTTCATCCAGCAAGAGGTTAGACGTTATGGCTTTGACTACCCTGCGTGGCCATCTCGATCACTATCAGGCTTACGGATCTTCCCAGGCGTCCTCTCTTCATGTTCGCCGTACCAAGGCAGACACGCAGTATCGCGCTGTTCACAAAGTCACGGATAAGGTTTATGACCGTCTGGCACTGTCCAGTCAGGTGGCAAAAACCATTGATGCGCTCTGCTCCAAGGGCAATCAGCTCGACAGCCTTTATGAGTATTCCGGTGTGGAAGCGTATCGGGTTGATGCCATGCGCGATCTCAATCTGGGCACTGATCCGGTCAAGCATCGGGTGTTCTCCGGCAACTGCGGTGAGCTTGCCGACTTTGGCGAGCACATCCTCGCTGCGGTCAACGCCATGCGTGCGCAGAAGCAACAAACCACCGGGGAAAAGCAGGACATTATTCCTGTGACCATGGCCCACTGGGTGGGTGATCATGCCTTCCCGATGCTGGGAGACCCACGCGTCAGCAAGCCCAAGCATGTCGTCACGGTCGATGGCTGGGTCATGCGCCCTTCGGCCCACACGCTCGCGAACTCGGCCTTTCTGCAAGGCGGCATGCAGGTGCATTCCTCTACCCTGAAAGAACCCGAAAGTTATCTCGATCAAGTCCTGAGCCGCTCCAGTCTGCAGGAGTTGGAGCATCAGTACGAAGGCCGTCCGCGAACCAGTGAAGAGCACCAGAAGTGGTATCAGGAGCTGCGTGAAGACATCGTCAATGGCGACTTCAAACTCTGGGATCATCAGTATTCTGATGCCAATCACAGTGCCTTGAACTTCTATGAAAGCCCCAGCAATAGCGCGGTGAATTATGACTTCCTGCCCAAGGCAGAGATGCTGGCGAAGTGGAATACCCATGTGAATGCCAAAGGCTCAGACTTTGCTCAGGCGCTGAATGAGCGCTATCTGCGGGAGGCGGAGGAAGAAGCGCTGGAAGAGGATGCGCTTTACGGTTCGGGTGATGAGGATGATTACTTTGCGCAGGCATCCTCTGCGGCGACCAGTTCTGAGGCCACCAGTACGGCCACTACGCCTTATTCCTGGCACAGCGCCGTGGCTTCGCCATCCGATCGGGAAAGGTAATAAAAGCTCGTGATGTGTCCGTGACAGGACCGACGTTTCGATGCTGTCGCGTAAGACCGTCAACACGTATTTAGCAGGAAAGATGTAAGTAGCGTTATGACAGTAAGAACGGTTCGTGAGGGCATTATTCATTATCGGGAAACCGCGCATTCCGGCGCGAATAATGCCGCCTGTACCAAGCCTAATGCCCAATACCGGCGGATCAATGAGGCAACCGAAACCACCATGGGACGTCTGCAGCTCTCCAGCGCCGTCGGCAAGACGATTGATAGCCTCTGCGTGAAGGGCAATCAGCTTGATGATGTCTATGAGACCCATGGTGAAGCGAAATACCGGGTATCCATGCTTCGCCGTCACAAGCTGAGCAGTAACCAGCATGCCCATGGGCTCTTCGCCGGCTATTGCGGTGAAATGTCCGGTTTCGCTGAACGTATCCTCGCGGCGGTCATGAGTGACCGTCGTCATGCCAATCGCAAGGAGGGACAGAGCTTTGAAACCCCTCCGATCACCCTGGCGAGCTGGGAAGGTGACCATGCCTTTGCAATGCTGGGCGACCCCCGTAAAGACAAACAAACCACGGTCGTGCCTGTCGATGGCTGGGTGATGCGCCCGGCGGCACACACGCTCAACAATAGTGCCTTTACCGGCACCCTGAAGGTGTACAGCAGCACCCGGCAGGTGCCTGGGCGCTATCTCGACAAGGTGGTGCAGGAATGGTCGCTGGATGAGGTCGAGAAAAAGTACGAGCGCAGTGGTAAGGCCCGCAGTACCAAGCAACGGGACAAGTACTACGATGCGCTGAAAAAGGATGTTTCCCGGGGGCGGATGAAGATCTGGGACCATCAATGGTCCGACCAGAGCCGCTCCACCGTGCAGTATTATCAGGCGCCGGGCGGCGAAGCCATCAGCTATGACTATCTGCCCAAAGACGAGCTGGAACTCAAGATCGAGCAACACCGAGATGCACGGAATTCAGGTTTATCCCGAACGCTGGATCAGTATCTGGGGCGTTCTGGTCGCCGTCAGGTGGAGGAAGAACGCGCTATTGTCAGTGGTGATGATGACAGTAGTGGAGAGGAAATTTCGCGACCCACATTGCCGGAAGCCACCGACAGTGAAAGCGATGGCGAGGCCGCAGGTGCCGCGTCCGTTACCAGCCCGACGTTGCTGTCCCGGCAGCCGACGGGTTCTTTGGAAGAATCGACAAGGCGTCTGGCGCTTCCGGAAGATACCGACAGTGATGAAGTTTATGACACCGATGACGACAGGGATGCAGATGCGGGCCGTGACCACGAAGACTAGTTAAAAGCCGTGGCGTAAGGTGAGTGATCGCCTGACGTTGGTGAAGGGGAGAAGCGTTGTGACGACAATAAGAGCGACAATGGCCCATTATGCGCGTTTCGGCGATTCCGACGCGCATCCTCACGAGGTCGGCTGCGCAAAAACAGGCGCGCCTTATCGGCAGATCAATCACATCAGCGAAACCACTTACGACCGCCTGTGTATCGCCAACAAAGTGGCAAAAGCCGTGGATGCCTTGTGCGATAAAGGCAATCAGCTCGACAGTATCTACGACACCTATGGTGACTCGGCCTATCGAACCACGGCCATGGTCAATATGGGGTACCGCGGTGATATGTTGCGCAATGGCGTGTACTCGGGCAATTGCGGCCAGCTCAAGGAGTTCGCTGAGCACATTCTGGCGGCCATCAATTCTGAGCGATATAACCGCAATAAAGTGGATGGCGGTTACCGGCAGTTGCACCCTATTACTCTGATGTCCTGGGATCAGGATCATGGGTTCCCTGTGCTGGGGGATTCCCGCAGCGAACCCGTTGAAAAGCTGGTTACGGTGGATGGCTGGGTGATGCGGCCTGCAGCGCATACCATGGACAAGACGGCTTTCACCGGTAGCTTTCGTTCCCAGTCATCAACCTTGAGCGAATCCAGGGATTATCTCGACTCAGTCGTAGCTAAACGCAGCCTGGCCAGTATCGAGCGTGAATATGGTGGCCGTTCAAGGACACCCTGGGAGCGTGAGCACTGGACGGATCAGATTGAAGACAGCATCTACAATGGCATGCCGATCTGGGATGTGCAGTTCTCTGATCGTCAGCGAGAGACCGTGCAGTATTACCAGCCGCCCGGACGTCCGCCGATCAGTTTTGACTTTATGCCCCATGCTGAACTGGATCAGAAAATTGATACCCACAGCGGGGCCTTGGCTCAGGGTATTGATACCAATGTGCGCCGTTAAACGACTGGGTAAAAACCGATGAGGGTTGCCTGAATCGGTTCAGGTGTGATGAGTGCTGGGGCAAGAAAGACGGGGTTTTGAGGTGCAAACCCTGATCAATCGGATGAGAAGGAACTGATCCGGCACTTCTCCCACCTAACACCCACGAAAGCGTTCAAATAATGATCAATGTCTGTCTGCGCAGGCCTTTTGTGCAGTGGTTTGGAGCACAACTCCAGAGTCTCATAACGCAGACATTCCGTAATAACGGCCGCTTGATGGGAGCGCCAGGCGTTCGCTTTGCCCGGATGGCGAGGCTTGAGCCTTTTGAATGTTGGAAGCACTGTCTTCCGATGATGATTAACCCGGTGAGGAGAGAAGTCTGTGGCAGAAGAACTACCCGCAGTGGTGCATCAGTTCCTGCAGCGCAAAGGCATGGATGACAATTTCGAGCCTGCTGAGGGTGAGGATGATCATCGTCCGTTCCTGCTGGTGGAAGATGAAAGCATTGCCATCTTCATGAAGCTGGAAGAAGAACGCGTCGTGTTTTTCTCATTGGTTGCCAGCTTTGAAGAGCTGCGTTTTCGTTCCGCCGCGGTGCTGATGCTGGAGAGCCTCAAGCTCAATAACTACCGCTGGGAGCAGCCGGTACGACTGGCGATGGACGAAGATGGCGATCACATCGTTATCTGGAATGAGCTGCCGCTGATCGGTATCGAGCCTGCGGATATGGACCGTTATTACGATGCCATTGCAGAAGGCGCGCGTCGCTTTAGCGAAATGACCCGCAGCATTGAGCAGTGGGCTGAGCAGGGTGCCAAGCAGGACAAGGCAGAAAGTGCTGCGGCGGCACCGGTGAACACCGGGCTTAATACCCGACGATTTTGAGGGCGCGCCGGGGTTCCGGCGTCAAAGTGGCCTGATCCGGTGATCGGCCAGAGAATCAGCGCTGAAAGAGAGAATGCAGGATGTCGAGCAGCATTAACCCTGTCCTCAAACAGTTTTTGAGCAACAAGGGCATGGATTTCAGTCAGGAAATCAACCTTGCGGAAGACTCGCCCTTTATCGTCACGGTCGATGACAGCTTTGCTGTTTTCCTGGACCTCAAGGGCAACGAAAAGATCGCGATTTTTACCTTCGTGGCCGACTTCGACCAGATGGACCCGGAAGCGATGCTGATGATTGTCAGCGAGAGCCTGAAGCTTAATAGCTTCAAGTGGGGCTCCAAGGTGCAGTATGCGCTGGACCCGGACGGCCGTTATCTGATGGCTTGGACTGAGCGCACGCTGAAAGGTGTCGATCTGCAAACCCTGGAAACGGCATTTTCCCATGTTCAGGGTGCCTATGGTGCCTTTACCCGACTGGTGGCACGCATCGAGAGTGATGTGGCCAGTCGCAAGGAAAAAGAGCAGGGCAAGGCGCCGGTTGCTGCCGAAGGCTCAGCACCCGCGGCGGAGAAGAAAGCTGCGCCGACAGATAATATTCCGCCGGAGCTTCGGGCGCGGATGAAGTTTTAACGGCCGGTTGATCTGACAGCAATGGCGCAAGCATCAGAGAGCGTGATGCCGTGGTAAGAGGTGTCGGTGCGACGACGATTCGTCAGCACATGCAGCACTACTCGCGGGTGGGTAATTCGGACGGCCAGAGCCTGGAGGTCATCTCCTCCAAGCCTGAAGCCGCGCGCCTGCTCTATCACGTCAGCGACCAGACCATGGGCAAGCTGATGCTGTCTTCTGCGGTGGCGAAAACGCTGGATAAGCTCTGCATGAAGGGCAACCAGCTGGACGATGTGCATTGCAGCTCGTCGGAATCGAGCTTTCGTGAGCAGCAGGCGCTGCGTGCCGGTTTGTCGGGTAATCAGATAGAAACCGGCGTGTTTGCTGGTAATTGCGGGCCGATTTCGACCTTTGGTGAGCATATCCTCGGGGCGATGAACAGCCGCGTGGTGGTGCCCGGCACAGGGATTGGCAAGCCCGGCCCCATCACCGTGTGTGTCTGGGATGGCGATCATGAGTTTCCGCTGATCGGTGATCCGCGTGAGAAACCTATGGATCAGGTCGTGCCGGTCGATGGCTGGGTGATGCGGCCTTCGGCGCATACCTTCGCCAACTCCGGCTTTAACCGGGGCTACAGGATTTACTCATCGACGGTACAGGAGCCGGTGGATTATCTCGATAAGCCCATCGTCAAACACTCACTTGGGCAGCTGCAGCAACGCTATGGATCTGGCCCGGCGGTGGATCTCAACACCTGGTACAACCAGGTGATGGATAACGTCCGCGATGGCAGCTTTCGGATCTGGGACCAGCAGTACGGCGAGTTCACCACCCGCGCGGGTCTGGACTATTTCAGCCCTTCCAAAGGGCTGATGAACTTTGACTATCTGCCGAGGGAAGAGGTGCTTGAGAAGGGGATGAAGCATCATGCGGCATCCTCGACACCCCTCGCGGAGTTAATTCGGATTCATGATCCCTATCGTCATTTGCGTGGCGATTAAAAGGGATGAGGAAAGCGCCGCTTTCAGGTGGCTAGCTGCCTGGGATAAAGCGCTTTCGTGACAGGAGCAGGGTCTCCTGCAATGAAGTTAAAAGAGCGACGGCTGTTTTAACGCCTTGAGTGGCTAAGCCCTGTGAAGCTCCAGCGGGAGAGCGAACGGCTTCGCCCTGCTGGAAGCCCGAGTGGTACATCAGCTCGGGATAGAACTATAAAAAGTAATGGAGTCAATCAATGCCTACAATTCGCGGTCATTTGGATACCTACAGTCAGCTGGGGAATTCAGATGCTTCCTCACGCCATGTGAAAACGACGAAATCGGCTTCGCATCGCCAGATTAATAACGTCTCTGATGTCACCATGGTGAGGCTGAAAGTCAGCAGTAAAGTCGGCAAAACTGTCGATAAAATCTGCGATAAGGGCAATCAGCTGGATGATGTCTATAAAACCAGTGGTGAGGCGGTGTTCCGTGCCGGTGTCGCACGTCAGCACTACAGCGATGAGGATCAGGCGGATCACAAAATTTATGCGGGTAACTGTGGCGAAATGGCCGACTTTACCGAGTCCATTTTGTCGGCGGTCAATACCGACCGTCAGGAGCGCGGCCTGAACCGTATTCCCGTCGTCTTCGCTGACTGGCCGGGTGATCACCACTTTATGATGCTGGGTGATCCGCGGGCGGAGCCTGCCAGTTCCGTCGTTACCGTTGATGGCTGGGTAATGCGCCCCTCGGCTCATACCCTCAATAACTCGGCGTTTCAGGGCAGCACGGTAAGCAGCTCGACGGCGATATTGCCTTCCAGTTACCTGGGTAACTCTACTGCCAAACGTTCGATGGACAGTATTGAGGAAGAGATGTTTGGTCATCGCCTGCGCTCAGGTGACCGCCGTGAGGTTTATTACGACATGGCCAAAACCAAAATTCGTAATCACGAATTCAAACTCTGGGATCACCAGTACGCAGATAATAATGCGAGTGTGGTTCAGTACTATCAGAGCCCGCGTACCCCTGCGATTAACTTTGATTTTCTGCCGCGCGCCGAGAAGGATCGCAAGTCTGATATCCATCAGGCGGCACGCAACTCCGGTTTGCAACGTGCGGTACAGGGTGTGCCGGGTATGCGTGATCTGGCGGGGATGTTTGCCCAGATCGTGCTTGATCGCTGATCTCAAACCTTTCCTGAGCGCGGGGTCGTTATGGCGGCCTCGCGTTTTTGTATCGACTGCCTGCAAGGCGTCAAACCCCAACTCTCCGGCGACGAAGCGGGGGTCTTTCCGGGAGGGAAGGACAAGGAGGGGAACCACGGCCGTTAGCGCTCCACCCAGAGGGCAATGCGGTCACACTTATGACAAGTACAACGATTGTGTACAACGTATCGCGGAGAAATTATGCCAACTCTACGTGGGGTCATGGATACCTACGCTGTCTATGGGAATTCGGAAGGCCCAAGACGAGATATCAAGGCGACCAAAACAGCTGATTATCGGGAAGTAAACCAGGTTACTGATGCGACCATGGTGAAGCTGAAAATCAGCAGCAAGGTGGGTAAAACCATCGATAAATTGTGTGACAAGGGCAACCAGCTGGATGATGTGTACGCGACTCGCGGTGAATCATCCTTCCGTCGTGGTGTTATTCGTAACTATGATGTGCCCCGCAACGAAGATTCCGATGATGATGAATCCCTGCACTATGCCGATATGGATATGCTGGATCACAAAATCATGGCCGGTAACTGTGGTGAGATGGGTGATTTTGCCGAAAGCATCGTCGCCGCCGTCAATCAGGACCGTGTGGCCAATGGCCTGCCACATATTCCGGCGGTCTACGCCGAATGGCCGGGAGACCACCACTTTATGGTGCTGGGCGACCCTCGTGAAAAGCCGGCCAATGAGTGTGTGACCGTGGATGGCTGGGTCATGCGTCCGTCGGCACATACCCTGGATAATTCAGCTTTCCAGAGCGGCACGACCTATGGATCTTCCACCCGTCAGGTAAGTGAAGACTATCTGGACAAGCAGTTCAGCAAGCGCTCACTGAACAGCATTGAGCGCGAAGTGCTGGGCGACACCCTGACCAACAGTCAGCGTCGTGAGTTTTACTACGACAAGGCCAAAGAGCAGATTCGTAACCACGAGTTCAAGCTTTGGGATCACCAGTATGCCGATGCCAATGCCGACGTCGTGCAGTACTATCGCAGCCCCCGTCAGGAAGATATTAACTTCGACTACCTGCCGAGAGCTGAGAAAAACCGTAAATCCGATGAACATGCTGATGCACGTCGATCCGGGCTGCAGCGTGCGGTAACCGGTCAACCTGGCATGCGCGATGTCGCTGTGGGTTTGGCGGGTCTGGTTGCCGGTATGGTGCTGGATCGTCGTTGATCTGAGATAACGTTCAGGAGTAGCAGATGGCTGTGATTATTCCTCCCGTGGTTCAGTCCTTTCTGGATAGCAAGGGTCTGGACTTCAGTAATGATCTCGCTGAAGGGCAAGATAACCGGCCATTTCTGCTGGTGGTCGACGACAGTTTCGCGGTTTTTCTCAAGGTGGAAGATGATGAACGCATCATCTTCTTTACCTTCGTGGCGGACTTCGAGAAGGTCAACTTCCGCTCGGCTTTCGTGTTGATGCACGAAAGCCTCAAACTGAACAACTTCAAGTGGGAGCAGAAAGTAAACTACTCCCTTGATCAGGAAGGGCAGTTTCTGGTGGCGTGGAATTCCATGCCGCTGTTTGGTGCCGAAGTGGGGGATCTGGAGCGTGGCTATCAGGTCATCGCTCAGGCCTACCGCTCCTTCAGCGCCATGCGTGACAAGGTCGATAGCTGGTCCAACCAGCGTATGCGCCGTGAGCGCGCCGCTGCTCCTCGTGTACAAACCGGACTGCGTCCTCGCGCCGGGCTCTGATCCCTTCACGACAACCCGTCACTTGTCCGGCTTGAGTGCTTGCCAAGTGACGCCTGTCAGCTTATACCCTTGGTGATGCCGGATGTTTAAGTGTTGCTAAAGGTTGCAGCCATCAAAGCATCCATAGCACAATACTTTTTACCCGTTAGGCGTTTGTCTGCTAGCGGGTTTTGACCCCTCGTGATGAAGCTGTACCAAGAGGACACCCTGGATGTCGACATCGCTTAACCCTGTTCTGAAACAGTTTCTGTTGAGCAAGGGACTCGAGCTGGATGAAGGCCAGGTGGAGCCCCAGAAAGATTTGCCCTACATGATCGTGGTGGATGAGTCGATCTGGGTTTTCATGCGTATGCAGCGCGATAACAGCATCACACTTTTCACCTTTGTGGCGGATCTTAAAACCGCCGATCCGCACTCGATCTACCTCATGCTGAATGAAAGCCTGAAGATGAATAACTTCACTCAGGGCGTACCGGTCATTCAGTACTGTCTGGATGATGAAGGCCGCTTTCTGGTGGCGTACGTCACTATTCCTCTGGCCAATACCACTCAGGCGATTCTCGATAACGAGTTTCAGGGGTTGCTCAGCGCCCATCAGGTTTTTGCCAGGCTTCGGGCAAAGGTCGAAGGCTGGGTGTCGGGTGAGCAGCAAAAAGCGGCGCCTAACCGGCCAACCACCAAACCTGAAATGTCGGCAAGTCTGGCCGCACGCATCAAGTTCTAACCCTGGCTTAACTCCCACGGAGTAACGCGCTGAAGTGCAACTTTTCCGCGTTTAGTCACACCGCTGTTGCTTACTTCCTTTCGTATCACCCGCGCTTTGATCCCCCTGGCAGCGTTTGCTGTCTTTTTGTCTTTTGCCTCTTAAGTGATTAATCCTGCCGAATGTGACTTTCTTTGGAACTCTGGCTGACCTGGGTTCACTTAAGTGGTAGTGCTTGCTCCTGACTTCTCTGAAGCAGAGTCAAGGGGTGAGAGAGCACACAGGTCTGCCGGGGGGCAGCAATACTGACAGCGCCGGGGATGGCGGTTGTCAGTATCTGGAAAGGTCAGGACAGGTCGTGGAAATACAGCCTTAAGATGCGGGGAGCATCCTATCGCTGTGTTTCCTTTTTATCTTTTTTTGCGGATTCACATCAGGCGCAAGTATCGCTCTCTGGCGGCGCGCCGGCCGTCTTCCTGTACTGGATTATTATCCTTACGTTGCACGCCTGGGCGTGTTTTACCTCCGGGTCAGTCCTGCTAGGGATTCTGACCGCTGCAGGTTCGGGTGAGCCTGAAGCCTTGCTGTCTCAAGATCACCCACCTTGCTCAGGTCACTCTTCGCGTAATAGCTCAGGAGTGAAGCATGGCAACCTATCAGGAACTGGAGCTCGAAGCTCAAACCGCCTGTGATCAGGTGCGTAATTCCCCGCAGGGACGACGCAAGTTACGGGTCGATTTTTATCAGCGTTTTGGTAATCCGGGGCACGGATTACTGAACTACGGTGACTCAGAAATCGCCTTTCTGGACTGGGAGATTCGCCGCGGTGTGCTGAACCCGATTCCGGCGACGCTGGGACAGCAGGCGGGCAGCCACTGGTGGCGTGATGTGAACCTGAGGTTTATCTATTTCTCCGAGCTGGCGGGGCTCATGTACGCCGAAGAGGTGCAGTACCCCGCTGCGCCTGCACCCGTGCAGGCCTGGCTGCATTTTCTGCACTGCCCGAGCAGTGAGTCCTGGTATCGGGCGCACAATACCTCCATTCTTGCGGGCTTCGAGGAATATCGTGAGCTGGCGTTCGAAGAAAATGCAATCGAGCAGAAGTTCCTCAACATCATTCTCTATCGCCTGATGTTTGCTCAGGCACTGGTTAACGGTGCCACGGTCTTTGGTGATTTGGGCAAACTGGTGGCCAATCCGCAGGGGCTGGCGGTGGATCTGCTGGTGCATATCGAGGACTTTTATCCCTGTCATTATCCTCTTACCCTGAGTGACCTGCCCAAAATCGAAGGTATTGGCCTGACCGTGGAGGCGCTGGAAGTCCGGGTGATGGACAGCATCATCATTCTGCCGCACCTGACGCAGCTGTATACCGCCGCCGCAGGCTGGAATGCCGCACCCTGGCTGCTGCAGTATCAGAAACACGGCAAGCCGGTTTATCCACACCTCAACAGCATTCCTTCGCCGGGGCAAAAGGTGCCTGAGCCTGCCTGATGCTTTTCCGTGAACAGGAAAACCTGGTTCTGCGAGATGTTCAGGCAGCGTTGGCGGAATAAAAAAAGCGGAGGCTAACCTCCGCTTTTTAGTGCTTCCATGGAAGTGCAGCGACTAGCGTGGCCGCTTGCCAAGGTCACTGGCTTTGGTTGGTGGTGTGTCCTGATAGAGATGATCCTCACCGGGAATGATCTCGTCATGGCCAATAATGGCCCGCGCCGTTTGCAAGCCGGACCAGGTCGCCGATTCCACACAGCCCATGTTAAAGCCGTTATCAATCCAGTCGCCGGTCAGGTAGAGGTTGCTGATGCCTGAGCCGTTCGTCGTTAGTCGATAACGGGAGGTGTCAGCAACGGACTGCACGTAACGCTCGGAAGGGTCGATATTGGCGCGTGCATATTGGGCATCAAAGCGTGCTTCGCCGATCTGGGAGGGTGGGGCGATCAGCACGCTCCAGTCAAACTGGCCGTCGGTTACTGCCTTTGTCCACAGATCCCCCAGACTGGTATTCATCATGTGAATCATGTCTGTCGTCACTTTGAGCTTCTGGCTGTCCGGGTAGGACGGGTCAGGTGCAGGCGGTGCCGCATCCGGGTGAAAGACGCCGCAGAAATAGCTGATGTCTTTAGGCGTATTTTCCACAGGCCAGTTTTCTACGGCATCGAGATAACTGACATCCGCCCAGGAATCCATCGCCTGCACATCAAAGCCCAGCAGTTCCGGCGCATCGTCTTTGCTGCTCTCGCCAATCCAGCCGAGGGCCTCGATATCCTTGTTCATCCACAGTTGTACCGCCTGGGTTGCCACCGTCTGAATCTGCTGCGTCATGGTGGCAAAGGCGGGGGACAGGGTCATGAGTGTGGGGCAAAGGGCGGGCAGGGAAGCCACCGAAATGCCAAGGATCACCTCATCAAAATCCTCACCCTGACGAAGCGTGATTTCAGGCTCCTTATAAAGCTCCGGCCAGTTGCTCCAGGTCGATTCCAGATTGATGTGATTGGCCTTTAACAGCTCAGCCACTGTGGGGTCGAGCTGTTCATACAGGGGCTCCGAGGGCCAGCAGGGTAAATTCTTGACCGCAAACAGCGGGTCATAGTCGCTAAGACCCTCACGCAGCGGTACCTGTTGCACCAGATGAATAGCACTTAGGGCAGGGCCATCGCTTTGCTGGGTGGCGACGATTTCCGTGACGCGGTGAAAGAAGCGGAACTTCACACCGCGGCGTTTGAGCAGTTCGTAGTAGGGTGCGAAAACGACATCGCCCATACCCGCATTCATGCGCCAGACGAAGGCTTCCTTCGCGCAGGTAACAGCCATCAGGCCTGCGCGCAAGACTGTTCCGGTCTCAACATTGGGTTTCTCAATATCACCCTCTTGATAAGCGAAAATTCCCCCATACAAGGATGCAAGAAGCGGCCCGTCTAGCGTATCCTTGGACGCTCCATGGGTTTTTAACCAATCGATCAGGTTAAGATGATTGACGCTGTCAAAGCCGCGCCGATAGATCTGGTCGCTGAGGAATCCGATGACGGCGGTCAGGCCAAAGTCCAGTAGCAGCCAAAGTCGTTCAATACGCAGGCTGAGTTGGCGTGCCGCCAGCGTGAACTCATTAATGTGTTTGCGCAGGCTGACCAGCCAGTCGATCAGGTGCTGATAGGGCTCTTCGCTGTCATCGCCCTCGGTGGAGGCGGAGTGAGCAGTGGAATGCAGGCTTTGTTTGGCCGCTCGCAGCTCCTCTTTCCAGTGGTTGATGCGGGCGATATCGAGAAGGGTCAGCTCGGCTTTACCGATGAGCCGACGCCAGAGGCTGGGTGGTTCATCTTCTTGCTCTGAGGTGTCGGGTTCCAGGTGGGACAAAAGCCAGTCGAGAAAAGCATCGACGGCGCTCATCACCGGCAGCGGGTTCCAGCCTTCTCCGACCTTGCCGGGCCAGGCGGGCGGATCAAGCGCCCAGGCATGCCACTGGCGGTGATACTGCTGGGCAAAGGCGGTGCCGTGGTGAGGATGAAAAGCCTCTTCCAGGCTTCGAATCGGACAGTCCTGCGGGCGGTCGAGTTCGTCGTAGCATGCCCGTAAACCGGCAAAAGCGTTGTAGTAAAAACCAAACCAGACATGAATGCCGTGCTCTTCAATACGGTCGTAAAGGTCGCGATTACGACCGCTGGCACCCTTGCCGCCCAGGCGCCAGCCCATTTGATAGAGCGTGATATCGTAGCGATGTTGCCAATCAGGTTCTGATGTGAGCCTGAATGCCGTGGTGATGGCTGAGACGCCGCCGCCAAGGATGACGAGCCGACGCGGGGAACCGGGTGCTGCTGTTGTTGCACTCATGCATAACTCCTCACGCAAAAGGCTGACCTGCAGGATAGGGGTCATAAACGAACAGTCAGGAATTGATCCCGAATCAATTACCTCAATGATCACCGATACGCGAATTCTGGGAATATAGCAAACGATGTTAGTCGCACTGCCTGGTTATGATGTCGAGGCTCTGATTTTCGAGGGAAGCCACTCTCTGATCTATCGGGGCCGCTCACGCACGACCGGCGAGGCTGTTGTTCTGAAGGTACTGCGTGAGAGCTATCCCAGTATCGAGCAGCTGAATAACTTCCGCCGTGAGTACGCCTTGCTGCAGCGTTTGCAAAGTCTGCGCGCGACCGTTCCCGTTATTGAGTTGATTGGTTTCGAGAATTCGCTGGTACTGGTGATGGAAGCCAGTCCCGGCGAACCCCTGAGTGATCTGATTGCCCGCGAGCGGCTGGATCTGGATACCGCCCTGACGCTGGCCATTGCGATGGCCGATGCGCTGGGAGAGATTCATCAGCATCAGGTGACCCATAACGATATCAACCCTCGCAACGTTCTCTGGCATGCGCCGACCCGGCGTTTGTACCTGATCGATTTTGGCATTGCCTCGGAGCTGCCGGTCACTCTGAGTAAGGCACTGCCTCCTGCGCGCATTGAAGGCTCACTGGCTTACATGGCGCCGGAGCAAACCGGGCGAATGAACCGCGCGGTGGATTACCGGGCGGATTATTACGCCTTTGGCGTCACCCTTTATGAACTCTTCACCGGCCAGCGTCCTTTTACCTCCCAGGACCCGCTGGAGCTGATTCACTCACATTTGGCCAGCGCGCCCACTGAGCCTCATCTGCTCAACCCGGATATTCCTGAAACCCTGTCGTCGCTGATTCTGCGACTGATGGCCAAAGCGCCGGAAGATCGTTATCAGAGTGCCTTTGGTATCAAGGCGGATCTGGTGCGAATGCTGGAGCGCTGGCGAGCCCATCAGCAGGTGCGTCCTTTTACCCTTGGGCGTCAGGATGTCTCGCCGGTCTTTCGTATTCCGCAGCGGCTTTATGGGCGTCAGCGTCAGATTCAGCAGCTGTTGTCCGCCTTCCAGAAAAGCTGCGAAGGCCATAAACGCTTTGTGACGGTGTCGGGGCATTCCGGTGCGGGCAAGTCGGCGCTGGTGAATGAGTTGCGTCCGCAGGTCGGTGGCCGCCACGGTTTTTACATTACCGGCAAGTTTGACCAGTACCGCCGTGACGTGCCTTACAGCGCCTGGACGGAAGCCTGCGATGAGTTGATTGACCAGATTCTTACCCTGCCGGAAGACCAGCTCACCTATTACCGCCAACAGATTCTCGATGCACTGGGCAATAATGCCGGTGTCATGACGGAGCTGCTGCCGGCATTGGCTCAGGTGATTGGCCCTCAGCTGGCACCGCCTGAGCTGCCAGCCGCTGAAAGCCAGAATCGTTTTGTCTATGTGTTCCAGTCCTTTATTGCGGTGTTCTGCCGACCTGAGCATCCGCTGGTGCTGTTCCTTGATGATTTGCAATGGGCGGGTGTGCCTTCCCTCAAGCTGATCGAAACGCTGCTGCAGAATGATCACACCGGCCATCTGCTGATTATCGGTGCGTTTCGCAGTAACGAGGTCGATGCTGCTCACCCGTTAACCCTGGTGTTGGATGATCTCAGTCGGACAGCGCTATCAGCTGAAACGATACAGCTTTCCGGTCTGCAGCTGGGTGATGTGCTGCAGCTGCTGGAGGACACCTTACCGGGCCAGCAGCAGGATCTCGACAGTCTGGCGCAGCTTTGCTTTGCCAAAACCCTGGGCAACCCCTTCTTCCTTAACCAGCTTCTGCACTCGCTTTACAAGGAGCAGCTGATTCGCTTCAACATGGAGCGAGGCCAGTGGCATTGGGCGATTGATGAAGTCACCCGCTTTGAAGTAAGCGACAACGTGGTTGAGCTGATGGTGCGTAAGATCCGTCAGCTGTCACGCCAGAGCCAGCAGTTAATGCAGCTGGCTGCCTGCATCGGTAACCGTTTCAGCGTGCGCTCCCTGATTGAACTCAGTGAGCTAAGCCATGTGGAAATCACGCAGAACCTCTGGGAGGTGTTGCTGCAGGGCCTGATATTGCCGGTGGATGCACAGCTTCGCAGTGCCAATGAACCTGATCTTGATGCACTGGCCTTCCGTATGGATACCTTGCGCCAGACCGGTGGTGCCGAAGACAGCAACGCTCATTACCGTTTCCTCCATGATCAGGTGCGTCAGGCCGCCTATTCACTGATGCCGGAAAACCAGCGGGCGACAGTGCATCTGGGGATCGCGCGGCTGCTGGAAGGGTATTATCAGAAAACCGGCGAAGGCCTGTTTGATGTGGTGAACCACTTCAATGGCGCACGGGAGCTCCTGACGCACTGGGAAGAACGTCAGCATCTGGCACGCCTCAATCTGGAAGCGGCACAGCGGGCACGGTTGTCCAACGCCTACGAGGGCGCGGTGCACTTCCTGCAGGTGGGCATTGAATTACACCAGGCGGGTTTTGACGCTGGCAGCAGTGTTGGCTGGTCACGAGACAGTGAGCTGGCCTTTGAACTGCAGCTGACACTGGCCGAGTGTCAGCATCTGAATGGCCAGTTGCAGGACGCCTTAAAGCGCTGTGAGCAGCTGCTCGGCAAGGTGCAGAACCCGCTGAATCAGGCTCGGATTTTCAGCCTGCGCACGGTGCTCTATGCCAGCCACGGCCAGTTTGCCGAAGCGTTGGCTGCTGCCTGCGAAGGTCTGCGTGTGCTGGGCGTTGACTGGCCCGAAGAAGAAGCCGAGATTCAGGCGGCGATTGGTCAGGGCAGTGCCAAAATTTCAGCCTGGCTTGAGAATAACGAGGTGGAGTCTCTGCTGGATCTGCCGGCCATGACTGATGAGCGTGAGAAGCTGATCGTGCATCTGCTCGGCCTGCTCTGGCCACCAGCGATTAACGTCAATCTCAGTATGAGTGCGCTGGCGGTGGTGAACATGGTCACCTCGTCCATCGAGTACGGTAACGCTGAGGTTTCGCCCTTTGGTTATGGCAACTATGGCTCCATGCTGTCGGCTTTCTTTGGTCAGTATGCGCTGGGCCGCCGCTTTGGGCAGCTGAGTGTCGATCTGGTCGACAAAACCGGCAACCTGACCTGGAAGTGCAAGGTCTACACCATGTTCGCGGTGACCAATAGCCCGTGGACCAGCCACCTGCCGGAGAACATTCCGCTACTGGAGCAGGCGCTGGCAGCCGGTCTGGAAAGTGGTGATGTGATCTTTACCGGCTACAGCGCTTTTCACATCCTCAAACACATGCAGCACAGCGGTATGCCGCTGTCTGAGCTGAAAGCGGCCTGTGCCCGCTATCGTCCGATTCTGGAGAAAATCAACGATCCGAATACCCTGGAGGTTTTCTGGATTCTGGAGCGCTCCATCAAGCAGCTGGCCGGTGAAACCGAGACGCTTCACAGCTGGAACGGCGATGGCTTTGATGAGGATGCACTGCTCAAACAGATGGAAGACAGCCAGCACGCGTTGTGTCTGAACTATTACCACTACAACAAGATGCTCGGCTATGCCGTGTTTGCCGAATACGATCAGGCCGTCACGCATTCCGTGGAAATGGAAAAGACTCTCGGCGCGACTTTTGGCTGGTACAGCATCGCTGAATATCACTTTGTGCGGGCCTTGCTCTTGCTGGTGGACTTGTCGAGCCAGTCGCCGGAGGAGCAGGAAAAACGTCAGCAGGAAATCGCTGCACTGCAGGACAAGATGGCCACCTGGCGCGACAGCGCGCCGCGTAACTTCGAAGCCAAGTGGCTGCTGGTTGAAGCCGAGCGTGCGCAACTGGCCAAACAGCATGATCAGGCCAGCGAGCTCTACGACAAGGCGATTGATGCAGCCCAGCGTTCCGGCTTCTGGCAGATGCAGGGCTTCTGTAATGAAAAGGCGGCCCGTTACTGGTTGTCCCAGGGCAAGGAACGTATTGCCCGGGTCTATTTTCAGGAAGCGCTACAGGCCTATAAAAACTGGGGCGCCCACGCCAAGGTTGCGCAGCTTGAATCTCGCTTTGGCAAATGGCTGATGGTCGGCGAGCGTCCGGTACATAACCTGACGCTGCACACCACGGAAAGCGCCGCCGGTAAAAGCCTGAATCTTGACCTGCTATCGATTCTTAAAGCCCTGCGGATTATCTCTAACGAGATTGTGCTGGAGCGTCTGCTTTATCAGATGATGCGCACCATCATCGAGGAAGCCGGTGCCCAGCGCGGTACGCTGCTGCTGCGGGATAAAGACAAGTGGCTGATTCAGGCGCACGGTACTCAGGAAACCGATGTTGAGGTGATGCAGGGTATTCCTGTCTCCCTGAACGCGCCTTCTTCCCTGCTGGAGACTGATCGCGTGCACCTGCCGGTCTCGGTGATTGCTTATGTGAACCGCACCCGTGCACCGCTGATTCTGGATAACGCCCAGGACCGTACCCAGTTCTCCCATGATCCTTACATTCGTGAGCATCAGCCCCGCTCGGTGATTTGTTTGCCGGTGATGCGCCAAAGCCACCTGATCGGCATGCTCTATCTTGAGAACAATATGCTGTTCGGTGCGTTCACGCCGGATCGTCTGCAGGTGCTGGATATTCTGGCGGCGCAGGCGGCGATTTCCATTGAGCACGCCATGCTGTACGAAACGCTGGAGCAGCGGGTGAATGAGCGCACCAAGGAGCTGAACCGGGCACGCCTGAACGCCGAGGAAGCTAACCGCGCCAAATCCATGTTTCTGGCCACCATGAGCCATGAAATCCGTACGCCCATGAACGCGGTGCTCGGGCTGAATCACCTGTTGCTGAAAACCCATCTTGATGATGAGCAGCGCCAGCTGGCCACGCAGGTGCAAAGTGCCGGTGAAGGCCTGCTTGGGGTGATCAACGATATTCTCGATTTCTCCCGTAATGATGCCCATCGCACTCATCTTGAACAGGTGGCGACTCCGCTTCGACCACTGATTCAGCGCGCGCTGGGGATTTGCGAAGTGCAGGCCCGTGAAAAGCAGTTGCCCGTCTCCTGGAGTGTGTCGGAACAGTTGCCCGAGGCCATCACCACTGATCCACAGCGCCTGCAGCAGATTCTGGTCAATTTGCTGGGCAATGCGGTCAAGTTTACTGATCGGGGCGAGGTCCAGCTCAAGGTGACCGAAGGTACCCTGTTGGGGCGGCCCAGCCTGCATATTGAAGTGCGCGATACCGGTGTCGGGATTGATGCCGAAGCGCAGCAATTGCTGTTCAAGCCGTTCACCCAGGTGGACGGCGAGCTTTCGCGGCGAGTCGGTGGTACTGGCCTTGGCCTTGCCATCAGCCGTCAGCTCACTGAGTTGATGGGCGGCACCATCGGCCTTGAAAGCACGTCGGGGCAGGGCAGCTGCTTCAAGGTGGATCTTCCCCTGTTGGTCGCTGAAGCAACGGCGACGACTGCTGAAAGCGAGACTTTCACCAAGGTGCCTGATTTCTCCGGACTGCGTCTGCTGATTGCTGATGACAACGCCCTGAACCGTCAGGTTGCCCTCGGCCTGCTGGAGGACACTGGCGCTGAGTTAGCCACCGCCAACAATGGTCAGGAAGCGGTGGATCTGATTCGCCAGCGCCACTTTGATCTGGTGCTGATGGATGTGCAGATGCCGGAGCGTGATGGCTTGAGTGCAGTGGCCGAGCTTCGTCGCACCTTCGATAAACAGCAATTGCCGGTGATTGCCATGACGGCGCACGCTATGCCGGAAGACCGCGAGCGCAGCCTGCGCGCCGGGATGAATGCTCATCTGGTGAAGCCGATTGATCCTAACAAGCTCTATGAGCTGATCAGCCGTTTTGCCAGCCAGACATCGCTGCAGTTTAAAGATGCCTCGCATATTGATACCAGCATGCTGACGCCGGAGCAGACCCAACGGTTGAACCGTCTGGCGGCGGTGGTGGATGTGCCGGGTGCACTGGCGCGGCTCAAAGGCAAGGTCGAGGTCTACCTGACGCTGGTCGAGGATTTTGTCCGTGACTATCGCAATACAGCCCATCATTTCCAATCGACCCTGACCATGGAAGGGCCGACAGCCCTGACCCAGCAGCAGATGCTGGCTCACCGCCTGCGCTCGGTCGCTGCCTATATTGGCGCCATGGAGCTGTCCTTGCTGGCGGCTGAAGTGGAAGATCAGCTGCGTCTCGGACAAAGTTTGCCCGCGAAACAGATTGAGCGTCTATGCTTGGAGCTTGAGGAACTGATCGCCACACTGGCGCCACTGATGCCAAAAGGCAGCGGTGAAAAAGCAGATCAGGCATTTGATCCGCTGCGGGTTCTGGTATTGTTAAAAGATGCTAAATTGCACCTTGATGCTTCCAACTTTGGTGCTGAAGGTGTGTTGGAAGAAGTTGCTTCGCTGACGCGCGGAACGCCCTGGCACATCCAGGTCGAACAGTTGCGCCAGTGGGTCGATGAAGTGGAGTTTGAACGCGCCAGTGATGGCGTCGAGCTGCTGATCGTACAGATTCAGCAGGCGCAGCAGTCGGGTGCCTGAATAGCCAAAAAACGCCACACAAGCCAGTGCTTCAAGAACAGTAAAAACGACTGATAACAATTACACAGCGAGTGTCTACTGCTTGAATAACCAGACTGTTCTGATCGTTGACGATGAGAAAAGCAACCTCAAGATCCTTGGGGATCTGCTGCGTGACGATGTCAGAGTCATTCTCGCCAAGAGCGGTGCCCAGGCTTTGCAAAAGGCCGAGGAGCATATGCCGGATCTTATCCTGCTGGATATTGTCATGCCCGGCATGAGTGGCTTTGAGGTGATGGCGGAGCTTCGCAAGCGTCGTCCGACCCGCAGTATTCCGGTGATTTTCGTCAGTGCGCTGGGTGATACCGAGAGCGAGGCCCGTGGTTTTGAACTCGGCGCTTCCGACTATATTCAAAAGCCTTTCCAGAGCCGTCTGGTGCTGGCGCGGGTCAAGTTACACCTGCAGCTGGCACGTCAGCGCGAGATGCTGGAGAGTCTGGCCAACATTGATCCTTTAACCTCCATCGCTAACCGTCGCCGTTTTGCTGAACAGCTGAGCCAGTCCTGGCGTCAGAGTCGCGAGCAGGATCAGCCCTTGTCGGTGGTGATGCTCGATGTAGACCACTTCAAGGCCTTCAATGATCACTTCGGTCACGGTGAGGGAGATCTGGTGCTGAGCCGGGTTGCCCGGGCGCTGGAGTCGGTCGTGGAAGACTATCAGGGGTTTGTCGCCCGTTATGGCGGTGAGGAGTTTGTGGTCCTGCTGCCGGACAAGGACGAAATTCAGGCCCGTCAGGTCATGATGCATGTGCGCGATGCCATTGCCGCCCTGCACATTCGCCACCCAACCGGAGAGAGCGAATGGCTGACCGTCAGTATGGGCGGTGCGACCAGTCGGGTGCAGTCAGACTGTACGCCTGCGCAGTTTATGGAAGCGGCGGATAAGTGCCTGTATGAATCCAAACAGCAGGGTCGTAATTGTCTGCGTTGGCACGAGCCGGATAACCTCCTGCCCGCAGCCTTCAAACCGGACTTGGCGGCCCATCCGGACATCCTGTCGTCAGTTGAGGCCGATGCCGCAGAGCTACCGGACGCGGCGGCAGGTTAACCCTTACTAAGCCTTTCTTCAGCGGATGCCTTGCTGGTATTCGCCCTCGTCTTTTTTGTCTTGTCCTGCATCTCATGACGACCGGCTTCGTCAGGCCGTTCCGCCTTTCTTTCCCCACTGTCTTTATTGAATCTGCGCAAGCGTGGCGCCCTCTGCTGTACGCTTTTTGAGCGTTAAATGTTTCATTATGTTTTCAAACAAGGCAAAGGGAAGAAATTATGCGCATAAACAGGAGGTTGCCGACATTTTCTGCGTCTCCTGTGCACGAGGTTACTCGAATCAGGGTGGCGTGGTTATGGCTTAAGGCCTGAGTCGCGGTTCTTGCAGTATCAGAAGCGTAGTAACGAACGGAAGACAACTGACGCACAGGGACGCTCCTGATCGGCAGCTGTATCGCCAGAGCGTTCCTGACGAACGAGGACGCCTGAATGCGCAGAATAACAACAAGTATTGTCACTGGAAGTCTGGCTCTGGGGATGGCACTGGCTTCGCCGTTGGCGGCTGCCACCACGCTGGAGTTCTGGACCGCCGAGACGCAAAGCGAAAGGCTCAAGGTGATTGACGCCCTGACCACCACCTTTGAAGCGCTGAATCCGGATATCACCATCAAGGTGGTGCCGGTGGATGATGACCAGATAGCCACCCAGATGGCCGCGGCTTCTGCAGCGGGGACGTTGCCGCAGTTGGTGGAAACCAACTCCGAACAGATCATGGCCTTCGGTGAGGCCGGCATTGTTGATACCGGCCTGAATGCCAAGGTGCGTGATGCGGTGGGCACTGACCGCTTCTATGAAGGCGCCCTGAAAATGCTCTCCTCTCCCGACGAGGACGCCTACGGTATTCCCTATCACGGCTGGATTCAGGGCATCTGGTATCGCAAGGACTGGTTCAAGCAAGAAGGTCTGGAACCACCGACCACCTGGGACGCGATTCGCAAGGCTGCCAAGGTCTTCAATAACCCCGGCAAGAACCGCTACGGCATCTTGATCGGCACCAAGGCTGAAGGTTACACCGAGCAGGTCTTTACCCAACTGGCGCTGTCCAATGGCGTGTCCGAATTTGATGACGACGGCAAGCTGGTATTCGATAGTCCCAAAACCGTTGAAACCCTGAAGTTCTACAAGGATCTGGCCCAGTACACGCCGAATGGCCCGCAATCCTGGCGCGCACGTGATTACTACCTGCAGGGCAAGATGGCGATGTTCTTCTACTCAACCTACATCATGGATGATCTGGCCCTGGCTGAAGTGGCCAAAAACTCCCTGACCTCCGAAAACTTTGCCGAACTGAAAAACGGCAGCTTTGACCCTGAGCTGGTGAAAAACACCGGCTTTGTACCGGTGATTAATCACACTCAGGATGCCAGCTACGGTGTCGTTGTCGGTCTTTCGGCGATTGATACCAAGGACGCCGCCAAAGCCAAGGCCACCGAAGCCTTTATGCAATTCCTCTATGAGCCTGCGGCGTACATCAGCTTTCTGCACATGGCACCCGGCGGCATGAATCCGATGCTGAAGGATATCGCCAAGGACAAGACCTTCCTTGATGAACCGAGCGGCACCTTCAAGCTGTTTGGCATGGAGAAGCTGCAGGAGATCTTCGAAGGTTTTGATGACATCCGCACCTTTGCGGTGGTGGATGGTCACCCTCATCCCGAAGCCGGGGAGTTCTTCGCCAAGAACATCATCCCGACCATGGTCTACAACACTGTCTTTGAAGGCGCCAAGCCTGAAGCGGCGGTGAAACAGGCGGCCAGGGAGATGCAAGACCTGCTGGATGCCAAGGGTAAATAAGCGGCAAAGACCTTTCCCGCCAGGCGTGTCCGTCTCGCGCCTGGCGGGTGCCATGGATGTTGAATGACTGCTAAAAGGAATTTGCCATGTCTCTTGGAGCATCACCTTCTTCGCATACCTCGGTATTGCGGCGACAGGAAGCCCGCCTCGGCTATAAGCTCATCGCCCCGGCGATCGGCATTATCGCGTTGCTGGTGGTCTATCCCATCGCCTTCAATATTTATCTCAGCTTTTTCGATGTTGAACTGAACGGCAGCCGCACCTTTGTCGGCTTGCAGAACTACACCAGTCTGCTGAACGACAGTGGTTTCTATCACTCGATCTGGACCTCGGTAATTTACCTGTTCGGCACGGTGATCGGCGGGACGACTCTCGGGCTGTTGGTCGCCCTGCTGATGAATCAGGAGTTCCGCTTTCGAGGCCTTGCACGGGCGCTGATTCTGCTGCCGTATTTTGCCCCGGTCATTTCGGTGGTGTTTGGCTGGCAGTTCATCTTCGACCCTGTGAACGGTATCTATAACCACCTGGTGGTGGATGTTTTCCACCTGACGGATGCCCGGGAGAACCTGATCGGCAATCCTGAAAGTGCGCTTGGCGTGGTGATTCTGTTCGATATCTGGAAGCACTTTCCCATCGCCTATCTGCTGCTTCTGGCCAAACTGCAAAGCATTCCCAAAGACCTCTACGAAGCGGCTGCCATCGATGGTGTCGGGCCGGTCGGGCGTTTCTTTGTGGTGACCTTGCCGGAGATTCGCTTTGTGCTTGGCACCGTGATCCTGCTACGGGTGATCTGGAACCTGAACCGTTTTGAGGATGTGTTCCTGCTGGCACCCAATGTGATGACGCTACCGATCTTCACCTATTACCACGCCTTTACCGGCGTGATTGACCAGGGCCTGGCGGCTTCGGTATCCGTGCTTCAGCTCGCCGTGCTGGCGGGGCTGATCTGGTTCTATGTGCGCAAAGTCTTGAAGTGGTGAGCCTATGTTTGGAAAACGCACGCTAGTACAAAATATTCTGCTCTACGGCGCGGTGCTGCTGATTCTCGCATTCTGCCTGTTTCCGTTCCTGCAGATTCTCTCGACCTCCCTGAAACACCCCATCGACTGGGGCAATCCTTCGCTGATTCCGCGGGTGCTGCATCTGGATGCCTACAAGGAATTGCTGGGGCTGAATCCGCCGCAGGAAGTGGAAGTGCCAGCCTCCATCAAACAGCTGCTGGACAACCCGGCAATTACCGAGGAAATGCGCCAGAAGATTCTGGCCAAGTTCTCCAACACGGAGAATGTCTTTCCTTTTGGCCGCTACATGCTCAATACCTTTGTCATCAGTGCGCTGACGGCACTGGTCTCGACGCTGTTGGCGGCGCTGGCTGCCTATGCGTTGGCGCGTCTGCGTTTTGCCGGACGCTCGCTGCTGTCGAATGCGGTGCTGTTTGTCTACATGGTCGGTGGTGTATTGCTGATGGTGCCGCTCTATCAAATGGCGGTGAACGTCGGACTGGCCTCGTCGGCGACGGGCACGCTGGTGTGCATCTTTCTGATTTACATCATCCAGACGCTGCCGGTGGCCATGTACATGCTCGGTAACTACTTTCGCACCATCCCGTTTTCGCTGGAGGAGGCGGCAATGATGGATGGTTGTTCGCGGGTGGAATCTTTCTTCCAGATCATCCTGCCGCTGTCACGCCCGATGCTGTTTACGGTGTTCGTGTACTGCTTTGTGATCGCCTGGAATGAGTACCTCTTTGCCTCGGTATTCCTTAAGCAGTATCAGGACTTCTACACCCTGCCGCTGGCATTGCAGACGCTCTTTACCTCCAAGAATGCGATCTGGGATCGCATCATGGCGGCGTCGATGCTGACCCTGCTCCCCGTTGTGATTGCTTTCATGCTGGCTAACCGACACATGTCCGGTGGGCTGACAGAAGGTGGTGTTAAAGGCTGACCGGCCAAGGAAAAAGGATAACAACCATGAGTTCAGTCACCCTCAAGAATGTCTGCAAATCCTATGAGGATCTGCCCATCGTCAAGAACCTCGACCTCACCATCAGGGATGGTGAGTTTGTGGTTTTAGTTGGCCCCAGCGGCTGTGGTAAAAGCACGACCCTGCGTATGGTTGCCGGGCTGGAGGAGATCACCGACGGCGAAGTGCAGGTTGGAGACACTACGGTGAATTCCCTGCCGCCACACAAGCGCAACATCGCTATGGTGTTTCAGAATTACGCGCTCTATCCGCACAAGTCCGTGCGCGAGAACATTCTCTTTGGGCTGAAAAAAGCCGGCGCCTCGCAGGAGGTGATGGCCACCAAGCTCAAGGAAGTGGCGCGAATGCTGGAGCTTGAGCCCTATCTTGAGCGCAAGCCGGCGGACCTTTCCGGCGGACAGCGCCAGCGTGTGGCGATGGGGCGGGCACTGGCGCGGGATGCCGAGGTGTATCTTTTTGATGAGCCGCTGTCGAATCTCGATGCCAAGCTGCGCCACCACATGCGTACGGAAATCGCCCGTATTCAGGGGGAATACAACATGACGGCGATTTACGTCACCCACGATCAGGTCGAGGCCATGACCCTTGGCGACCGGGTGGTGGTCATGCGTGATGGCGTCGTTGAGCAGATCGGCACGCCGATGGAGATCTTTCTGCAGCCCGCCAATACCTTTGTGGCGACCTTTATCGGCTCGCCGGCGATGAATCTTATTGAAGCAGAAGTCACGCCTGACGGGGTGAAGGTGGGTGAAACCTTATTGGCCCTGAATCGTCTGGCCCACGCGGATTCTGCCTCATTGCAGGGCATGAAAAAGGTGCTGGTCGGCATCCGCCCGGACTTTTTTGAGGATGCACGTTTCTTGCAAGCCAGTGACAATGAGCCACTTTTACTGGAAAACCTGCCGGTGAAGCTGGTAGAAAATCTGGGTTTTGATAAGGAATTACTGGTCGGCATCGGTGATCAGGAAGTAAAGGCGCGGCTGGATCTTCGCAGTACCGTCAAGCGCGGCCAGTCACTGACCCTTGCGGTCGACCCGAAACGTATTCTTTTGTTCTCCTGCGATGAGGCAGGGGAGAATCAGCAGCTCGCTGGCCAGGGAAGGCTCCTGAATGCCGGCGCCGTGCAGGACATGCTATGAAGTTACTCATTGCTCCGGCCGCCTTTAAAGGGACGCTGACTGCGTTTGAAGCGGCTCAGGCCATTGAGGCCGGCTGGACGAAAGTATTTGCCCGTCATGATCTTTCCCTCTTTCCCTTTGCCAATGGTGGTGAAGGAACTGCCGAACTGCTGACCCGCCAGCGTGGCGGTGAATTCAAAACCTATCAGGTGCGCGGCCCGCTCAACGAGCCGGTCGATGCCAGACTGGGCCTGATTGATCACGGCCGAACGGCAGTGCTGGATGTTTCCACGGCCTCGGGCCTGCGTCTTTTGCACCCTGAACACCGGGCGCCGGTACAGGCTTCAAGCTATGGTACCGGCGAGCTGATTCGTCATGCGCTGGATCTTGGTGTCGAGAAAATCATCGTGGGTCTGGGCGATTCCGCCACCAATGATGCCGGTGCCGGGCTGTTCATGGCGCTTGGCGGACGGCTCTTTGATGCCCACGGCAATCTGCTGGGGGATACTGCCAACGGCGGCACGATTCCGGCATTGGCGCAGGTCTTCCACGTGG
The DNA here is from genome assembly GCF_046614695.1 of Pokkaliibacter sp. CJK22405. NCBI lineage: Bacteria > Pseudomonadati > Pseudomonadota > Gammaproteobacteria > Oceanospirillales > Balneatrichaceae > Pokkaliibacter > Pokkaliibacter sp. CJK22405. The sequence goes on from NZ_JBKKHQ010000016.1 coordinate 138,398, forward strand.
ATCTGGCGAATTTCGATGAGCGGATCTACCGCACCCGTTTTGAGCTGGTCTGTGATGTCAGTAATCCGATTCTCGGTTCGGACGGCGCGACCCGTGTCTATGGCCCGCAAAAGGGTATCGCTGAGGATCAGATGCCGCAGTTTGAAGCGGCGCTGACGGCCATGGCGGCGGTGCTGCACCGTGATCTTGGCATCGACATCACCCGTCGTCCCCACAGCGGGGCGGCAGGTGGTATCGGCGGCATGATGATGGCGGCCTTTCGTGCCGAGGCCTATCCCGGTGCCCGTTATGTGATGGAGCATTGTGGCCTTGAGGCGCAGCTGGCCGAAGCTGATCTGGTCATTACCGGAGAAGGGCGCTCGGATCAGCAATCGCCCCAGGAAAAAGTGCCGCTGATGGTGCTGGATGCGGCCAAGCGCATGCGCACGCCAAGCATCATGATCTCCGGTGCCATCATTAACGCCAACGAGCTGATGCTGAGCTGGCCTGCCTCGGCAATGTTTGCCTCCCTGACCGAGCTTCGCCCTTTGCCGGATGTGCTGGAATCCGCCGCAGCGGATCTGGAAATGTGTACCTATAACCTCGCCCGAACGATGAAACTCAGCCTGGAGCTAGGTCTATGAGCAATGCCCTGTCTCCAATCGAGACCCATCAAGCCTTTGTCGATGCGGCGCGGCCACTGCTCGCGACCCTCTATCCTGAACGCTACGAAGCGGTGCTCAGCCGCCTGGTGAGCCGTCTTTCCGACTGGCAGCAGCGGCTGGCGGAACCTGAAGCCTGGGGGCAGGCGCGGCTGCAAACGGAAGTGACCGAAAAGGATGTGATGCTGATCACTTACGGTGACACGCTTATCAATGATGGTGAGCCGACGCTGAAAACCCTGGAGCGCTTTCTTAAGGAGTACGTGGGTGATCTGATTCCCAATGTGCACCTGCTGCCCTGTTTTTCCTACTCCAGCGATGATGGCTTTTCCGTCATCGACTACCTGCAGATCAACCCCGTGCTGGGCGGCTGGAAGGAAGTGCATGAGCTGGCCAGCCACCACGGCCTGATGCTGGATGCGGTGGTGAACCATATCTCCCGCTGGAGTCGCTGGTTTGAAGGCTATCTGGCCGGAGAAGCGCCTTACAGTCGTTACTTTATCGAGGCTGATCCCGGTGCGGATTACTCCCAGGTGACGCGCCCTCGCACCTTGCCGCTGCTGCATCAGGTTGAGACCAGTAAAGGCCCCAGACATGTGTGGACGACGTTCAGCGCCGATCAGGTCGATCTGAACTTTGCCGAGCCGGACCTGCTGCTGGAAGTGATGGATGTGCTGCTGAGCTATGTCGACCATGGCTCGCGCTTTATCCGTCTGGATGCAGTGGGCTTTGTCTGGAAGCAGCTTGGCACCAGCTGTATGCATTTGCCCGGCACCCATGCCATCGTCAAACTGATCCGGCTGGTGCTCAATACCATTGCGCCGGGCGCAAAAATCATTCCGGAAACCAACGTGCCCCATAAGGAGAACATCTCCTATTTTGGTGAAGGGGATGATGAAGCCGATCTGGTCTATCAGTTCACCCTGCCGCCGCTGGTGCTGCACTCCTTTGTGACCGGGCGCAGTACCGCGCTGCATCACTGGCTGGAGTCGCTGGAGCCTTGTCCCGGCAGCAGCATGTTCTTCAACTTCCTTGCCTCCCACGACGGTATCGGCATGCGTGCCACCGAAGGGCTGCTGGATGATGAAGACCGCCGCCGGTTAATGCAGCAATGCCTCGATAACGGCGGTCGTATCGGCTACAAATCCAACCCGGATGGCACCCAGGCCCCTTATGAGCTGAACATCAGTTACATCGATGCCTTGTCGCCTCCGACGGCGAAGGTGCCGGACCGCATCAATCGGATGCTGGCAGCGCACTTTATTCTTTTGAGTCTGCAGGGCTTACCGGCGATCTATATCCACAGCCTGTTGGGTTCGGGGTCGGATTTCCACGGCATGCATGCTTCCGGTGTTAACCGGCGGGTCAACCGCGGTAAGGTCGACTGGCGCGATGTAAAACGCGTGCTGGATGATGAGGAAACCGAGAATGCGCAGCAATTCCGGCGCCTGCTCGGGCTGATCAGCATTCGTCGTCGTGAAGCCGCCTTCCACCCCAGTGCTGCACAGCGGGTGCTGAATCTGGATGAGCGTCTGTTTGCTCTGGAGCGCGAGTGCAAAGTCACTGGCAGCCGCCTCTGGTGTCTGGCCAACCTCTCGGAAGAAGAGGTCAGTATTGAGCTGCCGGAAATGGCGGAGGAGCTGATTCAGGCCAGAAATCTGAGTGAGATTACCCTGGGGCCGAATCAGTATTCCTGGCTGCGTTGGAGCGAACCTGTCACGGCGGAGTAGCCCCAAAAGCCACAGGCAATAACGTCAAATCTGACATTCAGGCCAGAGCCGGTAGCAGCTTGCCGGTTTTGCGCCTGTGACTTACTTCACCTATCCCGCCAGTTTTCCCTTTTTTACTACCGCCTGCCGTTACTGCCGTTTTACGGCAAACCCGCACTTTATCCTCTTCTGGTTGCTCAGGGCGCGTTGAGCGTTCTGCGGCGCAGATTTTTGGCGTTGGCGGAAATCCGCCACTTGGTTGAATTGTGACTGGCGAGATTCCGCCTGTTGCGATCTATTGCGATTCGACGCTGTTTCTTACAGCCCAGCAATGGCGCGGTCTCATAAGGATTTTTTAGCCTTGGCATAACGGTTGCTTATGTAGAGACAGCGATGATGCAATGACAATAACGCCAAGACGAATGCATCCGCCTGACACCTTCCCGGGTGTTACTCAACATGAGTTTTCAGGATGGAAAAATCCGTCTGTACCCTTGGGGTACAGCCCTTCGTCTAACTGGTCATTGTGTTATTTGCGCCTAGACTTTCGGGAAGACTTTTCAGTTGCGCCGCAGTGGATTCTCCCTGCTGATGCGTACTTTTACTGACAAGCCAACCGACCAGATCCTGAGTGAGGCGTGGTGTTTGCCACGGGTTTCAGGGAAATGGGTAAGAGCGTCAAAGTGTGCTTTCGCGGCCCGCCGCAAAGCTCCTTGAACAACAAATAAAATAATCGATGAGGAAGTCTTATGTTGAAGTTCACTGCAAAAGCCCTGGTATGTGCGGTCTCTCTGGGTATCGCTTCCTGGGCAAGTGCTGATCCTATTCTGATCAAGTTCTCTCACGTTGTTGCAGACAGCACCCCGAAAGGTCAGGGCGCACTGATGTTCAAGAAACTGGTCGAGGAGCGTCTGCCTGGCAAGGTGGAAGTTCAGGTGTATCCGAACTCTTCTCTGTTCGGTGACGGTAAAGAAATGGAAGCGCTGTTGCTGGGTGACGTGCAGATGATTGCACCTTCACTGGCGAAGTTTGGTCAGTACACCAAAAAACTGCAGATTTTCGATCTGCCCTTCCTCTTTAACGATATCAATGCCGTGGATCGCTTCCAGCATTCCGATGCTGGCCAGGGTCTGTTGCACTCCATGGAAAGCAACAACATCACCGGTCTGGGCTACTGGCACAACGGTATGAAGCAGCTGTCTGCCAACAAGGCACTGCATGAACCTAAAGATGCGCGTGGTCTGAAATTCCGTGTGCAGTCATCCGAAGTACTGGAAGAGCAGTTCAAGGCGCTGAAAGCCAACGCCCGTAAGATGAGCTTCTCTGAGGTGTATCAGGGTCTGCAGACCGGCGTTGTGAACGGTGCTGAGAACCCCTGGTCCAACATCGAATCCCAGAAGTTTTATGAAGTTCAGAAATACATCACCGAATCCAACCACGGTGTACTGGACTATATGCTGATCACCAACACCAAGTTCTGGAACGGCCTGCCACCCGACATCCGTACCGAGCTGGACAAGATCGTTGTGGAAGTGACCGATGAGGTTAACAAAGAAGCAGCCGAGCTGAATGACAAGGCCAAAGCCAAAGTGGTGGCTGCTGGCACCAGCGAAGTGATCGAACTGACTCCGGAAGAGCGCGGCAAGTGGGTTGAAGCCATGAAGCCTGTGTGGAAGAAGTTTGAGGGTGATATCGGTTCCGACCTGATCGAAGCTGCGCAGAAAGCTAACGCAGAGTAATCCTCGATCTACCCGGATGAGTCATGACTCATCTCTCCTGACCTCCGAAGGGAGGTCAGGACCCTTTCGTGATCTGAAGTAATGCATCTGGAGTCGCCAATGAGCGGAATCAAGAATGTCTGGGCAAGGCTGGAAGAATGGCTGATTGCCTTTCTGCTGGCGGCGATGACGTTGATCACATTCATCTACGTCGTGCTGAATAACCTGTACCCGGTCTTCTATTTTTTAGGTGAGCGATTTTCTGAGTCGTCGGTTGAGATGAGTGATTTCTTCTATGCGATAGGAGATTTCTTTATCACGCCAGCACAGGAAATGACCTGGAGTAATGCTCTGGTCAAAATGCTGTTTGGCTGGCTGATTTTTATCGGTATTTCCTACGGCGTTCGTACCGCAGGGCATATTGGTGTCGACGCTCTGGTCAAACTGGCCAATAAACCCATGCAGAGAGTCATTGGTGTTGTGGCCACTTTGTGTTGCCTGGGTTACGCAGGCTTGATGGCTGTTTCCAGTTTTGAGTGGATTCATACTCTGTATCAGCATCCCACCGAAGCGGAGGATCTTGGGCGCTTTGGTATTGAGCAGTGGCATGTTGGTGTCATTGTTCCTGTCGGCTTTTTTCTGGTAGCTGTCCGTTTCCTTGAAGTCTTGATTCGCATTCTGACAGGAAAACAATCCGGTCTGGGCCTCGCTGATGAAGCGAAAGATGCGCTGAAGCTGGCGGAAGAGCAGGAGTAATTCAGATGACTATTCTTTTCCTGTTTTTTGTTCTTTTTGGCCTGATGCTGATTGGTGTACCTATCGCTATCTCTTTAGGTCTGTCTGGCGCTTTGACTATCCTGATGTTCAGTCAGGATTCCGTAAGTGGCCTGGCGATCAAGCTGTTTGAAACCTCCGAACACTACACGCTGCTGGCGATACCTTTCTTCCTGTTGGCCGGTGCCTTTATGACCACGGGCGGTGTGGCGCGTCGTTTGATTGATTTCGCCAATGCCTGTGTCGGTCATATCCGTGGTGGTCTGGCGATTGCTGCGGTATTGGCCTGCATGCTGTTTGCCGCTCTGTCTGGCTCCTCTCCGGCGACGGTCGCAGCGGTGGGCTCTATCGCCATCGCCGGGATGGTGCGCTCAGGTTACCCTCAGGAATTTGGCGCAGGTATCGTCTGTAATGCCGGTACGCTGGGTATTCTGATACCGCCTTCTATCGTTATGGTGGTATACGCCGCCGCAACGGAAACCTCCGTGGGCAAGCTTTTTATGGCTGGTGTGGTACCGGGCCTGCTTTTAGGTTTGGTGCTGATGGTGGCTATCTATATCGTCGCGGTGAAGAAGAATCTGCCAGCGATGCCACGTGTCTCCATGCGCGAGTGGCTAACCACTGCCCGCAAAGCCTTCTGGGGCTTACTGCTGATGGTGATCATCCTTGGTGGTATCTACTCCGGGATGTTTACCCCGACAGAAGCGGCGGCCGTTGCTGCAGTGTATTCAGGTTTTATTGCGCTATTCGTCTATAAAGACATGGGTTTCAAAGAGTGTCCGAAGGTGCTGCTGGAAGCGGGCAAGCTGACCATCATGCTGATGTTCATCATCGCCAACGCCATGCTCTTTGCTCATGTACTGACCACCGAACAAATTCCTCAGACCATTGCTGCCTGGGTCTCCGGCCTTGGGTTGTCACCCTGGATGTTCCTGCTGATCGTCAACATCGTGCTATTGATTGCCGGTAACTTTATGGAGCCGTCAGCCATTATCCTGATTCTGGCGCCAATCCTGTTCCCGATTGCTATCCAGCTAGGTATCGACCCGATTCATCTGGGTGTGATCATGGTGGTGAACATGGAAATTGGCCTGATCACGCCACCTGTCGGTCTGAATTTGTTCGTGACCTCGGCGGTGACGGGAATGTCTCTGGGAGCCACCATTCGTGCGGCACTGCCCTGGCTGATGCTGCTGCTGGGCTTCCTGATGATTGTGACCTATGTCCCTGCGGTTTCTCTGGCACTGCCCAACTTCCTCGGCATGCCATAAGGAATGCCCGCCGGGCTGCACAGACTCGAACACTGAGTGGCTTTGGTAGGTAACAGGAGGCGACGGCCTCCGGCAGTTTGAGCTATTGCTCGGCCCCGCTTCGGCGGGGTTTTTTCGTTATGGCTGTGCTAGGGTGCTGGATGGTGGGAGCTATTCGTTTCTCTCTGTTATTAGCTGCCTTGTCTCACCCGTTCATGCCCGTTATCCCGGAGCCACCTATGTCTGACGCGCTTCATCTGGGAATCACCCTTCAGTGCACGGCTGAAAAGGTCTACGCCTTTGTGCGTGACGCTCGTCATTTGCCCCTGTGGGCGGCGGGACTGGCCAGCTCCGAGGTCAGTGAAATTGCGCCGGACCGCTGGGCGATGGCATCACCGCTTGGCAGCGTCGAAGTCGCTTTCTGTGCGAAGAATACGCTTGGCGTGCTGGATCATGAAGTCACGCTGGCAGACGGTCAGCGCTTCATGAATCCCATGCGTGTCGTGCCCTTTGGGCCGGACCCCCGTTACAGCGAATTCAGTTTTACCCTGTTTCGCCAGCCCGGCATGAGTGATGCTGACTTTGCCCGCGACCGGGCGGCGGTGGAGGCCGATCTGGTCACCCTGAAAGCCCTGCTGGAGGAGCTGCCATGAGCCTGAGTATTCGTCTTGCCCGTGAAGCTGATGCAACGGCGATTCAGAGGCTGACAGCGCAGCTGGGCTATGGCGCCAGTGTGGCCCAGACTCGCCAGTGGCTGGCCGTGCTTGGTCTTGAGCCCGGACGCTACGGGGTGTATGTGGCGGTGCGGCAGGAGGAGGTCTGTGGCTGGATCGTGGTGGAAAAACGCCTGTCACTGGAGACGGGCTTTAAAGCGGAAATCACCGGGCTGGTGGTTTCTGATCAGCACCGTCGGTTGGGTATCGGTGAGGCACTGGTACAAGCGGCGCAGCAATGGACCGCCGATAGCGGGCTGGACCGTCTTGTGGTGCGCTCCAACATTCAGCGGGAAGCCTCGCATCCCTTTTATGAGTCGCTGGGTTTTATCCGCCAGAAAACAGCCCATAACTATCTGAAAAAATTGGCCTGATGGATTTCGCTATGAACGCTTTCATCAGAAACAGCCTTGCCTCAGGCCTTATGCAAATCACCTTGTCAGGAATCAGTAGTCGATGAATTTATCCCGCTGGATTATCGCCGGAGTCATTATCGGGTTTCTTGCCTCCGGAGGCTGGAAGAAGCTGGCCGCTCCCTTTCTGGCGCCGGAAACGGCGACGGCAGCACCTGCTGTCGCCACCGAGCAGGCCATTACTGAGGCCTATGCACGGCAGCAGAGCAATGTGCAGGTACAAGGGCAGGGCGTGGTGACCCGCATCCTGCCTGATGACACCAAAGGCAGTCGTCACCAGCGTTTTATTCTGCGACTCGCTACCGGTCAGACGCTGTTGATTGCGCACAATATAGATCTTGCCTCGCGGCTCAATGGGCTTAAGGAAGGCGATCAGGTCGCTTTTTACGGTGAGTATGAGTGGAATGACAAAGGCGGTGTCGTGCACTGGACCCATCATGATCCTCAGGGCCGACACACCAATGGCTGGCTCGAGCTTAACGGCGTGAAGTATCAGTAACGCCGCGCTGCAACGCATTCACACGCTTTTTTCCTTGTTGATTAGGGAGTGCGCCTCCACCTGTAAGTGATACCAGGCTGGTTTAAGACCTTCTCTTTGCCTGACTTATAACAGGAGATTTAACGTGCTGGCCAAATTGCGCCGAACGGCAACGTTACTGAAAGCTGAAACCTTTGCACTCTTTCTGGCGGTGAAAGATCCACGCACGCCGCTGGCCGCCAAGCTGCTGGTGGCGGCTATCGTGGCTTACGCCGTCAGCCCCATTGACCTCATACCGGATGTGATTCCCATTCTGGGTTGGCTGGATGATCTGATCATTCTTCCCTGGGGGATTCGTCTGGCCCTGAAAATGGTGCCTGAAGAGGTGATGGCGGAATGTCGCCAACGCGCCAGTTCGGGGCTTTCCGGTCTGAAGAAAGCCGGACTGATCGCCGCTGCCGTGATTATTCTGCTGTGGGTTACATTGGTATGCCTGCTGGGTTCGCTGCTTTACTCCGCGTTTAACTGAACTGCCCGCAGGAGTTCGCAGTGTTAAGGTGTGTTTATATGCACCTTACAGGCGTATTACTCTCTCGTTTGAGGCTTATTCTTGAGATTGTCGTGATCAGGGGGGATAAAGCGCCGTTTGTCGTCAAACAGTGATTGCCCTTTCTTTTTGCTTGCTCAATGATGGATTGGCTTGCCCGAGAGATAAGGATTTTCCTTAGGCTCATTCCTCACTCTCCCGCCAGCATCACGGATGTTTGCTCAATGACAGGGAACGAGGGGGAGAACTATCATGACACCCATTGTGCAACGCTGGGCTGCGTTTAGTGTGCTGACCTTCGCCTCATGGGGCATGGCTCCTGTCGTTCAGGCAGAAGATGCGCTGACTGAAGGTGAGCCCGAGTCAGTGCTTCAGGCCAGAACCTTCAATAGCCTCTACGCCAAATTCTGCCTTAAATATCTCTACGATCTGGACAGCCTTCGCGACATGATGGCACCTGTGCCTCAGCTCGCGCCTGAGCAGGCGATGTTGCTGCTGCAAGGCCAGCCCGGTGATGCCTGGCCGGTTCATGATGCCAATGGCGACTTCGTGGTGGTGGTGCCGAAGCTTCGTAAGGAGTGCTCGGTGGCAGGAAGGGCTGTCGATACCACTGCTGTTAGCGCCTTTTTCGCCAAACATCTGGCGGTTGCCCCGGACCCTCTGACCGCTAAAACCCTCAAGGATGAAGACCTGGTGCCCAGTGCAGACGAAGCCGCTCAGGGAGCGGTGCCTCAGCATCGGGTGACCTATGAATGGCATGGGCCGGATGCGCCCGTGCTGATGCGATTTACGCTGGTGACAGCTCCCGGTTCCACTCAGGGTCTGCAGGCATGGGGCACGGCCTCATTGCTGATGCCCAGTGACCTGAAGAGTGAATGACGCCATGGAATCATCATCTGTTCATGAAGGCCTGATTGAAGCTCAGACCCTGTTCATTTCGGAGTCGCTGAATCTGATACTGGCCTATGAGCTGGCGCTGGGTAATCAGATTATCGAGCAACTGGCCTGGCCGCCGCATTGCGATGTGCTCATTGTGCTGGCCCGGCGCTTTGGCAAGCGACATGATGCCATTGGTCTTCGTTACCTTTGCCTCAATGACCCCCAGGACTGGCATACCCAATACCAGACCCATGATGGTCGTGAGTCCCTGGTGTGTCGCTAGCTGGCCTGTGGATTACACGAAAGTGGCCGTTAGGGCAGGCATAATTCGCGAAAAGTACGCAGTTAATGAGGAAATAGGCCTTTAACATGTCTTTTTCCGTCATGTGATGTCGTCTTTACGCCGTTCCCTTGGGTTCTGTTGTTCAAAGCATCGCCAATGCAGTGATTCTGTGTAATATGGCGAAAAGTTTATCTTTAGGTGGTAATGCATATGGCCATCGATGTGACCTGGAAACAGAACTGCGAATTTGAGGTTTCGACCGAAAATCAGTTCCACTTCTCGATTGATGCGGACAACATCAGCGCACCGTGCCCAACGGAGGTGCTGCTCTCTGCGCTGGGGTCATGCTCTGCAACGGATGTCGTCATGCAGTTGTGTGATGCAGGTGCCATGCTGGCATCCCTGACTAACCGGGTGACTTTTACCCGTACCGATACACCGCCTTGCCTCTATAAAACCATCACCCTGAACTTTGTGATCAGCGGTGAAAACATCAGTACGGAACAGGTCGATCAGGCCATTCGTAATGCGCTGGATAAATACTGCCATGTCTGTCTGATGCTGCATCCCTCCATTGAGGTGGACTACACCTTCAGCCTGAATGCCGAAGCAGAAATTCACGAACCGGCTTTTTGATGCACTCTTAAAAAGGCCGTTTACGAACGCCGGTTGGGTTTCCTGATCGGCGTTTTCGTTTTTGCGTTACCCTGAGCGCTGCTTGGCCGGGTTGTTAGCCGCTGTTATTGCATTGTCACAATCCCTGCGTAATCCCGAAAACTGTGGAAAATACTGCGTGGCCAGACTGTTGCTGCCAGCCATCGCTATCGCCGTGATAACGTGGATTGATATTGGTCTGTCCGCAGTTGGCGGTGAGTTGCTCTCTGGCGATAACGCATTCTGTGATCACCTGGGCTTGAGTTCCCTGGCTGTGGCAGGCACAACAATGATCTTGAGTCGGGTTGCACAACGACCCGCCTCCCCGAACGCAATGACGATAATTTCCCACAGGAGAGATGTGACATGAGTGGTGAGTGGAAACAGGTGCAGGTGGCTGATGGCCAGATGGATGTGTTTGTGGCCCTGAGCGACAAGCCTGATGCGCCTTCACTGGTGGTGGTACAGGAAATCTTCGGTGTGAACCGTCATATTCAGGATGTCGCTCAGCGTTATGCGGCCATGGGTTTTAACGTTTATGCCCCTGATATTTTCTGGCGTGAAACCCGCAAGGTCAGCCTGAGCTATGAAGGCGAGGATTATCAGCGCGCTATCAGCCTGCTGCAGGCGACCGAGCCTGAAAAAGTCGTGGCGGATATCGTCGCCCTGCGCGCTCACATTCAGGCCACGTTGCCGGGTAATGGCAAGTGCGGCATTGTTGGCTACTGCTTCGGCGGTCTGCTGTCCTTTATGGCGGCAGCGACAGGCTCCTTTGATGCCGCAGCCTCCTACTACGGCGGCGGTATCCTTAACCGCATGGAGCTGGCCAGCAGCATCAAGAACCCGATGATCTTCCATTTTGGTGAAGTGGATGATCACGTGCCGCTGGAAACAGCCGTGAAGCTGGAAGAAGCTTTTGCCGGTCGTGATGATGTTTCCGTGCATGTGCATCCCGGTGCGGATCACGGCTTTAACTGCGATCTTCGTGCGTCGTTCCACCCACAGGCTTCCGCCATGGCTGGTGAAATGACTCACAGCTTCTTCAAAAACTATCTGGGCTAATCCCGCAGGCTCAGTCTCGTGGTTGATCACGAGAGTTTCTGAGTAGCCTGACGCCGGTGATGCAGTCATGTGTCACCGGCTTTTGTGTCTTTTTGCCCGCTATCCTTCGCCGGTCTTGCCTTGGTGCAGGCTGGCCATTCCCGGGGACGAATCATGTCATCACCACAACAAGCGACACCGGCTGCAGATCAGCCCGCCAACGGTATTGAATGGTGGGCCGTCGGCTCGGTATTGCTCAGTGTCTTTCTGGTGGTGATGGATGTCTCCATTGCTAATGTGGCGTTGCCGGCGCTCAGCCGCGAACTGGAGGTATCCTCGGCGAACTCGGTCTGGGTGGTGAGTGCCTATCAGGTCGCCTCGGCGGCATCGATTCTGCCCTTTGCGGCGCTAGGCGCGCGACTGGGCAATCGACGTGTCTACATTGGCGGGCTGGCGGTCTTTCTTCTGTGTTCGCTGTTTTGCGCAACTGCCTCGGATTTTACCGGGCTGGTGATTGCCCGCTTTGCCCAGGGGTTGGGAGCCAGTGCAGTGATGGCGGTGAATGCGGCCATGCTGGCGCAGCTTTTCCCGATGAACCGGCTGGGGCAGGGGATTGGCTGGAATGCCCTGACCGTCGGAATCGCCTTTGCGGCAGGGCCGGTGGTATCCGCGCTGCTGCTGACTTTTGCTGGCTGGCGCTGGCTGTTTTTGATCAATCTGCCCATCGGGGGATTGGCGCTGCTGGGTTGTCTTAAATTCTTACCCGCCTCAAAGCAGCATCCCGGCAGCTTTCGCCCACTGGCGTCCCTGCTGTGTTTCCTGTTGGTGATGGGCACCAGTCTGGCGGCAGTGCTGGTGTCTCAGGGGCAGATCAGCCAGTGGCTGGCACTGGTGGTGATCGTGGCGGTGCTGGCTGGTTTCCTGCTCTGGCGAGTGGAGCGTGGCCGGGATTTTCCGGTATTGCCGGTGGATTTGCTGCGCCTGCCGATGTTTCGTTTATCCTGCCTCACGGCGGTATTTGCCTTTGCCACTCAGGCGACGATCTTTGTCTCCCTGCCCTTTTTCTTCGCTCATCTGCTGAATTACAGCTCATTGCAGATTGGTCTGGCGCTGACGCCCTGGTCTGTGGCGGTCGCACTAATGGCGCCGATTGTGGGGCGGGCTGCTGACAAGTTTCATCCCGGGCCGATGGGCGCCGCCGGTTTTGTGCTGATTGCACTGGTGCTTGGCATCTTCAGCGGCTGGCCCGATGAGCTGGTACTGACCTTGATGCTGATGCTGCTCGGCGGCATGGGCTTTTCGCTGTTTCAGTCACCTAATCAGCGCGCCATGATTGCATCGACGCCCGCTCACCGGCGCAGTGCCGCCAGTGGCATGGTGGCCTCGTCCCGTTTGATCGGCCAGACGCTCGGTGCCGGTGTGGCCGCCTTATGCCTGTTGGTGGATGGCATCCATGGGGCGAGTTACGCGCTGTATCTCGGTATTCTGCTGGCGCTGGGTTCGGCGCTCTGCAGTGGTCTTCGTGTACGGATAAAAGGCTGAGACGGCTCGCTTCGCTAATACGAGTTCATTCGCTGTCTGACAAAGGAGTTTGTCATGAAACGTACCCTGCATGACTCAGGGGACTTTATCTTCACCTTCGGTCACGACGAAATCATTATCCATCGTCGTTACCTGTTCCTGAGCACCCTCAATGACCTGATGATCGGCATCTGGTTTGTGATTGGCAGTTTCTGCTTTTTCTATGAGGGTGAAATCCAGACTATCGGCGTCTGGCTCTTCGTGATTGGCAGTGTCCAGCTGGTCATCCGCCCCTGTATCCGCATCGCCCGCAGTATTCATCTTAAGCATTTGCCGGAGGATGAACTCGATCATTAACGGCGCTGCAATATTCTACAAGTCAGGCGCTGACAAGGACGTCACACTGGTGTTAATGCGATTTAAACCAAGGAGTTACCCTCATGAGTTCTTCTCTGCGTCCTGCCTTTCACAGTGACAATGTGGCGGGGGCTTCCATGGAAGTGCTGAACGCCATTGTTGAGTCCTCGGCAGGCAGTGCGGTGCCCTATGGCAATGACCCACTGACCGAGCGCGTCGAGCAGCAGCTGGCGGAAATTTTTGAGTGTGAACTGAGCGCCTTTCTGGTGCCAACAGGCACCGCTGCCAACTGTCTGGCGCTGAGTACGCTGACGCCTCCCTGGGGTGCGATTCTTTGCCACCCTGAAAGCCACATTAATAACGATGAAAACACCGCGCCTGAGTTTTTCACCGGCGGTGCCCGTCTGATCGAGGTTTCAGGGGATAACGGCAAGCTCAACCCTTCGCGTCTGGTGGAACAGCTAAGCCATAAAAAAGGCGATGTGCATTCCGCACAGCCGCTGGCGGTGTCGATCACGCAGGTAACGGAAACCGGCAGCGTTTATCGTCTGGAAGAAATCCAGACCATCGGCGCTCTGTGTAAAGAAGCCCAGGTGCCCCTGCATATGGATGGCGCCCGCTTTGCCAATGCACTGGCGGCGCTGGGCTGTACTCCGGCAGAGATGACCTGGAAAGCCGGCGTCACCGCACTGAGTTTTGGTGCCACCAAAAACGGTGTGCTGGGCGCTGAAGCGGTGATCATGTTCGATAAGAAATACGCGCAGGAAATGGGTTTTCGCCGTAAGCGCAGTGGTCATCTGTTCTCCAAGATGCGTCTGCTTTCCGCGCAGATGAATGCCTACCTGAGCAATGGCCTGTGGATGCGCAATGCCACTCATGCCAATGCCATGGCAGCGCGACTGGCCAAAGGGCTGAGTGGTTTACCCGGCGTGGAAGCCGTGGGGCGCAGTGATGCCAATATCCTGTTCTTCCGTTTCCCACGGACACTGATTCAGAACCTGCAATCCGAAGGCTACGGTTTTTACACCGGACGCTGGGAGCCGGGTGTTGTGCGCATGGTGACGTCGTTCGCCACCACAGAAGCTGATGTCGATGCCTTTATCGAAGGTGCTAGCAAGGCGCTGCGCTAGGTCGCGAGCAGTGTGATAAAAAACGCCCCGCAGGAGAGTCTTCCCGGGGCGTTTTTTATAGATGGCATTTAGCGCGCAGGCTTAAAACACCTCGGACATCAACGTGATGTCACTGCCATCAGGCTGTTTGCCGAGCTTCGGTAGCGCCAGGCCCAGGCCGGGGGCGTTACTGAGGTGTGCCATGCCCTGGCTGACCGAGCCAAGCTCGCCCAGATAGAGCTCTTTCAGGTGATCGTGGTAGCAGTGGTATTCCGCCGACACCACATTGCTGCTGGCGGCGCTAAAGTGCAGCGTGGCTGCCTGAACCACCGCCGTGGAGAAGCATTGGGGCGTCGTGCGGATGCCCTTGTCGGCCGCCAGTGCGTCCAACTCCAGTGCGCCGGAGATACCGCCGATCAGCGGTAGGCAGAACTGCAGATAACTGACCGCATTGGTGTTCAGTAGCTCACTGAATATCGCGGGCTGAAACTCGGCTTCCGAGGCAATAACCTTCACACCGCTCTGATTAAGCTCTGCCATTGCTTCGAGATAGTGGGCCGGTAGGGGTGACTGCATGGCGCTGACTTCAAAGGCCGCAAGGCGTTTCCACAGATCCTGGGCGGAGCTGAGCGTCAGCTGATTCACCGCATCGACCCATAACATCGACGACTCGCCAAGGCCTTCACGTACCGCTGCCACACGTTCAAGATCCAGAGCGCGGCCTTCCCCGGCAATTTTCATTTTCATGCCGGTAAAGCCCTGATCGATATAGCTTCGGGCTTCATCGCGAAGATCACTCAGGGAGTAATCATCCCGGTACAGGCCACCGCTGGCGTACACCGGCGCACTGGCCCGTGTGCCACCCAGCAGCTGCCAGAGTGGTTGCTGGTGTAACTGTCCAAACGCATCCCACAGGGCGATGTCCACTGCGCTCCAGGCCGCTGAGCGCTCGCGGGTGCGAAGCTCGGTTTGCAGGCGGCAGATCAGAGGGGCGATCTCCCTGGGCGAATTCACTTCGCAGCCCAGCAGCGCCGGGGCAATCTCGTCGCTCAGGGTTTGCAGTATGCCATCGACGCCGTAGTAGCCGGACCAGGCCTCGCCCAGTCCGACAATGCCGTCGTCCAGCTCAATCATCAGCAGGGGGGCGCGGCGTTCCGTCCAGCGAAAGGCCGGATTCCAGGCTTTACCATCCAGCTTTCGGGAAAACTGCCACACGGCGATGCGTTGGATTTTCATAACGGCTTCAGTCCGTCAGATGCAGTGACTTAAGAGCGGTTCGGGCGGCAGCGAGATCCCAGGCAGCGGTGCCCACGCTTTTGAACACCAGAGGCTGCTGGGTGGGTGTCGTCCCCTTAAGCATAGCAGCCAGAGAATGTACCTGCGTCCAGTCGATACCGGCCTGAATCAGGTCGCCCGCTTCATGGCGCGCACCGGCGGGGTCATCCGCAATCAGGGTGCTGCCTGCCAGTGTGTCGGCGCCAATCTCGGCCATTTCCGGCTTGAATGCGCCGACACCAATCACCAGTCGACCTTCCTGCGCGGGCAGGTTGTAAAGAGGCGTGGTGCTGGTGGTAACAAGAATAATGACCTCGGCCTGCTCGGGAAGTTCCTGACCGCAGGCTTTAAGATGTCCGTGCAGATGCTGATAGCGCTTGCAGAATGCCTGAGAGGATTCCAGCGTACGCCCGGCAACCCAGAGTGTCGCTTTCGGATAGAAGGCATTGATGGCCTGCACGTGATAACGCGCCTGCACGCCGGTGCCGTACATCACGATGTGCTTTGGCGCTTCGCTCAGGGCGGTGCGCATGGCCAGCAGGGTGACTCCCGCTGTGCGGCGGCCGGTGACTTCCGGGCCATCCAGCAGGCACTGGATTTTACCGGTCACGGCATCGCAGACGGTCACAGAGCTGTGGATGGTGGGCAGATCAAAATCGGCATTACCGGGGTGAACATTCACCAGTTTGTGAATACCAATATCGTGCGCCGTGGCGGGCATGCTGAGCATGACTCCACCATTGCCCATGGGTACAACCATGCGCTCGGGGCTTAAAATCCTGCCGGCTTCAAGCTCCAGAGCGGCATCAGCGATGGCATCGACCAGCTGATGGAAGTCCAGCAGTTCGGCGGTGCGGGCGCGGTCACAGGCGATCAGAAGATCATCGTGCTGTGGGGTAGAAGTGCTGCTCATTGAAGGCTCCGTTGACTGGCTGAATCTTGTTGTGTTGATCAGTTGACGTTGTGCTGTGGCTTCAGGGGCTTAGCCCGCATGAATGTCCGACAGGAATTTCTGCGCCCGTGGATGGTTTGGTGCGGTAAAGAAGGCCTCAGGATCA
Source organism: Pokkaliibacter sp. CJK22405 (assembly GCF_046614695.1). Lineage (NCBI taxonomy): Bacteria > Pseudomonadati > Pseudomonadota > Gammaproteobacteria > Oceanospirillales > Balneatrichaceae > Pokkaliibacter > Pokkaliibacter sp. CJK22405. The sequence goes on from NZ_JBKKHQ010000016.1 coordinate 154,818, forward strand.
GCCACTTCAAGCAGCTGCCCCTGGTCCATAAACCAGACCTCGTCCGAGACATCGCGGGCAAATTTCATTTCATGGGTAACGCACACCATAGTCATGCCTTCGCTGGCGAGGGCTTTCATGACCGACAGTACTTCGCCCACCATTTCCGGATCAAGGGCGCTGGTCGGTTCATCAAACAGCATCACCGGTGGCTTCATCGCCAATGCCCGGGCGATGGCAACACGCTGCTGCTGGCCGCCGGAAAGCTGGTTCGGGTAGGCCTCGGCTTTGTGGGCCAGGCCGACTTTTTCCAGTAGTTCATGGGCCAGTGCGCGGGTCTCGCGGGCATCGGCCTTGTTGACCCACAAGGGGCCACAGGTCACATTCTCCAGCACCGACAGATGCGGAAAGAGGTTGAACTGCTGGAACACAAAACCAATGTGGCTGCGCAGGCGGTTGATGTTGATGCCCCTGGCATGAACGTTCTCACCGTTAACGATGATGGAACCTTCATTAATGGGCTCAAGGTGATTCATGGTGCGAATCAGGGTCGACTTGCCCGAGCCTGAAGGGCCGCACAGCACCACCACTTGCCCGCGTTTGACGTCGGCGCTGACGTTGGTCAGCACGTGATGATCGCCATACCATTTCTCGACGCCACTGAGCCGGATCATGGTGTCCTGAGCGTTCTGGGGTGTGGATGAGGTCGCTGACATATCAGTGCGCTCCCGCGATAGGTTGTGGGGCTGAGTTTTTGTTAGCGGTACTTTTGTTGGCAGAACTTTGCGGCGAGTTACGACGTTCAAGGCGTTTCTCGATCACCCGGACGCTCTGGGTCAGGGCAAAGCAGATCACAAAGTAGGCCAGCGACAGCACCATAAAGACGGCGAAGGGTTGGGTCAGCAGGCTGCTGTTGACCTGATTGGCGGCGTAGGTCAGTTCATTCACACCAATGACATAGCCCAGTGAGGTGTCCTTGATGGTGGTCACGAACTGCCCGACCATGCTTGGCAGCATGTTGGCCAGCGCCTGCGGCAGAATGATGCGGCGGGTACGGGTCCAGTAACCCATGCCGAGTGCGGCGGCGGCTTCCGTCTGGCCTTTGGGCAGGGCCAGAATCCCCGCGCGAACGATCTCCGCCAGATAGACCGACTCAAATATCACCAGCGTCACAGCCATTGATGTAAAGCCGGCAATCGGCCGCCCGATGATCATCGGCACAATGAAATAAGCGCCGAAGATCAGCATGACCAGCGGAATGCTGCGGATCACAAAGCGAATCAGCGTCGCCGGATAACGAATCGCCTTAAAGGGGCTGAGCTGTGCCAGTGCCAGCAGAATACTCAGCGGCAGCGCCACACCAATACCGATGACGGACAGCAACAGGGTGGCCGCAATGCCGCCCAGCGGGCCATGGGGATAAGCGCCGACCAGAAACAGCAGCCAGTAGTCATGAATGATATCCAGCATCTTAGCGCCCCTTGATCTGCAGACGCTGGCTCAACCAGCTGCCGAAAAACAAAATGCACAGGGCGACGACCACATACATGGCGGTACTGATGCCGTAGGCTTCGAAAATCTGAAAGGTATCGCTGGCGATGTCTTTGGTGACGTAGGTAAGCTCCATCACGCCGATCACCATGGCCAGGCTGGAGGTTTTCACCAGCATGACCGAGCCGCTGACCATGGGCGGAATCGCCACCCGCAGTGCCTGAGGCAGAATCACCCGGCGCAGGGTGCCTGCGTAACTGAGGCCAATGGCGCGTGCGGCTTCATACTGGCCGCGGGGAATACTGCGCATGCCGCTTCGAATATCCTCGGCAAAGTAGGCGCCGTAGTAGAGGCCAATGGCGATCACCGCGAAAATAAACTCGCCGTTGTGGGCGTTGATCCAGTCCTGCATATCGAAAGCCAGCAGGCTGCTGACACCGAAGTACCAGATAAAAAGATGCACCAGCGGCGGGACGTTGCGCTGGTATTCAATAAAGGCCAGCACCAGAAACTCCAGTACCCGAATGCGGGTCATGCGAAGCATCGTCAGTGCCAGACTGATCACAAAGGCGGCAATCCAGCTACTCACCGAGAGCAGCAGGGTGATCAACAGCCCCTGTAGCAGGGCCGGACCATAGTCGTGCAGCAATGCCATGCCTTTTCCTCTTGCTCAATCATGCTAAAGCACTGCGATGGCCAGACAGCCACCGCAGTTATTGCCGTGTTACTCGGTAATCGGCTTGATGGTGAAGGCGCGCTTCATGTTGAAGGCGGAATCCTTGCCCAGCCATTTATCAAAAATCTGCTGGGCTTCACCCGAGGCTTCCATATCTTTCAGGGCACCATTCACGGCATCCAGCATGGCGGTTTCACCTTTACGCACGCCAAGCCCCCAGACTTCCTGGCCGACCGCAGGCTCCAGCAGCTCATACTGTGAACTCTGTGGGCCAAGCTTGTTGATCAGGCGGTGAGCCACCACTTCAGGCACGCTGAAGGCGGCTACCTTGTTCTGTACCAGCGCCGTAAAGGCGGTGGGCGTGTCTTCATAGCCGACCAGTTCAGCACCGGGCACTGACTTCTTCACGAAACCCTCGGTGATGCCGCCTTTGGTAAAGCTCACGCGTTTACCGGAGAGATCCGTGGCGGTTTTGAAGTTACGGGCTTTCTTAACGGTCAGCTTGTGGTCGCTGATGTAATAGCCGTAGGTGTAATCCACTTGTTCAGCGCGCTTGGCGGAGTAACCGAGGCCCGCTGCCAAGAGATCCATACGGCCTTGCTGCAGCTCAGGAATACGTGCTTCAACAGACACCGCTTTCACTTCGGCCTGCACCCCCAGGTGTTTGGCGATCGCCTTACAGAAGTCGACGTCATAGCCTTCCAGAGTGCGAGTGCTGATGTCGGTAAAGCCAAAGGGTTCGAAGGCGCCAAGAACACCACAGACCATTTTGCCGCTGGCCTTAACATCCGCCAGTTGATCCGCCCAGACCGGGCTCATCGCACCTGAAAGTGCGGCGGTTGCCAGGATCATTTTCACGTGGGAACGGACCTTCGTGGATTTAAACATCACAGCACTCCTCGTGCCCAATCGGGCAAACTGGTTTTTGAAATAACCACCTTGGGGTCAGGTGTTATGGGTTTTCTCTAGCGATAAGCGTGCCAGTTTGGGAAATTGGTTTATTTTCCAATCCAAAATTGGTTTATATATGGCCATTGATGCGTTGGCAAGGCGTAAAGACGCTGGGTGTTTCCGGGTTTTTGGTTTGCTTGCTAACCAGAGTGGTGCGATATTGACCCAAAGTGGTCACTAATCGTGCGTGACAGGCGATGCCGTTGGCGTTGATGACCAATCTCTATAAGGACTGATCCAAGTGGTCAAATCAAAGGACCAGAGTGATGCAATCGGATTTTCGCGCCAAACAGATCTATGAGCAGGTTGCCGACCAGATTCGCGCCGGCATTCTTAACGGCACTTATAAGGCAGGTAGCCGTTTACCCTCCGAGCGGGATCTGGCCCAGCGGCTGAAAGTCAGCCGTCCGGCGGTGCGTGAGGCCATTGGCGCCTTGCAGAATGAAGGTATTGTTGTCACTCGCCACGGTTCCGGCACCTATGTGGCTGAGCAGGTTGAAGCCAGACCTGTCCAGGAGGCCGAGCCTCGTGAGGCGGATTTCAGCCCTAACAGTACGTTGGAAGTCAGGCTGTTGATTGAGCCTGCCATTGCCCGGCTGGCCGCCCGTCGCGGCAAGAAAGACGCGATGGTCGAGAGCTATCTTGACCAGATGGCAAGCATCACCGATATCACCGATGAGAAGCAGCAGGCGCTATGGAATGAATGCGATCGCCTGTTTCACCGGCAACTGGCACTGATGACGGAGGATGCCCTTATCGTCAAGATCGCCGATGAGGTGGAAAAGAGCATGGCGCAGCCCCTGTGGAATCGTCTGCGCGATGATGGCATTTACGATCCGGCGCGTATCCAGCTGTATGTGGCTGAACACCGGCTGATTTATGAGTCCATCATCTCAGGGGATGAAGAGGGCGCCGCATTTTATGTGGAAGGGCATCTTAAGCGCGTGCAACGGGATATTAACTCCCGCGAATAACGCCGAGAAATGGGGATATAAAAAAAGCCCGGGCTTTAGTGGCACCGGGCTTTTTTATGGGATAACCCGCAGGGCAGGCTATCCGCTAAAGGCGTGAAATCAGGCGGCTTTGGAAGGTGCAACAGAGGCGCTTTCCTGAGTTGCTGCGCTGGAATCCTGCTTGCGAAGCAGTGCCAGGGTGTAAGGAATACCTACGAACACTGCGCCGCCAACCACGTTACCGAGGAAGACGGGAATCGCATTGCCGAAGTACTGAGCCCAGGTCACTTCACCAACGAAGATACCCAGTGGCACGATGAACATGTTAGCAACCACGTGCTGGAAGCCCATGGCAACGAACGCCATCACCGGGAACCACATGCCCAGAATCTTGCCTACCACTTCCTTGCTGGACAGACCCAGCCAGATGCCCAGACAAACCAGCCAGTTACAGCCGATACCGGAGACAAAGGCGTGCATGAAGTCTGCGTTAACTTTGGCTTTGGCTACGGCAACGCTTTTCGCCAGGAAGGCACCTTCTGCCAGACCCAGATAATGGCCGAAGAAGTAAGCAATAAAGACCGCACCAATAAAGTTGGCGATGGTGACGATGATCCAGTTGCGAACCAGCGCAGCCACACCAATTTTGCGGGAGAACAGTGCGGTTGCCATGTACATCATGTTACCGGTCAGCAGTTCACCACCGGCCAGAACGGTCAGGATCAGGCCCACAGGGAATACTGCAGCGCCCAGAAAGTTGCCGAAACCGGCCCATTCATGAGGAAGCTGTGCAGTGACACGGATGTCGAGCAGGAAACCCATGGCGATGAACGCACCGGCCATAAAGCCGAGGATCAGCAGGGTCAGGGTGTCGAAAGAGCTTTTACGAACGCCGGCCTGAATTACCGACTCCGTAATCTGGCTGGGAGTTTGGGTGGACATGGTTGACTCCAGAGTGAGAAATACAACATTGCCCCCGAAAAACGGAGGTCCCTCACAGCAGGGAGGAGAGCCACTGATAGGTCAGGCACACACAACAGCCTGCTGGTCATGAATTGAAACTTTATGCCATGACCTGTATCAGCTCAATTAAACGAACGAGGGTTTATGTCAAAAATGGACAGATAACAGCGTTGTTTAAAAGAAGCTAATATTTCTTATAAATGGCTGAAAAGTGCAAATAAATAACGCTAAATCGCAGGAAAATAACAAATGCAAACTTTCCTGCCAGAGAAAGACTTTTGAGCGGCAGTGATTAACTGAGCTGAGCAAAACGTGAGGGGGCAACGCCATAAGCCTGCCGGAAGGCACGGTTAAAGTGACTCTGGTCGTAAAAGCCAACGGCGGCGGCAACATCGGCAATGATGCTGTCTTTGCGCATGAGTAGCAGGCAGGCATGTTCAAGCCGCAGGCGAATCAGCCAGCCGTGGGGTGTCATGCCGGTGGATTGCTGAAAGCGGCGCAGGAACTGATAACGACTCAGGTCACAAAGTGCCGCCAGCTGATCGAGAGTGATTTTCTCGTGCAGATGGGCATAGCAATAATCGCGTACCTGTTGCCATTGTGGATGGCTTAGGGCATCGGACTCGGTATCTTCCCGGGTCGAGACGCCAAACAGCCTTGCCATGCCGGCAAGCCAGCGACCTTCCTGAACAATGCCTGACAGCTGATCACCAAGCATCATCACCGAGTGCAGGTCAGAAAGCTCAGTGCTCAGTGCCTGCTCATCCAGCAGCTCAGGCGCAACATCGGCCAGGTGGATGCGCACCTGCAGCTCTTCACTTAACTGATCCAGCAGTTCCGGGGCGAGCCGAAAGGTGCGCAGTAAATGCGCCTGAGGCTGGTGATGGCGGCCATCGTGAATCTCACCGGGGGGCATCACGGTAATCTTGCCCGGGCCGAGCAAGGTCGCCTCACCACGAATGAACTGGCTCTGCACGCCCTGCGTTACCAGGCCGATATGCATTTCCAGATGGTAATGAGGCTCGAACTCGAACTCCTGCAGCAGCGCTTCGCCAAGAATCAGCCCCGGAATCTGGGAAACCGGCTGATAACGGACGACGTCCTGAGAGGCAGGGGGGCGCTGGGCCATAAGCTCAAGCTCCGCAGATGAAGGGATGTTTTTCTATTATGAGGGGCAACGTCGCAGGAGCAAGGCGAAAGCACGCCGTTTCTGCCATTAAAAAAGCCCTGCGTAAGGATCAGGGCTTTTTGCGGAACAGGCTTGTAGATTCTTGCAGCCTCAGAGGCGGAAGACGGACACTTCCTTCTCCAGTGACTGGGCGATACCCAGCAGTTGCTCTGAAGAGCGGCTGGCCTGCTGGAAGGCGACGGCGGACTCCTGCGCCAGATCATTAATGCGCGTCAGGTTCATATCCACTTCTTTGGCGACCTGAGACTGCTCTTCCGAGGCGCTGGCGATCAGCAGGTTACGCTCGGTGATGTAGTTAACGGAATCCATGATATCGGCCAGCGCCTGATTGGCTTTTTCCGAGGCTTCCACGGAGCTGCGGGTACTGTTCAGGCTGTTTTCCATCGCGCTGACGGCACTGTTGGCACCGGTCTGGACATCCACAATCATGCTTTCAATTTCCTGCGCTGACTGCTGGGTACGCTGGGCCAGTGAGCGCACCTCATCGGCGACTACCGCAAAGCCACGGCCCTGATCCCCGGCACGGGCCGCTTCAATGGCTGCGTTCAGTGCCAGCAGGTTGGTCTGCTCGGACACCGCACGAATCACATCCAGTACGCTGCTGATGCGCAGGGCATTGTCGGACAGCTGGTTAATCTGTCCTGAGGTGTTGGTAATGCCGATGGAAAGTGCCTCGATCGCATCTTTAGTGGAGCTGACGACGGACAGGCCAGACTCCACGGAGCGAGCCGATTTCTGTGAGGCTTCCGAGGTTGAGGTGGCGTTGTTGGCGACATCCTCAATGGCGGCGGTCAGCTCGTTGACTGCCGTCGCCGCCAGATGAATCTGGTTATTCTGATGCTCGATGGTGGCCGAGTTGCTGCGGGCCGCCTCATTAATCTGGCGGGCATCGGTAGCCAGCGCTGCGCTGGCATGCTGAATTTTCTCCACAATACGGCGCAGGGACTGCTGCATATTGCTAAGGGCGGTGAGCAGCTCGGTGAGTTCATCCTTGCCTTCAGGGTTGATCGCCACGTTCAGCTCCCCTTTGGCAATGCGCTGAGCAACATTCAGTGCCTTGGCCAGCGGGGCCTTGATGCTGCGAATTGTCAGCACTGAAATCACCACGGAGATCAGCGCCATAATTACCAGAATAGTGACAAGGGAGTTACGGGAGCTGCGGTAGTCATTGCGGGCATCTTCTGCAGCATCCGCAGCACCTTGCAGGTTAACTTTTTTCAGCTCCATCAAACTTTGCGCCATCGTACTGGCGGCCTGATTCATGGCATCAATATCTTCTTCGTTCTGTGCACGGTCGGCCATCGCTGCATCAGTGACTTGCGCCTGATTCTCGACATAGACCGCACGAGCATTCAGAAATTGCTTAAGCAGGGCTTTTTCCTGCTCTGAGCTGACCAGTTCAGTGTAGTGATCAAGGTCGGTGGCGAGCTGATTGCGGGCATCGGCAATACGCTGGCGGAAGCCTTCGCGCTCCTTAGGCTCCTTCGATGTCACAATGCGCAGGGTGTTCACGCGAACCGTGGCGATGTCATCGCTGATGCTGCCAAGGGCGGTGATACTGGCAAGCCAGTTGTTCTCCAGACTGTCTGCGTTGTCCTGCATGTTGGCCAGCTGGCTGATGCTATAGAGACCAACCCCCAGCAGCACCACAAAGAAGAACCCAAAGCTTAAGGCGGTACGCAGGCCTACACTGATCGAGCGAAGGGACATAAAGCATCTCCAGAGAAACGGCTATTACTAATGAGCAGCTATCTGACTCTCTATTTCAGGCTGAAATATAAAATACAGAGTTGCCATTGAAGAGTAGCATGCGTGCAAGAAATGTGAATGCGTGGGGCGTAATAAGACTTTTGGTCGACGCAAGCCGCAGGAAAGGCAGTTAAGGACGCAGAGTGACGCTGTGAGTATCGACAAGAGTAACGCCAATAGTGACTTGATCAGGCAAGTTGCCCTCGACGATTGACGCCAGAGGACGGGCGGCGGATAGTGTTGGCCGCCTGATTCTCCATCCTGAGAATGGGCAGGCCAGCTGTCCGGGATGACAGCGCCAACTTGCGAAGTTCATCATGACAAGGCTTCAGACGGACAGACGGCTTCGCAAGCAGAATACTATGATACCGGGTGCCGCCGCCCGTCAGCGGTCCGAACCACAGGAGTTACCATGTCTTTTGCTGCCAATGCCAAGCGCCGCTACACCACCAAGGCCTTCGATGCCAGCCGCAAGATCTCGGCTGAAGTTATCGATGAGCTGAAAACCCTGCTGCATCTGAGCCCTTCCTCCGTTAACTCCCAGCCCTGGCATTTTGTGCTTTCCGGCAGCGAAGAAGGCAAAGCGCTGATCGCCAAAGGATGCCCGGCGCCTGCCTACGGCTATAACACCGAAAAAATTCTGAACGCTTCCCATGTGGTGGTGTTTTGCGCTCGTACTTCCATGGACGAAGAACACCTGCAGGCTGTTCTGGCGCAGGAAAAAGCCGATGGTCGTCTGCCGGATGAGGCGGCGGTGGCACGTCAGCACGGTGCGCGCAGTCATTATGTGAACCTGCACCGCTATACCATGAAAGATACCCAGCACTGGATGGAGAAGCAGGTCTATCTGGCAGCCGGTTCCCTGCTGACGGCAGCGGCGAATCTGGATCTGGATGCGACGCCCATCGAAGGTTTTGAACCAGCGCTGCTGGATGAAGCTCTGGGTCTGCGCGACAAGGGTCTGACTTCTGTCGTTATCGTTGCACTGGGTTACCGCGATGATGCTGACTTCAATGCGGCGCTGCCCAAATCCCGCCTGCCGGTCGAGCAGATCATCAGCGAGATCTGAGCCCTGGCTTAGTCCATTGCTGCCTGAGCGCCCCGCCTGATTCGCGGGGCGTTTTGTTTCTGAGCACTTGTGTGGTGATTACTGAAGTGCTGTGGGTGATGTTGATTGCTGCCGCTTAAGCCCTATAAAAGATGGCTTGTCGACGTATGGGCAGTGGCGTAGTGCCTTACTAGCCTTACTAACTAGCCATATTAAGTAGCCATATTAAGTAGCCATATTAAGTAGCCATATTAAGTAGTGCCTTGCGACCCAGTGTTGCTTTGCCATCCACCGGATCAGGCGCTACTACTTAACACTTTGCTTATTAAAGCCCACCGGTTTTTAGGCCTTTTTACCTCGTGACCGGCCACTTCGCTGCGGCAGGTGAAAGCTACCCTGGTGCGGCAACCCAGTTTCAGTGACTTCTCTGCCCGTGAGTGATGCTCGGGGCGCAGACAGATAAGGAGAGCGGTAATGAAAACATTAACCAGTCAGGGACTGACCATTCCCCGTCTTGGCTTCGGTACCTGGCGACTCAAGGGCGAGGAATGCCAGCAGGCCGTGGAAACTGCGCTGGAGCTGGGTTATCGCCATCTTGATACCGCCGAAATGTACGACAACGAAGAAGGCGTGGGTGCGGGCATCAAGGCCAGTGGCATGGCTCGTGAAGAGTTTCACCTGACCACAAAAGTCTGGCATGACCACCTGACTGCCCCGGCCATTCGCCGTGCGCTGGATAACAGCCTGAGCAAGTTGCAGACGGACTATGTCGATCTTTACATGGTGCACTGGCCTAATCCGGAGATGGACATGGAGAAGGTCTTCACCACGCTGAAATACCTGAAGGAAGAAGAGCGCATTCGCGGTATCGGCGTGTGTAACTTTCCGGTGCCTTTGCTAAAAACCGTGGTCGAAGAGCTGGAAGTACCGCTGGTCTGCAACCAGATCGAGTATCACGTGTTGCTGGACCAAAGCCCGGTGCGTAACTATCTCAGCCAGTTCAATATTCCGGTGACGGCGTATTGCCCGCTGGCGCAGGGGCGGCTGGCAGAGCATGAGGTGCTGTCCGACATCGCCAAGGAGCAGAATGCCTCCGCCGCGCAGATCGCCCTGGCCTGGCTGTTGTGTCAGGACGGCGTGATGGCGATTCCGAAATCCAGTCGTCGTGAAGGGATTGCCGCAAACTTCGCTGCCCAGCATATCGAACTGACCGCCGACCAGATGGCACGGCTGAACCAGTTACCCAAAAACCAGCGTCTGGTGAACCCGGACTTTGGCCCGCAATGGGATAACTGAGCACCGCTTATCGCCATGATTATGGATTGATAGCAACAGAAACGGCGCCTTGAGGCGCCGTTTTTTATGAGTGGTTTGCTCTTCGCCGTGCACGATTCACCGCTCACATTTCACCCCGAACGGTTCACTGCTCACCGCTGGATGCGCTAAAGCTGGTTATCACTCAGTCTGACAGGGCCAGCGTGCCTTTCTCCGGGTAGTAGTCATCTCGCGTCAGGCCGTTGCGCAGGCTGTATTCCACCGGCTCCCAGCCCAGCGTTTCACGAGTAAAGGCGCTGGAGGCCGGGTTATGCATGGCGAAGAAATGCCCCAGCCAGTCAAAGTGTTCGGCAGCTTTTTCGGCGGGCACAGAGACCACCGGCAAGGACAGGTGAGCGCCCATCAGGCTTGCCAGTTCTTTGGTCGGGATGCCTTCATCGGCGACCGCATGATAGGCCGTACCGGGCTGGCCTTTTTCCAGTGCCAGACAGAACACCTTGGCGGCATCCTTGCGGTGAACCGCTGGCCAGCAGTTCTCGCCGCTACCGATATAACCTGCAACGCCACGCTTGCGGGCAATCTCAATCAGCGAGGGGATGAAGCCGTGAGCCGTCGCATCGTGTACCGAAGGTGGCAGGCGCACCGAACTGCTGCGCACTCCCTGTTCGGCCAGATCCAGCAGATACAGCTCGGTCGGCGCACGGGGGAAGTCCTCCGCTTTCATGCGATCACTCTCCAGTGCCGGACGGCCCTGATAGGAAAGCATGGCGGTGCCGGAGGCAATCACAAAGGGTTTGTGGCTGCCTTTCAGCGCTTCACCCATGGCTTGCACGGCGGCCCGGTCGACCGCAACGCTGTGGGCAAAATTGGAGAAGTCGTGGATAAAAGCGGTGTGAATCACACCGTCACAGGCGCGGGCCGCCGTGGCGAGGATCTCGGTATCCTCAAGGCTGCCGTAAACCACCTCAACGCCCTGCTGCCTGAGGGCCGCCGCTGAGGTATCACTGCGGGCCAGCCCCATCACCTCATGGCCGCGCTGCCGCAGCTCGGTAACCACTAGGCTGCCGATAAATCCGGTGGCGCCAGTAACAAAAACCTTCATGGCATTTCTCCTGCGTTAGGAAAGAGACTCTGTACCCTTGCTATCCTAAGAGGGTGGCGCCAGACAAAAAGCCGTGAGGTTATCAGGGTATAGGCACTAACAGGCTAAGTTCGTCGAAGTCAGGCACACTGGAGCGCTGTTACCCGCGCCCATGAGATGCGCGAAGGAGTCAACCATGCATTCACTGAATGAATCCCATACGGCGGCGACAGTAACGCAGCTGGCAGAGCTCCCTGATGAGGCTGACGTCACTCAGCCGTCGAACCTGCTTGGTCAGTACCTGAAAGCGCGACGCGAGCGCCTTGACCCCCGAGACTTTGGTTTCGTGGTCGGGCGACGCCGGACTCCGGGTTTGCGCCGGGAAGAAGTCGCCCAGCTCGCCTGTGTCAGCCCGACCTGGTACACCTGGCTTGAGCAGGGCCGCGGTGGAGCACCCTCTGGCGAGGTGGTGGAGCGTCTTTCCCGTGCTTTGCGGCTCACTGAAGTTGAGCGTGAACACCTGTTTTTGCTGGCGCTGAATCGGCCACCGGAGGTGAGCTTTCAGGGGCCGGGCGCCATTACTGAGGCCCTGCAGAAGATGCTGGAGGCGCTTTCGCCCAATGCGGTCATTATCAAAACCGCGCTTTGGGACGTGGTGGGTTGGAACAAGGCGGCACGCGTGCTGCTGACAGATTATGAACAGCTCCCGGTGCGTGACCGTAATGTGCTGCGGATGATTTTCATAGGCCCTGCGCGAGCGCGAATGCTGAACTGGGAAGCGGTGGCGCAAATGGCAGTGGAAACCTTTCGCCGGGAAATTGCCCAGTCCGGCGCCCGCGCCGATGCACAGGCGCTGATCGCAGAACTCAGCGAAAGCAGCGAGGAGTTCCGCCATCTATGGGCGCAAACCGATGTACGGGCTTACGGTCAGGGGCAGAAGCTGATCTGCCACCCGGAGCTCGGTTCACTCTGTTTTGACTACGCCTCATTCAGCGTCGATGGCCAGCCGGAGCTGGGGATGGTGGTGTACTCGCCTTCTTCTACGGAGGATAAAGCCAAGGCAGGCCGCCTGCTGGCGGAAAAACTGCCGAATCTCTAGCCCAGGGTTATCTCCTCGGCGATGGCGAGCCTGAATCAGCCTTCGCTGCGCAGCAGGCTCATGGCCGTCGCCAGCACCGTTTCTTCCACCGGACGCGGCTCCCAGCCCAGCATCTGCCGGGCCTTGATCGAGGCGACTGACTTGTGCTGTCCCAGATGCGGGGTAATGTCCCGAAGCTTTGGCACCACCAACGCGGCTGCGCGAATCAGCAGGCTGGGTAACGGCAGACGCGGCACTTTACAGGCACGCTTGCCTAAACCCTGACGCAGAATCCTGGCCATTCGGGCAATGGACACCTGATCCTCCGCGACTGCCAGATAGCGCTGACCTGAGGCTTCCGGTGTTTTCATGGCTTTCAGGTGCAGATCGACCACATCCCTCACGTCCACCAGCCCCATGCTGATATCCGGGCAGCCCGGAATCGCGCCACGAATCATCATGCGAATGACTTCCTGCGAGGCAGAGAAGTGGCTGCCGATGCTGGGGCCGAGTACCACCACCGGGTTCACTGTTGCCATTTCCGGGGCATAAGGCGCTGAACGGATAAATTCCCAGGCGGCCTTTTCGGCCAGGGTTTTTGAGGCGATATAGGGCAGCACATCGCTGGAGCCCGGATTGGTCCAGTGGGACTCATCCAGACAGCCTTCAAACTCCGGGTTGCCGTAACCGATCGCGGCAAAGGAGGAAGTGAGCACCACGCGTTTTACACGCGCACGCTGGCAGGCCTCCAGCACGCGAAGGGTGCCTTCCCGCGCCGGACGAATCAGCTCATCGGCGTCCGCCGGGCTGGAAACGGGCAAGGGTGAAGCGGTGTGATAGACCTGTTCGCAGCCGGCGACGGCGTCATCCCAGCCGGCATCACTGAGTAGTTCTGCCTCGAAAATCCGCAGGTCAGTGGTGTCGATGCCTTCATCGTGCAGTGCGCCAAGCAGGCTTTGAGCGCGCGCAGCGTTACGAACAGTGGTATGGACAGTGAGACCGCTTTTTAACAAAGCGACCAGTAGATGGCTGGCAATAAAGCCATTGCCGCCGGTGACAAGTACCGGGGCAGCAGGGGATGCAGACATGGGTGACCGCGAGGTGTCCGAAAATGAACGCCCACTGTGCCAGAGCGACGCGGCCGGGAAAAGACCGCAAAAGTCGTAGAGTGTCGGGCATTCCTGTCGGCAGGACGGAATGTTTCCGGTGCATTATGTTGCAGTGCGTTGATATAAGGCCGTCGGGGAGTTATTGGCAAAGATAATTGTCATGGCACGTTGATTCGCAACGGCCAGGCCTTGACGTTACTCAGGGAGGATTTCATGTCGACGGCAGCCACTACTAACAGTCCGGAGCGTAAAGGCAATCGAGGTATCAAAGGCATCGAGCACATTGGCATTACCGTGCCCAACCATGAGCAGGCCGTGGCCTTCTTTGAACAGGCCTTTGGTGCCACGCCGTTATTTTCACTGGTGACCAAGAACGACCCGCCCATGACCTTTGAGGATGTCGGCCCCAAAAATGGCCTGCGTCCGGGCACGGCGATGGTGGCGGTGACCATGATGCGGTTGGCCAATGGGGCGAATGTCGAATTGTTTGAAATCGATTATCCGGGCAAGAAGGAGAGTATTGGTATCAGTGATATCGGTATCAGCCACTTCAGCCTGAATGTGCAGGACATCAACACCGCCACCGATGCCTTTGTGAAAGCCGGTGGGCAGTTGCTGGAAGGTCCTTATGAACTGGGTGGTCAGGAAGAGGGCGAGGGCAATATGGGCTGTTTTGGCTTGACGCCCTGGGGGTTATTAGTGGAGTTTGAACGCTTTGACTCGCCCCTTCAGTACGATGAAGGCGCCACCGAGACTCGCTGGTTCCCCAGTGCCTGAGGCACGGGGTATTGAGCCTTACGCATCAGGATTATTGCAGTACAACAGCGGCGCATGGCGCACAATCCATCGGCACCTTTACCTTCGCGATGATCACGACGGTAAGAGCGCCGCTGCCAAAGGAGATTAGGTAATGACGTTGAATGACAAACGGGTACTGGTGCTGGGCGGTAGCTCAGGGATCGGCTTTGGGATTGCCAAGGCAGTACGCGCTGCGGGTGGCAAGGTCACCATCGCATCACGTTCGGCAGAGCGTATCAATCAGGCCGTGGCACGTCTGGGCGGCTCGGCCCATGCCTATGTGCTTGATACCCACGACAACGAAGCCATCGAGAAGTTTTTCGCCGAGCACGAACCCTTTGATCACATCTTCGTCTCTGCTGCGAGCACCACGGCGGCGCCGGTGATTTCATTGCCGCTGGATGCAGCCTATGAGTCCTTTGAATCCAAGTTCTGGGGAGCCTACCGTGTTGCCCGTGCTGCACGTGTCGCCGAAGGCGGGTCGATCACGCTGGTGTCCGGTTATCTGTCGATTCGTCCTCGCGCTGGCGCAGCAATTCAAGGCGCGATCAACGCCGCGCTGGAAGGTCTGACCAAAGGTCTGGCGCTGGAGCTGTCGCCGATTCGCGTGAACTGTATTTCACCGGGTCTGGTGGAAACCGAGATGCTGGATGGCAAACGTGATGATTCCCGTCAGGCCATGTTTGATGGCGCGGCGGAGCGTCTGCCGGTGAAAATGGTCGGCAAGCCGGAATACATTGCTTTGCAGGTGTTGGCGATGATGCAGAACCCCTACATGACCGGTAGCGTGGTGTATCTCGAAGGCGGCGGCGCGCTGATTTAACGCCAGCCATGATCTGTAAGCCTGCGCAGTTGAGCTAAATTCCTGATCCGCAACGGCTTTCTGATGTACAGAACCCCGATGACAGAAAAATCATCGGGGTTTATGTTTTCCTTAAAGAAGGAAATGCATGCCACAGGAAGGAGATTCCGAGCTTTCTTGAAGTCTGTTCGGAACTTTTCTGCCCAGAAGTTACTCAAGGGCACTTCCAGCGTTAAACCCTCCTCCGGTGAGGTAGAACGCTGACTCTTAGCGACAAAAATAATAGCCCAAGAGGCAAGGAGTACCCTTTGTCCGCAGCGTTTTGTGAGCGGTTGCATCCGCTATCTCAGTATCCCGGCGTTGAGCCTGACCTTGATCACCCCGATGCCGCCCTGGCGCAGGTTGTG
This sequence comes from Pokkaliibacter sp. CJK22405, assembly GCF_046614695.1. NCBI lineage: Bacteria > Pseudomonadati > Pseudomonadota > Gammaproteobacteria > Oceanospirillales > Balneatrichaceae > Pokkaliibacter > Pokkaliibacter sp. CJK22405. The sequence goes on from NZ_JBKKHQ010000016.1 coordinate 170,367, forward strand.
TTCTCTGAGCATTCTCAGCGACTCGACACGCCTCCCCAGTTGTCGGCGACGTTCAGCGTCTAGACCCCTTTTTACTTATTTCTCTCTGCACTCCTGAGTGCGGAGCGCGATTTCATTTTTTCGGCAAAGCCATTGATGGCAACGGAATGCCGAACACACTAAAGGAATAAACATGCGTATTGGTTCCCCCCAGATTCCTGTCAGTCACTTTAATCAGGTGCAGCAACCTGAGCCGCTGGCGATTGAGGATGCTCCGGCAGAACAGCACGAGCTGGCCGAGTTTAACCACGATGAGCACCAGGGTGCGGCCGGTGCCGCTGAGCCTGAAAGTGCCGAGCATCGCCAGCACAAGGAATCGATGATCCGCAATGAGCTGGAGATGAAACAGCTGATTGATCAGGTCAAGGAGCAGCTGCAAAACGCTATCGGCAAGGAAAACCTGCCGGATGAGCTGCAGCAAAAACTGTCGGATGGCATTAACAACATCACCAGCATGGAAACCATGCACCAGTCCATCGTCGAGCTGCTCAAGCACGAAGGCATGCTGGAGGAGAGCGATAAAGGCAAGGGTAAGCAATCGCTGTTTGAATCCATGCGCTCAAGCCTCGGTCAGCTGACCCACAAAATGACCAGCGAAAACACCAAGAAAACCGTCTTCGGCATGGTGGTCGCGGCCACGCTGCTCAAAGTCGCCGCCTGGTACGGTCATCAGTTTGTACCGCCCATCGCCGCCGGTGGCGGCAAGATTGATGATCTGAAAAATGACCTTTTCAAAGCCATGATCGGCTGGGGTATTGCTTCCATCGAATACCCGCTGATGACGCAGGCCGTGCATCTGGCCGCGAAGAACAAGATCAGCATGTCCTACTTCAAGCTGCTGTCGGTCTCTCTTGATCTTGGCGCTTCCTATGGTCTGGATATTCTGCGCTCCAAGAAAATGAACCTGAACGAGACGCTGGCGATTTTCTCCCTGATGTCAGCCTCTTTGGTGATGGCGTTGCCTGAGAAAGTGCAGAAGAAAATCTCCGGTGCGGTGGATAACCAATGGCTGCACACCATGGGTAACTGGGTGAAGAACAACCGTCTGATGGAGGCGGCCACCGAGATGTTCCAGCGGGGTCAGACGCCAGCGGCCATTGAAGCTGCTCCCGCCGCTGAGGGTGAGGAGCAGGCAGAAGGCGCAGCACCTGCAGGTCAGCCCGCGGCAGATAACGAGCAGCAGCTGGCGCGCACCAAGTTCACCGACAAAAAAGCCTTCTATGACTTTGAATCCTCGGCCTTCCACCTGACCAAAGCCTCAGCCAAGCTGTCTGCGCTGATGGACAAGGAATCCGAGAATATTCAGGCGCTGATGACGGCGGGTGTGAGCGAGCAGGCACTGGCGACCGTCTCCAATGAGCCAGATCAGCTGCTGCAGCGCCTGCGGGGTTATCCTGAACAGCTCGACGGCGAGAATGCCAGGCTTAAGGAAAACATTCAGGGGTTGGGCTTCTCCGGCATTAAAGGCTACTCACCCGGCGCGTCCAAAGGCGAGCAGTTGTTCCTCTATGCCGGTCTTGCCATGTTTGTAGGTTGTATCGCCATTGGTGCGGGCCTCAAGTACGGCGCGGGCAACGACACTGCCGCCAGTCCGGTACTGGGCTTTGCCGCATCCATCATGAAAACCAATGCCTGGTTCCTGCTTTCTCACGTGCCGAACGAGCACCTGCTGAACGTTTTTGATGCGGTGAAGGACAAGCTCTCCTCCGTGACCTCTTCCTCGACGCCTTCTGAGGAAACCTCTGACCGCGCCCTAAAGCTTCGCAACGAAAGCAAGGACAACACCGCGGCGTTCTTTATCCGCTATCTGGTGTCCTACGCGATCGCCTCCGGGGAATACGTTCCGCTGATCGGCAGTATCAATGCGGCCGAGAAGTCCAAGGACTTAACCAACATGCAGCAGCGTGTGAACCTGGAAACCTCCGAGTACATCGGCCCGAACTCCATCAAGTTCCATATGGAAGGCGAGAAGTTCACCGCCAGCCACTGCCTGGCACTGGCCCTGAACGTGGTCTCCATGGCGCTGGCGAACATTCCACAGGCCCGCGTGCCGCTGATATCTTCCGGCAATGACAAGGTCAACGCCACGCAAGGGTTTGAGCGTCGTTTGCTGGAGAGTTAAGTTTCACGTATCGGTAGTGGCTGACGTTTGAGGCTCACACAGCTCGATAAAGCGTTGCATCAGGCGGGTGTGGTACTTCTTGCGATGCCACGCCAGCCTGAGCTCTCGCGGAAAGCGCTGGGTCAGGGGTAGGGCGATAAGTCGGCCGCTGGCAAGACGATCAGCCACGGCCAGTTCTGAAATCAGCGTCAGCCCCAGTCCCTGCTCAATGGCCTGCATCACCGCTTCCAGGGTATTGAGTTGCAGCAGCTGACCGCAGTGTTCAAGTCCGGGCAGCAGGTCATGATCAAAGCGCTCGCGACTGCCCGAGTTCGGTTCACGCAGCACAAAGGCCTGACCGCTCAAGTCCCTGACAGTGAGGGTTGTAGCCGTCGCCAGCGCATGTGTCGGCGCAGCAACCACCACCATTTCATCTTCCCGCCAGTGCTGGCTATGAATGTCCGGATGGCGAATCTCCCCTTCGATCAGGGCCAGGTCCAGCTCGAAATTCAGCAGTCGGTCGCCCAGCTGATGCGTGTTGGTAATGCGCACATCGGGGCGAATATTCCCCTCGCGCTGCAGTCTGGCCAGCAGGGCCGGCAGCAGGTAGTTACCGATGGTCTGGCTGGCGCCCAGGCGCAGCACACCCTGCGCGGCGCGCTCCGGATGGAAGCGATAGGCAATGTCCGTGAGACGGGACAGGGCATCCTCCACCATGGGCTGCAACTGTTGCCCTTCACTGTTGAGCTGCAGGCGCGGGTGCACCCGGTCAAACAACGGTGTGCCGAGCTGGTTTTCCAGTTGTTGTAATGCCTGTGACAGCGCGCCCTTGGTTAGGGAAAGGGCTTCTGCGGCCGCGGTGAGATTGCCGTGGCGGGCAATGGCCGCGAAGGCTTCGAGTTGACGTACGGTGATATGCAGCATGGCGAGCCAATGTCAGGTGTTTAGTTTAGTTAAACATAGCATAAAAGATAGTTAGATATGCTGTATGCCCTGGGCGGCGTAGCATGGTGGTTGTCACGGTCAGCCCATGCTTGCTGTGACGGTATTTGAACTGCTGCTCAGGAGCTTCCCATGACACCGCTGAAACGCTTACGCCTCTTTGCCACAGCTCCCACACCCATGGCGGGTCTGGCGCTGGGGATTGGGTCGCTGGGCTGGTGCTGGGAAAGTGCCGGTGATTTTCATGGCTGGATGCAAAGTGGCGCAGCGGCGCTGGCGGCAGTATTGCTGCTGATTCTGACCCTGAAGTTTCTCTGCCAACCACGCCTGTTGCTGGATGATCTGGCCCACCCGGTGGTGGGATCAGTAGTGCCGACCTTTGCCATGGCGACCATGGTTGTCTCCAGGGCACTGGGCCTGCATGCGCCAGCCCTCGGCGCCGGGCTCTGGCTGTTTGCGGTGATGCTGCATCTGGCGTTTCTGACCACTTTTCTCTGGCACCGCAGCCGTGCTTTTGAGCTGCATCACATGGTGCCGAGCTGGTTCGTACCGCCTGTGGGTATTATTGTCGCCTGTGTGGCGACGCCCGGTGGTGTCTGGCTTGGGCTGTCTCAGTGGCTGCTGTGGCTGGGGATTATCAGTTACGCCATTTTGCTGCCGTGGATGCTTTATCGGCTGATGTTCAGCCATGAAGTACCGGATGCAGCCAAACCCACGATTGCCATTCTGGCGGCACCGGCCAGTCTGTCGCTGGCGGGTTATCTGACGGTGATACATCAGCCTGATCCTGTGCTGGTGGCGCTGCTGTTCGGCATTGCTGTGCTGATGACTGCGGTGATTTATCTGGCCTTTATCAAACTGCTGCGACTGCCTTTCAGCCCCGGTTATGCAGCCTTTACCTTCCCGATGGTGATTGGTGCGACGGCGCAGTTTAAAACCGCGCATCTCTTAAGCGGTGCCGGTTTCAGTGCATCTATTGTTGAGCAGGTGCAATGGCTGGCAGAGCTTGAGCTGATCGTCGCGACACTGGTGGTGAGCTACGTGGCGGTGCGCTACCTCGGTTTTTATCTGCCACGGATGCTGACTCGGACTCAGCCCGCCTGAGTGACATTGCCCTGGAGAAACGCTGGTTATTGGTTAGCAGAAGACTTTAGGGTAGACGGGTTGCGATCCTTGGTTAAGGTCGCCAATAGCACTGGCATTGGTGACATTCACAAGGAGTAACCATGAGCGATATCCACGTGGCCCCCCTGACTTGGGGCACCGGCAAGCAGACGTTTGAGATGTTTCTGGAGCCGACCTGTCCTTTCTCAAACAAGGCCTTTAACAAGCTGGACAGCTTTCTGGCGGAGGCCGGTGAGGATCAGGTCACCGTGACGATCCATCTGCAATCCCAGCCCTGGCATATGTATTCCAGTGTGATTGTGCGCTGCATTCTGGCGGCTGCCTCGTTACCGGAGGGCCGTGAGGCGGCGAGAAAAGTGCTGCAGGCGGTGGCGGATCATCGTGAGGAGTTCGAGTTTGAGGATCACTGTCGCGGCGCCAATATGGACACAACGCCGCAGCAGATTATTCAGCGCATCGAGGACTATTCCGGCGTCAGACTCGCCAAGGCCTTTGACAACCCCGCGCTGCAAAAGGCCATCAAGCGCCACGCCAAATATGGCCGCCAGAACGGTATTCATGTCTCGCCGACCTTTATGGTGAACGGTCTGACGACCACGCTGGGCAGCGGCGATTCCATCTCAACCTGGGTGCAGGCGCTGTCTGCCTGATAGGCAACCAGAGCCATAAAAAAGGCGACGTCAGGAGCGGACAACCACCGTTTAGACGTCGCCTTTTGCTTTATCTGGCTTGTTACTCTATGCCTTTGACTTGCCGCCGAAGCGATCAGCCGCCCTGGCCAAACCACTGGCGCAGGGTGGCCTCATCAATGCTGCTATCCACATCGCTGGCCAGCGCTTTAAAGCGCTCGAAGGTGGCGGTTTTCTGCTGCTCTGCCACGGTAATCCCGAGTTGCTGCAGGGTCGCAAACAGCGCCGCACGCCCGGAAAGCTTGCCAAGATGGAGACGATCAGTACTGCGCTGCCAGCCTACGCGCTCCGGCGTAATCACTTCATACGTGCTGGCATGTTTCAGCACGCCATCCTGATGAATGCCGGACTCATGCGCGAAGGCATTGGCACCGACGATGGCCTTGCCCGGAGCAATTGCCAGCCCCAGCAGTTCGGCAATATCACGGCAGACCGGGCCTATCTGTGGTGGCTGGGCATGGGCGGCCCGGTATTCCGGCAGGCGCGTTTCCAGCGCCATGATGATTTCCTCCAACGCCGCATTACCTGCCCGCTCTCCCAAACCCAACACACAGCCTTCCACCTGACGGGCACCGCCCTGCACGGCGGCCAGTGAATTGGCGGTCGCCAGTCCAAGATCGTCATGGCAATGCGCCGACCAGATCAGCGGCGTTGAAGTGCGTGGAATAACCGCCTCCTGCAGCAGGGCGAAGCGCTGGCGGATTTCGTGAGGCAGGGCGTAGCCGACGGTGTCCGGCACATTAAGAATGGTGGCACCGGCATCGACTGCCGCCTGTAATACCTCCGCCAGAAATTCCGGCTCCGTGCGAAAAGCATCCTCCGCAGAGAATTGCACCTCATCGCAGTAGCGTCGTGCCAATGTGACTGCCTGCACGGCGCGCTCGATGACCTGGGTTTTATCCAGCCGAAGCTTGTGCTGGCGGTGCAGCGGGCTGGTCGCGATAAAGGTATGCAGACGTGGTTTCTGCGCCGTTTCCAGCGCCTTCGCCGCCGCTTCAATATCCTTCGCAGTGGCGCGCGCCAGAGCACAGAGGGTGGTGCGCCTTAGGCGGGTGCCTATCGCCTGGAGTGTTTCGATTTCCACCGGGCTGGCGGCAGGAAAACCCGCTTCAATCACATCCACACCCAGCCTTTCCAGTAGCTCGGCAATACGTAGCTTGTGCGCAGGCGACATTCTCAGGCCGGGTGTCTGCTCGCCATCGCGTAAGGTCGTATCAAAGAGACTAACGGGGGATGCGGGGTGAGATGTCATGAGTAAGACTCCTCCTTTGGGTGGAAAAGTCAGCAGTATGAGGCGCGCGCCATCGAGGGTATTGAGGGGCGTTGCAGCAGGCTTGCTGCAATAAGATTCAAAAGCTCAGGGAAGGGACGCTGGAGTGATGGCAGCAACAAAAAGGCCCCGACGTGCGGGGCCTTGAGGGCATAGAGGATGGTTAAGAAGCGAGCTTGATGCCAAGGCCGATAAAGGCCATGCCGACCATGCGGTCGACCCAGCGTTTGAGCTGGTCATTACCCGCGACTTTCTTCGACAGGCTACCTGCCACCAGCGCCAGAAAGACCGTCCAGATCAGGCTCATGGCAATGAAAATGGCGCCGAGGGCCAGAAACGCCAGCGTGGTGTGCTCGCTGCCGGCAGAGACAAACTGCGGGAAGAAGGACAGGAAGAACAAAATGACCTTCGGGTTCAGCAGGTTGGTAATAAAGCCCTGGGTAAAGAGGCGGCGGTTACTCATGGGCCGGGATGGCGGCAGCGGCTCATTGCTGGCGGAGGCCGCTCGTGCCTTGAGGGTTTGACGAAGAATCATCACGCCCAGATAAATCAGGTACATCGCTCCCAGAATCTTGATGCCAAGGAAAATGCTGGGGGAAGCCGCCAGCAGCGCACTCAGGCCAAAGGCCGTGGCCATTACATGAATCGTACAGCCGCAGTTGATGCCCAGTGCCGAGAGTACGCCAGCCATGCGTCCCTGACTGACACTGCGACCCACGATAAAGGCCGAGTCCGGGCCGGGGGTCACATTCAGGACAAATACGGCGCCCAAAAAGAGGGGCAAACTCACGATTCCCAGCATGGTCTGTGCTCCGTGAAACAGGGGTGATCATCAGGTGCTTTTTCGAGCGGTTGCCCGAAAACAGCAGCATACGCCAAGGGCCGAAAACTGCCCAGTGGTGAATTGTCTTGAAGCGGGTTGCAGCGGCAGGCGGGCAATCGCGCTCAATCCTTAAAAGCCTGTTTCAGGGACACTGCCCGAACGCTTTTATCGTGCTACCGGGAGAATCCATGAAAACTGCCAGTCCTGACTTTATCCGCCAAAGCGCCGAACTGCCTGAGCGCTGTGTCATTATTCTTGATCAGGCGCTACCCACCGGCAAGGCCGCCAATGCCGCGGCCGTCATGGCCCTCAGCATGGGCGCCCAGTGGCCGGAACTGAAGGGCGATAACTACGCCGATGCCAGCGGCGGCGTGCATCTGGGGCTGATACCTATTGGCATTCCGATACTGACCGCCGGGCAAAGCCGCCTGCAACAGTTGCGTTCACAGGCACAGGAAAAAGGCTTTGAAGTGGTCGACTTCCCCGAGCAGGGTCAGCAAACCACGTCTTACCCTGACTTTATCGAGGCCGTAAATCAGACCGCAGCAGCAGAGCTGCGTTATGTCGGTATCGTCGTGCTGGGCAAGCGCAACCCGATCAGCCGTTTGCTAAAAGGCCTGCCGCTTTTCGGTGCCGTGGCAGAACAATAACTAGCCTTGCAGCGCCTGCCGGTAATGGCCGGGCGTGACGCCCAGGGTGCTTCGAAAGGTGCGCGTCATATGGGCCTGGTCGGCAAAGCCTGTGCTGGCGGCAATATCTGCCAGCGTCAGTGAGCCTTTGAGCAGCTGCCGCGCCTGACGAATACGCGCCTGTCGCTGATAGGCGTGAGGCGTCATCCCCAGCTGCTTCTCAAAATGACGATACAACTGATAGCGCGGCAAGCCTGCGACCTCACTGATGTCATCCAGTCCGAGGTTGTCGGCCAGTCGTTCCTCAAGATACTGACGAGCGCGTTCAACAGCGGCAGCGGCTTTGCCCCGGGTCGATGACAGTTGGCCCTGCCGGCTATGGCGAAGGAGGATCTGGCGGGCAAAGCCCAGATAGAGTTCGTCCTGTGCCAAACGGGTTCTGGCCTCGGCGGATGCCTGCGCAGCCTGTTCTGAGGCCAGGTGCAGCCGGAATAACTGCTGGCAGGTGTGAGAGTCGCGAATCACCGGCTCGCGCAGAAAGGCGAGGGTTTGCTCCTCATCCAGCGTATTCATTAACTGTTGCCAGTCGATATAGAGAGTGCGCTGGGACCAGCCGCGCTCATCAATGGGCCAGCCTGCGTGGGGCTCATCTGCATGGGCCGCATAGATTTCCCCGGCGCGGACCACAAAGGTTTCCCCTCGCACCCGAATCTTGATGGCACCGCGCGTCAGCAGGGCAAAACAGGTGGTGTCGTGGGAATGCACGTCGTAGCTGAAGTCGAGGAAATGCCCGCTCAGTAGTTCACTCGACAGATGGCTGTCGTGCCAAATGGTGGTTTCTGCGCCCATGACTGCAATCTCGTTCTGTTAACGGCGGCCTCTTCGCCTTATGGTGTTATCCAATATGGCTATTTTGCTGAATTTGATTCGGTGACGTGAAGTGGGAAAAGGCTTATGACCGAAAAAACGAAAAACATTCGGCAGCGCTCCGGTAAAGAGGCCGCACTGGATGCGACCGACCGAAAACTATTAGGCCTGCTGGCCGATGATGCGACCCAAAGCTACGCCGAGCTGGGGCGCCAGCTACACCTTTCACCGCCCGCCGTGCATGAACGGGCCAAGCGCCTGCGTGCCGAAGGTGTGATCAAGGATACGATTGCCCGCATTGATGGTGCCAAAGTGGGACGTCCGCTCCTCGCCTTTGTGCATGTCGACACCACCAGCTGGAAAGTGACCCGCGCCCTGCTCGAGCTCAAAGCCTTGCCTGAAATCGAGGAGATTCACTCTGTCACCGGCGACAGCGCCATGCTGCTTAAAGTCCGCACCCGCGATACCCAGGCACTGGAAGATGTACTGGAGAAAATCCACAGCATCGAAGGCTTTACCGGCACCCGCAGCTATATCGCCCTGACAACGTTTCTTGAGAGAGGGCCAAGTGCGGAGCTTGATGACGAGGACTCTTTATAGACAGTAAGAAGTTTCCTGAAACTCGACGCATTCGAGTAAAGCGCAGGCCCTACAGCGTAGCTAAACTAGACAACTTTCACGACTCTGTATCCTTCCAATTCAGCTACTACGGGATACTCTTTCCAGCGGTCAACGTCATGCTGAATAATCAAGTTGGTTTTGTCCCCAAGTAATTCGTCATTAAGGCGATCAATAGAAATCAACTGATCCCAAACACTACCTGTTGCATTATTTAGTGGGGCATAAACACCGTCGTGTTTATGCCCTGATAGTTGTCGATGGGTGTAAATGCAATCGCCAGAAATTACTTTACGACCAGCGCTGCTCTCCACAATAACAAACTGATGTCCAAGTGTGTGCCCAGGAGCAAGGCGAACATGTACTCCTGGCAGGATATTGTCTTTGTCGCCATCAATCAGCGAGACTCTATGATCAAAAGAAGCATCTAGCACTTGTCTGAGATTTTCAGGATCGATGATTTTCGTGAGATGAGAAAACCGCTTTGGCAAAGCAGCAGCTTCGTACCATGACATTAACTCACGTTTTTGGATATGTATCTGGGCATTAGGAAACTCACCAATCGCACCCATGTGATCAAAATGCGCATGAGTAATCACGATGTCTTGAATATCTTCTGGCGCAATACCTATTTGTTCCAGCATTCGAATGGGTGAAATCCACTGCGTCACCGAAAACTTTAAGGGAAATTCGTTCCGGGAACCCGTTTGCATAAAACCAGAATCGATCAGGATTTTCCGCTCACCGTGGCAGGCCAGGATGAAAGAAAACGGCAAATCCACCATGCCTTCCTGTTCCATACCATTCACGAGACCTCCCCAAGGCTCATGTGAGCAGGCGTATTCAATGATATAAAGGTCCCACATTTTCTATTCCTTTTGCTGTTCTTATAATTAATACGTATTTGAAGGCTGATTTTAATAGATAGTTTGGGGAAGAGTAAAATTAAACGCTACCCCTTGGTCGATTCGTCTTCATGCTATTTTTTCTACATTAACGTATGAGCGAAAGGATTTCCAAGTTACGTCGTCCCATGGCTTCTATATCAGTTTGCGCCTATTCTTGAGCATAATTTGCGCTATTAATTATATTTCATGGAAATGCCAACGGGTTAGGGAGTATGTAAAAAAGCCATTCAGCTTTGCTCTGATTTATATCGCAAAGTCAGAAATAAATTAGAAGGAGGTAAGAAATTTATTTACGAATGGCTTCTGAATAAAATAAATAAAACCAGTGGTGAGAAAATATAATCCGAGCATTTGGAACGAGTTTATTAAATATTTCATCAATCACAGATGTAGAATATTCTCAATGTATTGCAGCTTTGCAGCGGATCAACTTCGTGAAACAGAGAAAATAACAGGCAACGATTTTTCTCATCTAGGCCCGTATTGGCGACGTTAAATGCCAACGTGATAGTTATCATTAAAAATGAAATTTTATTGATGCCAATATAGTCCTGGATTGCTATCGGATCAGGATGTCTGACATAAGCATAAAACGCCTTGAGCCAATTGAAACCTGCAGCAATAGGTTGATTACTCTCTCAGCACTTCAATAAACGCCTTTAATGCCCTGGGCACCTGCCGGTGTCCGGGGTAATACAGATAAATGCCCTCAATGATCGGGCTCCAGTCATTCAGCACTGTGACGAGCTTGCCTTCGGCAATATCCTCTTCCACTTCCTGCTCCAGTACATAGGCGATACCGCTTCCGGCGCGCGCCGCTTCAATCATCAGCGTCATATCGTTCAGGGTTAAACTGCCCGGCACGTCGATGCGCTGCTCAATGCCCTGTTTTTCAAACTCCCAGTGATAGAGCTTGCCGCTCGGTAATCGGTTGCGAATGCAGTGGTGCTGATGCAGTTCCTCAGGCGTGGTGGGCATCCCCATTGACGCAAGATAGGCGGGGGAGGCCACGGTAATAAAGCGGACTTTGGGGAAAATCGGCACTGCCACCATGTCCTGGGGAATAAATTCCAGCAAGCGAATGCCGGCATCGAAGCCTTCCTCGACGATATCGACCAGCTGCCCGTTGGCGACCAGATCCAGCTCTATCGCAGGGTAGCGCTGCTGCATCATCGGTACGATATGACGGATCAGCCATTGCAGGCTGGACTGCGGACCATTGATGCGCAGCAATCCCTGCGGTGCATCGCGGTAGCTGTTGAGGTTATCGAGGGTGTCATGAAGATGGTGCAGCAGTGGCCGCAGCTCTGCCGAGAGAGAAGTGCCTGCCTGCGTAAGCGATACGCTTCTGGTGGTGCGATGAAACAGGCGCACGCCCAGTTGCTGCTCCAGCGCGCGCATGGCATGGCTGACGGCCGATGGGGTTTGCTCCAGCTCCTCGGCGGCACGGCGAAAATTCAGATGATTCGCCACACAAAGAAAAGTCTGCAGATCAGTCAGTCGGGGAGTGCTATTGGCCATCGGGTCTCGCTATTGGTGATGAGTTTTCATCAGCCCATGCAAATTGTTGAGGATAGTTTGGTTATTGGTAGATCGCTAGGGTAAAGGCTCACTCATCACGCCGCTGGCCCAAGGCTGGCACACAGGAGTTTGATTATGTCCCGTACCTGGATGATCACCGGCACTTCAACCGGCTTTGGCCGTTTAATGACCGAGCAGCTGCTCGCCAAGGGCGACCGTGTGGTGGCGACCCTTCGCCAGCCGGAAAAGCTGCAGGCGCTGCAGCAGCGTTATCCTGATCAACTACTGGCGCTGACGCTGGATCTGACAGATTTTGCTGCGCTGGATTCGGCCGTCGAAGCCGCCTTTCGCTGGGCAGGAGAGATTGATGTGGTGGTCAGTAACGCAGGCTACGGCGCCTTTGGCGCGGTCGAGGAGCTGACAACGACGCAGATTCACCAGCAGCTGGCGACCAATCTTGAAGGCACGATTCTCTTTATCCGCGCGGTGCTGCCGTATCTTCGCCAGCAAGGCCGTGGCCGCCTGCTGCAAGTCTCTTCCGAAGGCGGGCAGCGTGCGTTTCCCTCCTTCAGCCTGTATCACGCCTCCAAGTGGGGAATCGAAGGTTTTATCGAAGCCCTTGCGCAGGATGTCGCGGTGTTTGGCATCGAATGCTGCCTGATTGAACCGGGAGCCTCCATGACCAACTTTGGCGCAGGTCGGGATGTGGCCGAAGCCATGCCGGAATACGCAGGCTCTGCGGCCCATGAGATTCGTCGCATGTTTGATGAGGCAACCTTTGAAGCCTTCGGCACCTTTGTCGACCCGGTTAAAGTCGCCAGTACCATGGTGCATCTCGGGGAGCGGGCAGAGGCGCTGCCCTTGCGCTTACCCTTGGGCAGCCATGCTTATGAAGGCGTAACGCAGGTTCTGAAAGAGCGACTGGCGGCCATTGAAGCGCTGAAATACATGAGTTACGCCGCAGACTAAACGGCGGTTGTCATTAAACCGTAGTGATTTACGGGCATCGTGACTGCGGTTGGACCTGTGGCTAGCGGCGCGAACACGTGCCCAGGGTCGTTCAACTATTCGTTCTCATCCCAGCTTTGGCCGAACCTGAAGCTGGGTTTTTTTTATGCTGTCTGGGGCGGTCTCAGGTGGCATCCTGCAGAAGGTCATCCAGCGTCATGCGCCGAACACCGGCGGCCTCCATCGAAAGCCAGGCCGCTGCAAGCGAGCCTTCAAGATCAATCCCCCAGCAGGCATCTGCCATCACGATGGTGTCGAAGCCCGCCGCACAGGCATCCAGTGCGCTCCACAGCACGCAGAAGTCCGTCGCCAGTCCGGCAAGATAAAGCGTGGTGATACCGCGAGCGCGCAGATAGGCGGCAAGACCCGTGTTGGTGCTGCGATCGGCTTCCTGAAACGCGGAGTAGCTGTCGATCCCGGGATGATAGCCCTTGCGCAGAATCAGCTGGGCATGGGGAATGTTGAGATCGGGGTGAAACTCGGCATCACGGCTACCCTGAATCGCATGGTCCGGCCATAGCACCTGTTCTCCATAGGGGAGGGTTGTCGTCTCGAAGGGCGCTTTGCCGGGATGTGAACTGGCAAAGGAGGTATGCGCGGCCGGGTGCCAGTCCTGAGTCAGGATAACATTGGCGAACTGACCGGCCAGTACATTGATGATCGGCACCACTTCATCTCCCTGAGGGACGGCCTGCGTCCCGCCCGGGATAAAGCAGTTCTGTACATCAATAACGAGCAAGGCGCTGGTGGCATTCATGCGTGGCTCCGCTGGGCGATTAACCTGATCACTAGGGCAGTGGCGGGCAGTGGCTGTCGGTCATGTAGTCATGCACCTGAATTGAGCCATCAATAATGCCCTTCTCGATACGCTTCAGTTGGTCACGCATGTGGTCCGTGACAAGGTGCTTGTTGTACTTGTCATCGGCCCAGGAAACGCCGTTTTTGGCCAGCCCCAGCTCTCTTACACCGGCGTGCCACTGGCCCTTCATCGCTTCCTCAAAGGTGCTGTAGGTCGCCACATCCACACTTTTTACCATGGAGGTCAGCATGGTGCCGGGGTGCAGGTAGTTCTGGTTGGAGTCGACACCGATGGCATATTTGCCAGCGTCCGCAGCCGCCTGATACACCCCAAGCCCGGTACCACCGGCGGCGGCAAAGACAACATCGGCGCCTCGGTCAAACTGGCTGCGGGCAAGCTCGGCCCCCTTGCCGGGGTTATTCCAGGCGGCAGGTGTCGAGCCTGTCATGTTCTCAAAGAGGGTAATGTCAGGGTTAATAAAGCGTGCGCCCTGGGCGTAGCCACAGCCAAACCGGCGAATCAGGCTGATATCCATGCCGCCGATAAAGCCGATCTTTTGTGATTTGCTGGCCATGGCAGCAAGTGCGCCGACCAGAAAAGAGCCCTGTTGTTCCTTAAAGACAATGGATTCCACGTTAGGCAGATCGACGACGGCATCGACGATGGCGAAATGTTGTCTGGGAAACTCCCGGGCAATTTTCTCCAGCGCATTGGCTTCATCAAAACCCACCGCAATGATCGGGTTGGCGCCGCGGCTGGCCATGCGCCGAAGTCCCTGTTCAATCTGCGCTTCATTGGCAGGTTCGAACTCCTGCACTTTCACGCCGGTGTCTGCCGTGAAGCGAGACATGCCGTTATAGACGGATTCATTGAAGGATTTGTCGAACTTGCCACCCAGGCCAAAAAGGACAGCAGGGGCGAAGGAGGAGTCCGCTGCAGGAGCGGAGGCTGACAGCAGGCTGGCCGTCAAACCCAGAATAGCGGGTAGCGATGACAGTGCTTTCATAGAGATACCTTGCGTTATTGCCGGGACGAGCCAAGGGCCGTTATCTGCAAAGGGTAGAACAGGCGATGAACTCATGCCCAACGTCTTGGTTTTTATCTCAGGCTCGGTTTTTGTGTCTGGAAATCTACAAAAGCTGCACAAAAAATGCTCAATGCTAAAAACGGAAAAGTATTGCGCAAGGAAGTACAGTTTTGGCTTCTGTGATGCCGGTGAGCGGCTGGCAAAAGAAAAGGGCTGAAAAATGTCAGCCCTTAGCGCTTGCTCAGTGAGCATCTGCCTGCAGGAGATCTGTCAGTGCAGCGACGGTTCTGCAGGAGAATACTGCTGCCACAGGGCATCCAGCTCCTGCCGGGATAAATAGGCGCGTACCGGTGCCAGTCGATAGAGAGTCACCACCAGCCGCGGCACCTCCACTCCGGCTTCATAACCCAGCGGCATGTCCTCATCACGGATGCAGTCCAGATGGCGCTCCATCAGTTCGGAGTAGAGGGATTCCAGCTTGATATGAACCTTGTCGGTTCGTTGTGGCAGGTCGATATAGGTATCCAGTTCATGACTGCAGAGCAGAAGCTGCTGCTGTGACCAGTCTTCACTGTGGCATTGAACGTCGAGAATCAAAGGTTCCAGTAAAGGAATGGCCTTGGGTTCTGCGTGAAAGGTCAGGAGAGTTTCCATCATGTGCCCACCACTGCGCTAATCGCACGAACAAGCTTTGAACATACTGCGAGTTCAAATTAGGTGCAAGTATTGTGCAGAAAATCACCAGGGTAAAACGGAGGTTGGTCTGCAATCTCTCCTTGAATCGGGCGATTGTTTCTCAGCAGGGCGTGATTCAGCGGCTTAGTCCGGTATCCATAGCTCGACACAGGCGCCGCCGGCTTCGCGGTTGAAGACCTTAAGTGCACCGGTGAGTTCACTTTTTTCCAGCTGCGCCAGACTGGCGGCGGCAAAGCGTAAGCCAAGTCCGGTGCTGTTGGGGGCGGCCTGGGTTGCTTCATTGAAACCTGCGCCATTGTCGCAGACGCGAATCACCAGAAAGCCGGGTGTCTGGTAGGTATCAATGCCGATCCAGTTGCGTGTGAAGTCCAGCGCGTTGAAGAGCACGGTGCTGAGTGCTTGTTCCAGCAGATGGCGATCAAACCAGGCGACCTGAGCTTCATCAATGCTGTACTCCAGCGCTATCCCACGGGTGCTGGCGAGCTGATCAAAGTGATCAAGCGTATCTTCAACAAACTCTGCAACGCTGTGGCTGTCGAGCTGCAGGCTGTATTTGCCAGCCTTGATGCTGTAGAGCTGCAGCATGCGCATCAGATCATGGTTGAGCTTGCGGACGTCTTTATCCATGGACGCGATAACGTCTTTGAGCACCGGGTCATCCCGGTCGGCCAGCTGCACTTGCAGCTTCTCGATGGCCTGTAACAAATGCACCAGCCGGTTTTTACTTTCATGCACCGTGCTGGCCATTAACATGCCGACATCCAGTGGACTATGCATGGGCTTGACCTTTAGCGGGTTTGGCGTGTCGCTCAGGGAAGAGGGCGTAGTAACGCTGACTGAGACGGGTTCGGTCATCCGTGCGTACCTCATCAAAATCGTTGGAGAGCGTCGAAAGTGCTTCATCAACCTGATTCAGTGTTGTGCGGTCAGGGCGTGCGCCGGACTCCGCCTGCTGAACCACCGCATCAATAAAGGTCAGGTAATTGTCTGCCGTGCGGTACACCGAATGGTTCGCCAGAATAATGGCACGTTTACTGGCCTGCTCGGCGATGGGCCAGTGCTGATTCATGGTGGCAATACGCGCCAGTGCCATTTGCCGAAGTACGGCTTTGGGTGATTTCTCAATGGCTTTAATAAGGATGGTTTCCGCTTCCGCCAGATTGCCACGTTGCTCCATCACATTCGCCATCAGGTCATCTGCCCGGACAAAGTACTGGTTATCCAGCATCAGCTTGTCGAGGTATTCACTGGCTTTATCGTAGTCCTGCATAAAAAAACAGGCGCGCGCCAGGCCATAAAGCGCCCAGGGCATTTGCCGTTCTTTGAGCTGAAGCGCATAGAAGCGCCGGGCATCATCGTACTGCTGAAGCTCGATCAGCAGCTCGCCACGAATGCGCAGCAGTTTGCCGGAGAGGGCAGGCAGGGTTTCCAGCATCGCTTCACAGCAGTCGAGTGCTGCGTGGTGATCTTTCTCATCCAGCAGCAGGTTCAGCGGCTTGAGCTGTTCCTTCTGGGTCATCATGCGCAGCAGACGTTTTTTAAGTTCGGCGCGGGTGAAGGGCTTGGTGATGTAGCCGTCGGGCTGATATTCGAGCGCACCCATGACCATTTCCGGGGAGGTTTCCGCAGTGATCATGATAAATGCAGCGGTATGGGGGATGAGCTCGTTGAGGCGGGCTTCTTCCAGAATCTGTTGACCATCCTTGCCGCGACCCAGGTTGTAGTCAGACAAAATCAGGTCATAACGACGGGTACGCAAATACTCCATCGCAGCATTGGCGGACATGGCCACATCGACATTAACTGCGCCGGCATCCTTCAGAGTTTCGCGCACCATGGATCTGGCTTCGACCAGATCGTCGATGACCAGAAAGCGCTTCCTGGAAAAGTCAGGTTGACTCGCCACCGTACATCCTCACGCTGTGTTCTTATCCTGCTTGGGATCTCTGTCTAACCGAAGTAAAGCAAAATGTTGCAGTTGAGGCCATAGTCAGGGAAATCATCCTTTCCCTTACTTCAGCGCTCATTCTGTGACCAAACACCATTTCGCTGACACAGAGACGTTATCAAACTGTCATTAGTGGCCGGTAGGCTCTTTGCGGCTGTTATAACGGCTCCTTTCACAAGATTGGCGCCAAAGGCCAGTCCTGTGGCGCTGAATGCGCTGGCAGAAAACCTCTGTGCTCTCCACACTCAGAGTAATGACCTCAGAAGTGTTTTCTGTGCCGATTACGACACAGTGTTGCAATGCCTTCTGCTTTTACTGGTATTTATAGTGCATGTTTCTAAAGGAGCGTGCTTATTTAACGGGGATTGTTGCCGATAAAGAATAAACTGCCGCTTTTTATGGGCCATGGCTGACCAGTGGTGTCACCTAAGTACTCAATAAAAGTGCAAGGTTGGCGATGGAAGCCTGCGCAGTTTCAGATTTTTTGTCGGTCGCAGAGGACTTTGACAGTTCTGACTGATCATATCTTGACCTGTATCAGTCGGGGTGCGAGTCTGTAACGAATTTGCAACGCTGGGTGGCACGGAGTTTCATTCAGCGCAAACTGACCCCAGAACTAGAGTTATAAGGCAGGAAATGCCTGATTGACTCACCAGTTACCGGGTGATGATCAAGATTTTGCTGCTTGTCATGACAGTGTTGAGACTCATGGCAGGTCGCGGGGGGAAACGTTGGACATACATCAGGAAGTGGAGCTGCTTCGGAAAATACCGATGCTGGCCAAGCTTGATACGTCAAAGCTTAAGTTGCTTGCCTTCACCAGTCGCCTGATGAAGTACGAAGACAGCGAGCAGCTCTTTGCTATTGATGAACCGGCTGATTCGGTTTACCTCATTATTGAAGGTGAGGTCGAAATCATGGCTGCCACTGAAATGGGTGAGGTCATTTCCGTGGTGCGTGGCACTAACTCCCTCATTGGTGAGATTGCCGTGATTTCCAAGGGCCGTCGTAGCGCAACGGTGCGAGCCAAAGGCGAAGTTGCTGCCCTGTGTATGGAAGGTTCTATCTTCCTGCAGCTGATTACGTCTAACCCTGATGTGGCACTGGATGTACTGAAGCAGTTGAGCGACAAGCTGGTTGAGGCGCACCACACCAACGAGAAACTCTATAACCAATTGGAAATGCACGCCTGAGCGCAGGCTGGTTATTTATGAACAAAGAACGCTTTTTGTCCCTTTGGGAACGCACCCTGGCAACAGGTGAAACAAGTGCAGAAGCAGCCTTTGCTCTACTGGAGAGGCTGTATGCAGAGACGGGGCGCCATTATCACAATGGCTGTCACATCAAGCATTGCCTGCTATGGCTGGACCGTTATCGCTCTCATGCTGAGAACGCCGACGCGATTGAGCTTGCCCTCTGGTTTCATGATGCGGTCTACCAGTTTGATGCGCGGGACAATGAGCAGAAAAGCGCCGAGCTTTTCATGCATTTTACAGCCGGTGCGGATGAGGCTTTCCGTCAGCATGTGTATGAGCTGATTCTGGCAACAACGCATCGTGAATCGCCCGCCAATATCGACCAGGCACTGATTATGGACATTGACCTGTCCAGCTTTGCATTGCCCTGGCATCCCTTCATTAAAGACTCCATGAAGTGCCGTAAGGAAAAGCCTTTCCTGACGGACCCTGAGTTTTTCGAACGACAGATCTGCTTCTGGCAGAGCCTGTTGGCCCGTCCGGCATTTTTCTTTTCGCCGGTCTTCTTTCAGGAGCACGAACATCAGGCGCGCCAGAATGTGCGCAAGTTGCTCGAGCTGATGGTTGAGCGCGGCTATTACTGTGAGCTTCCTGCCACGCAGTCGGCGTGAGTTTGCTGGCGTCATTTCTTTCATTTCACGCACAGCCTGACGTCTCAGCTATCTGAAGTTTAGGCTGTGGCAATATCGAACAATGATTTCCTCGCACGTTAAGTGCTTGTTTTTATTCCTGCCTATCGCCATTTCTGCAGCACCTTGCGACTGAGAGACGAAAACTCCAGCAGCACGGATGGGGTGTTCTATCCTTAAGGGTGGTCTCACTCGCCTTTTCTTCTGCAAGGAGGCTACTTGCATGACCCCTGATCAGTTCCGACTTCTGACCTCTGGTATGGCGCACTTTTCCGGCTGGCCGGTATTGCCCGTGCTTGCCGAGTTGATGCTGGATACCCAGGTCGTTGAGCCCAAAGTGCTGGTGACCCGTGTTTGTGAGTCGCTGGCGCGCGCAGGTGCGGGGCTTCAGCGTATTCGTATTGGCCTCAATGTGCTGCACCCGGAAGTGATTGGCCGAACCTATACCTGGTGGCGTGGCAGCGCGGAGGTGGAAGAAACCAGTGCCATGCTGTCAGTGAAGGATACCTCCAGCTATATCGGTAGCCCCATTGAAGCGCTGAACCTTCAACGCCAGCCTATCCGTTATCGCCTGAGCGAGATCCCCGCTGAAGACATGCATATTGCCCTGAGCGAACTCAAAGAGCAGGGCGCAACAGACTATATTGGCTTTCCCATGGTCTACGCCGATGGTCGTGTTCAGACGGCGATGTTCTGTACTGATGCTGCCGAAGGGTTTAGCCGTGAGGATATCGAGAAGCTGGCGCTGGTGGTTGCCGTGCTTGAGCCGCACTGGGAAGTGATTGCCCGGCAAGAACTGTGCGAGTCCCTGCTCTCGACTTACATCGGCCCAAGGATTGCGCAGCGGGTGATGAAAGGGCAGATCCGTCGCGGCGATATGGAAGAGATTCAGGCCGCGCTCTGGTTCAGTGACCTGCGTGACTTTACCTTCATGACCGAGCATCAGCCTGCCGATCAAATGCTTGATGCACTGAATGCGTATTTTGAAACCGTGGCGGAAGAAGTCACCTCGCGCGGCGGTGAAATCCTGCGCTTTATCGGCGATGCCATGCTGATTGTTTTCCCGGTGAGTGAAAAGGTCGATCTGAATCAGGCGGCAGCGCTGGCACTGGAGGCGGCGCAGGCGACTCTGGCGCGCATTGAAGTGCTGAGCAACCAACGTCAGGCTGAGGATTTACCACCGCTGCGTTTTGGTCTGGGTTTGCATGTGGGCCGCGTGCAGTACGGCAATGTGGGCGCCCCAAGCAGACTCGATTTCACCGTACTTGGCCCTGCGGTAAATCGTACTGCGCGAATTGAAGACACCACCAAGCGGCTGGGTTATCCGCTGCTGATTTCTGCCGAGATGGCCTCGCTGCTGAGTAGCCCTTTGCAGAGTGTGGGTACTCATGCCTTCCGGGGAATCGATGAGCCGATGGAGCTTTTCATACCAATGGTCGAGGAAAGTGCCATTCCCGCCGTCAAAGAGCTGGGCTAAACTACTGTTTTGCCTGAGAAAATTGACTGATCCTTAGCGTCGGGTTGTGTCCGTCCGGGGTCATCAGCAAATAACTACTGGAAAGAGTGTCTTACCAACTGGCGCACTTTCAGGTTTCGTGTCAGGCTTCGAACACGGATGAATGCTCTCCGCAACAAGGGCTTGTCACAATGAATGCATTGGCTGAGGAAGTTGAAGACTTGAGACTGAATGATGCTCGCGTCCTGATTTATAGCCACGATACCTTTGGCTTGGGACATCTGCGTCGTTGCCGTGCACTGGCGCATGCCCTGGTGGATCGCTTTAAGGGCTTGTCTGTGCTCATTCTTACAGGCTCCCCCATTATTGGCCGCTTTGACTTCAAGGCCCGGGTCGACTTCGTCCGTATTCCCGGTGTGATCAAGCTCTATAACGGCGATTACACCTCGCTGGGTTTGCATATTGAACTTGGCCAGACACTCGCATTGCGCGAATCCATCATTCTGAATACTGCCCGTGCCTTTGATCCGGATCTCTTCATTGTCGATAAAGAGCCGCTGGGGCTTAAGGGCGAAGTCGAATCCACCCTGCAGATGCTCAAGGACACCCGCTGTAAAACCGTGCTGGGTATCCGCGATGTGATGGACGAGCCGGTCAAGCTCACCGAAGAGTGGCATCACAAGAAAGCCTTTCCTGCACTGGAAAACCTCTACGATGAAATCTGGGTCTATGGCGACCGTGCCATGGGTAACCCTCTGGAAGGTCTGCCGATTTCCGGGCAGGTGCTGAACAAAATGAGCTATACCGGTTATCTGGAGCGTCAGGTGCCGGAATACAGCCAGTCCCGCTATCTTGATCGTGTTGAGCGCCCTTATTTACTGGTCACGCCCGGCGGCGGTGGCGATGGTGCGTCCATGGTGGATTGGGTACTGCGTGCCTATGAGCAGGACCCGCGTTTGCCCTGGGATGTGATGATCGTGCTTGGCCCCTTTATGAGCCGTCAGGAGCAGCAGGGCTTTATTGAACGTGCTGAGCCATTAAGTGGCGTGCATGTCATTACCTTTGACTCCAATCTTGAAAGTCTGATGAATGAATCTGCAGGTATTGTTGCCATGGGTGGCTATAACACCTTCTGCGAGATTCTTTCCTTCAACAAACCCTCGTTGCTAATTCCTCGCACTGAGCCGCGTCTGGAGCAGTTTATTCGTGCGACCAACGCGACTTCTCTGGGGCTGGCGACCATGCTGGACCCACGTGAGGAGCAGACCACGGGCCGTATGATCGAAGCGCTTTATGCGCTGGCAGAGCAGCCGTCACCGCAAAGCCGCATGTCCGAGGATATGCTGAGTGGTCTGACGCGTGTGCAGGACCGTGTCGAAGGTTTGTTACTTCACGCCGCTGAAACCTCTGCAAGTTAGCCCTGACGGGCGCCGACAAATTCTCAAGGCCGAGGATATCTCATGAAAGTGCTGTTCTACGTCCAGCATTTGCTGGGCATCGGACACGTCAAACGCGCCGCCTTGGTTGCCCAGGGAATGAAATCCGCTGGTCTTGAGGTTGTCGTCATTCAGGGCGGAGAGTCTGTCGCGCAGGCAGACTTCTCCGGCGTAAGAGTTGAATCTCTTCCTGCATTACGCGCGGCGGATGCCAGTTTTAGCGGACTCGTCGATGCCGAGGGCAACCCGGCGGATGATGCCTTCAAAGCCAAACGCACCGAGCAACTGCTCGCACTTTTTGCCGCAGAACAACCTGATGCACTGCTGATTGAAAGCTACCCCTTCGGGCGTGGACAGCTGCGCTTTGAGCTTGAGCCGCTGTTAAAAGCCGCAGTTGCCACCTCGCCCAAGCCACTGATCCTGAGTTCCGTACGCGATATTTTGCAGCAGCGGTCTGAGGCGAAAGAGCAGAAAACCCTGGATCGTCTTGGCAAGTATTTTGATGCCGTGCTGGTACACGGTCAGGCCGATTTTATCCCGCTGGAGAACAGTTTTCTGGCGACACCGCAGCTGCCTGTGCCCCATTACTACACCGGTTATGTCGCCGATCAGTCAGCGGTGGAGACAAGCGCAGGTCAGGGTGAAGTCATCGTCTCTGCCGGTGGTGGCGCGGTGGGTTTTGCCATTATGGATGCGGCGATTCGGGCCAAACCTCTGACTTCTCTGAAAGATCACCGCTGGCGGGTGTTAATCGGGCCGAACCTTCCCGCGGCTGAGCGGGAGCGGCTGGAAGCGCTGGCGGATAGCTGCGTTATTATTGAGCCGGTGCGTAACGACTTTCGTGGGCTGCTTGCCCATGCTGCGCTGTCAATTTCTCAAGGCGGTTATAACACCCTGATGGATATTCTGCTGACCAGAGTGCCTAGCCTGATTGTGCCCTTTGAAGGCACGGGGGAAACCGAACAAATTACCCGGACGCGTGCCTTGGCCGGGCTTGGCCGCCTGAGCTGGGTTGCGGAATCGAGCCTGACGCCTGAGTCCATGGCTCAGGCAATTGAAGAGGCTCTGCAGCAAGAGGCGAATCATTTGCCGCTGGACATTGATGGCGCGCGAACCACAGGCGAGATTATCCTGCGTCTTTGGCAAGAGCGAGAGACCGCTCATGGCTGAGAAACACCGGGATTACCGAACATCGGCACAAGCCTGGGCGGCACTGGAGCAGGAACTTAAGCTCTGGAAAAGCGCAGGCGATACGCCGGCATTTTGGTGGCGAGATGATGATGCTGTCGCTGATACCTCTCAGTTGCAGGCACTGAAAGCGATCAGTGAGAAAGAAAACACGCCGGTCTTTCTGGCGGTCATCCCTGCGGATCTTGAGGCATCGCTAGCGCCTGCACTGGCGAACTGGCCGTTGGCTGGTGTGCTGCAACATGGTTTTGATCACCACAGTCATGCTGCAGAGGGGGAGCGTAAGCTGGAGCTTGATCCCCATCGGGCACCTGAAACGATTATTGAGTCCCTCAACGAAGGCTTTACGCGTTTAGCCGCAGTCTTCAAAGAGTCGCTTTATCCGGTATTGGTGCCGCCGTGGAATCGTTACCGGCCCGATCTTCCGGTGTTATTAGCCCAAACCCCGCTTAAGGTGTTGTCCGGCCTTGATGCGCGTGAACCTGCCGCTGTTGCCATGCTCAATGTGCATGTGGACCTTCTGCATCTGGATAAGGAAGAATCCGCTGAACTGGGGGAAGTGCGGGTGCTGACCAGCCTGATTCGGCATCTGGCGGCGCGACGTCTTGGTCAGAGTGAAGCCAGCGAACCGACGGGCATCATGACCCACCATCTGGTGATGTCGCCCGCGCATCTCTCCTTTCTTGAACGCCTGCTGCATTGCCTTAACTGCGCGCGCGTCCATTGGATTACCGATCCCGTTCCTGCGGCGCGCTAGTGGCTGTTGCAGGCCGAGGTTGTTTCTGTTGCCCTTGGCATTACAATGTGCACAGTCAAACTAGCGGGAAATAGGCATCCATGATTATTCAGCCCAAGATTCGAGGCTTTATCTGCACCAACTCACATCCTGTTGGTTGCGCAGCGAATGTTCAGCAACAGATCGAGTACGTAAAGGCGCAAGGCCCTTACTCTGAAGGCCCCAAGAACGTACTGGTTCTGGGTTGCTCCACGGGCTACGGTCTGGCTTCACGTATCGTTTCAGCCTTTGGTTATGGCGCGAAAACTCTGGGCGTGTGTTTTGAAAAAGAACCCAGTGAGCGCAAGACCGCCACGGCTGGCTTCTACAACACCGCCGCTTTCCACGACAAGGCCGCTGATGCTGGCCTGTACGCACGTACCCTCAATGGCGATGCCTTCTCTAACGAGATCAAGGCGGACGTCATTGAAGCGATCAAGCAGGACATGGGCAAGATTGATCTGGTGATCTACTCACTGGCCTCCCCACGTCGTACTGACCCTGCGTCCGGTGAAACCTACAAGTCTGTCCTGAAGCCGATCGGTCAGGCGTACACCACCAAGACGTACGACACCGATAAAGACCTCGTGCACGATATTTCCCTTGAGCCAGCCAGCGAGCAGGAAATCCATGACACCGTTAAAGTCATGGGTGGCGAAGACTGGGAACTGTGGATCAAGGCACTGGCCGAGGCGGATCTGCTGGCGGATAACTGCACCACCACCGCTTACACCTACATCGGTAAAGAGCTGACCTGGCCTATCTATGGTTCTGCGACCATCGGCAAAGCCAAGGAAGATCTGGACCGCGCCGCGATGGCTATTCAAACGGATTATGCGGACAAGCACCTGAAAGCCTATGTGTCTTCCCTGAAAGCACTGGTCACTCAGGCAAGCTCTGCGATCCCTGTTATGCCGCTGTATATCTCTTTGATCTACAAGGTCATGAAAGAAGAAGGCACCCACGAAGGTTGTATCGAGCAGATCACTGGCCTCTTCAAAGAGAAGCTGCTGGAAGCCGCGCCTGAAACGGACGAAGTGAACCGTCTGCGTATGGATGGCAAGGAAACCAACGATGCCACCCAGGCCAAGATCAAGGATCTGTGGGCACAGGTGACTCAGGAAAACTTCCACCAGCTGAGTGATTACGCAGGTTACCACAAGGAATTCCTGCACCTGTTCGGCTTCGGTTTTGACGGTGTGGACTACGAAGCGGATGTTGATCCGGTCGTTACCTGGAAATAATGCAGCGAACAACAGCGTAAAGAGAAAACCCGGCCTTGGCCGGGTTTTTTTATATTTACCCTATCCGGATAAGACCGGTTTTTTCGGTCCGAAGACGGTAGCCACAAACACGACTCTCTCAACGAATCTGGCCTAAGAATGGACGTCAGACACAGCCCACCTCCTCAAGAGTCCCATCCCTGCATGCTGTGTATCCAGCGAATGCACAATATCAGGCTCAGTTAGTAGAACAATAGGTTTAGAAAGCGGTTGGAAATATTTAGAAACTGATGCAGTATCAGGTAAAGAATGGACTTGCTGCCTGAGATACTGTGCCAGGTATTCCAGCAGTAGGCGCCTGCTCGTTTTCACGGAAGAGAATAAAGGATGCTTTCCAAATTCTCTTTATTTCTCCTAATGGTTATCCAGATTTAAAGGGTGCAGCTAAAACGGTAAGCCGAGTTGGCTCAGAATCGAAGTTTTATGCACTGCAGGAGTAGACTATGGAGCAACTCGAAATTCGCGAAGGCGCACGTAGACAGCATCGAGGTCTTGCCATGTTTTGCGTTCTTTATTGCTGGCACCATAACAAGAACGCTGTATTCTTAAGAAAAGAACTCTTGCTGCGCTACCTTGGCCTAGAGCGAATGAAAACCACTCGCTACGAGTGGATTATTGAAGATATCACAGATTACTTCCCTTACATCTTTAAAAGAAATAAAAATAATAATGAGCTCATTGTTTTCTCAAAAATCCCAGAAAGTGAGTTGTTGGAAAACAAAAACGAAGCAATCCATTTTTTTCCAAAAATTCTTGACCTTGCCAACTATAGCATAATTGGTTTAGATGCGGATGGGGATCAAGCCTATAAATTTATTGAAGACTCTATGCCATTCTTATCTGGAATTAAAAATCTTCATGAATTTGCAATAAATAATGCACTTTCACTTCTATCTAACGGCATAGTTCAACCAGCTAAAGTGCTTGAGTCGCGACTCATAAAAAAATAGTTCAAGTTTCTTGCATTGCTCACTCGGGAGAGACTCAAGCCGGCCTCTTAACCAAACGTTATGTTACTTTCCTTGATGCTGTATGGCATTTGAAGTTAGCCAACAATCTTATATAGGTGAATAATGAGTGGGGATTATGCTACACACAGAGCTGATATTGAGTTAATGATTGATGAGGAGTTTTATATTATCGAACCTCCTCATCCCTTAGTTGATATCTCAGTATGGCATTTATTCACTGTTGCGGAGGATACGCTGAGAATGTTTTTTGCTGGGTGGATTCCGGAGGGAAAAATTGACCCATCTTTTGTAGATGCGTATAAATATTCACTACGTCACTCCATTAGCCACGTGTTGAAGCATGCATTAAATAATAAAGTCACTTTGCCAGAAAAAACTATCCCTAAATCGTATGAAAAATCTGTAATGTTACTTGAAGCGGGTAAGAAGTACGAAAGATTATCGAGGTTAGTAGCTGCAACATACAACTCTCATGGCAAATTTATTAAAGTAGAGGGAGGGTATGAGCTAAAGTATCATGACTCATTAGACATGAGATATAGCGTATTGGAGCTCCTTGGTCATGGTGCAGATGTTTCAACTGACATAACAGGAATCTTACATTTCTGGCTAACTAGTGATGTCCCTGAAGCTCATTTAATCTTTTCAAGAATGCATGATTCTGTACGAATTAGACGTAAGAGAGTCACCTATAAATATGACGCTGTTACGACATGTGAAATAGCTAAACACATTCCGCAAAGAGAAAAAATTATACCTGATAACTTCGACTTTCCTTGGGGAGGCTCATATAAAACTCACGCACTGATCAATGCATTACTAATAAGGTGCTTCTACCATATTTTGGCCGTAGAAATTGCGGCGTTGAAATACTCTTTAAAGGGAGGTGGGGAGTCAAGTCTAGTGCTAATTATAAGTAGAGAACAACTTTGTGAAGATCTAATGCAACTTGCAAGCATTGCCAATGAAGAGGTTTATAGCTTTATAGATATGCTGACTTTTGGTAGGAAAAGTAAAACGCCTGACCCTGCTTTGCAACCGTTATATTTATCCAAGTCGAACATGTTTATGGTTCCGTGCATCCATATACTGAACAGTAATGTTCAGAGGAATATTTTATCTCTTATGGCTAAGACAAGGCAAAAAGAGTTTGATGCTCAAAGCGAAAGTTTTGAGGAACATATGGTTTCTAATATAAAGTCTTCGTTAGAATGTTGGAAATATTTTATTTTTAACAGAGAGTTTAAGTTTAATAAAAATAAAGAGGAAATTGATGGCCTCATAGTTGATGATGCTAGTAAAACTGTTCTATTGCTTGAGTTTCGATGGATTTTACAACCAGGTGATTCGCGTGAGGTCTATAATAAGATGAAGGCTACATCTTCTAAAGTAGATCAACTTAATCGTAAAATTGTTTTTTTTGAAAATAATTTAACTGAATTTATTAAAAACTCGTTTAACGGAATTATTAATGTTGGAAATCCTTCTGAATGGAAGGTTCAAGGTGTTGTTGTTATTCAAGGCTATGGTGGTACAGCTTCGCATGAATCTAATATTCCTGTGGTTACACTTGATGTATTTAAAAAAGGACTTAAGAAAATAAATAATTTGCAACGCCTATTTGAATGGATTAGAGATTTGAGTTGGCTGCCGACTAAAGATAAACATTTTACGGTAAGCATTGCGCATGAGAATCTAGGTGTTGAAAGGATATCTCGAGTTGCTGTAATTCCACTTGTAGATCAACTACAGTACACTGCTAGCCTGCAACAGAGCATTTTATCCTATACAACATAATCAGGAACTTAAACAGTGGATTAGATTTCGCTTCCCTACAGATTATAACCCGCTTAGTGCGTCATTATTGCCACCTCTGTGTCGATAGATGACGCTCTATAATATTCCGCATATATTGTCAAAATAAACATTCCCTTTCACTTTTCTATACAAGATAAGTCTACTAAATCGACGCTAATAATCCTCCAACCTATCCAATCAGGTCATGATTAACCGCCGTTAACTATCCGTCCCGTAGTTAAAGCTTAGAGAAAAGCCTTACAGGATATGCCCTGTAAGGCTTTTCTACGTTTTAAATCTGAATTTTAGTTAGAGGTATTTTTTTGTGCTTGCTACAAGGCGCTTTTGCGGTGTTAGGTTTCAGCGGCCTCAAGCAGTTCATTGTGATATCGACGATAAAAGCGATAGGCCGCTGCCATTAGCAGGCAGGCGATAGCAGGAACGGCGAGGGCATCAAAGCGTAATTGGCCAAAGAGCAAGGTGCCTGCATAACCACCGCAGATCAGGCCTGTAATGATGATAAGAAAGATCTTGGCTTTTCGGCGGTTCAGAGGTTCACCGCGAACTAGCGAGCCGAGCATAATGCCAAGGTCGGTGAAAATACCGGTGACGTGAGTGGTGCGGACAATCGCTCCGCTGTAGGTCGTCGCCAGCGCATTTTGAAGACCGCAGGCGGCAGAGGCGAGGAAAATCCCCGGATAGTCAAAGTGCCAGAATAATGCCATCGCCGCGAACAGCAGCACGGCTGAACAGATCAGGGCGATATCGTAATGTCCGCGCTTGAGCGTTGTGCCGTGTAGCAGCCAGCCTGCCCAGGCAGCGCCGACCAGAAATGCCAGAAGAACCCCAAACAGATAAAGGGCTGTCTCGTGAGAACCCTGAGCGACATTCACACCCAGAAGGTTGGTAGAGCCTGAAAGGTGGGAAACCGCCTGGAGATCAAAACCGACCAGACCGACAGCATTCACATAACCTGCGACCAGCGCCAATACAAAAGCGGCTGTTTCCACCCAGTGTGGTAGACGTGAAATCACACTTTTCTCCTTTAGCTAACGCCGGACCGGCGAGCTTTATGCGTCCTGTGGTCAGGTTATGCCACAAAGGAGAAGCGTTACCTATGCGCAGAGTGTTTTAGGGTATTTCCACCCTGGAAACAAAGGTTGGAAGATGCCAGGCGCCGCCTGCTGCTACCAAGCGACACATACCCGTAGAGGACTGTCCGGTTAGCTCAAAATTATGTCCGGTCCATGTCCAGTCCTGGCTACTCCAACAATCGCCAAGACCCCGGCCTTTAAAATTTGATAGTAGTTGTCCTTGATAATAATCGCTTACATCGGCAAAGCCTTCGCTGTAGGGAAGGTGTAAAGGCCAAGGGGTGTCATCAGGATAGTGTAACCATACTCCTGACCCACCTTGATAAGCACCTAACCAGCATTGAGTCATGATTAGGCTATAGCCATTTGAGAGTTCTGCAGTCTGAACTGTTGGCTCACCGATCCCATCTGATTCGGAAAGAGAAGGGCACTCATTGGCTTTGGTCGCTTTATCTCTCAGGCGTTTTATCCATGATGAAGCCTTCTTGTCAGGGAAACTTCGAGCTTCCTGATCTTTAACTGTCGCGGCATGAATTACCGGAACTGGTAATGGAGGGAGTGCCTGTGTTTCTGGCAGCTTACCTGTTTGGTAAAGGGCTGAGGGGGTATTCAGGCGACCCTGTACCTCATCTGCTTTCAGAAATACGGCATTAGAGCCTGTTGAAGACAACTCCCAACGCTTTTGATTGCTGCTGAAGGTGATGGGGTGTTCATATTCCAGTGCGTTCATTAACGCCGCTACTTGGGAGTCATTGAGTTTTCCCAGCGTATCTTCCAGTTTGATATTGCCAAGAAACTTACCATCGATACGCATTTCAACGGCGGTTATTGGTGGACTTGCGCCGTCATCATCATATGTACCTAGTTGAAACTGGCCCAAAACGGGTGTGCTTGGTCCTGCTGTGCGTTCCAGTAATACCGACAGGGATGCGCTCTGGCTGCTTTCATCCTGATACCCCGCCATTCGGCAGGTACGCGTATTGTCGCAACTAACCTCCCAGTCGCCATGTTCAAAGTGAACCCCCGGCCTGAGGTTTTCTGGCAGTATAGCGGGCGCGGCCCAGCTCAGAAGAGGCAGTAAGTACGATGCCAACAAGGGTAAAAGAAAGCGCTTCACCACATGATCCTCCATGATCAAAAAAGAGGCTCATTGTAGTGAAAAGGGGTGACTTGCCAATAGCAATGAAGAGTGGGGTGGGGATGCAGACCCTTAGTGGATCTGCATCGGTAACTCGAACATAGGGAAGGTCGCTTCACGCATAAAGGGCGCCTGATACTGCATCAGTAGCAGTGCCTGACCGTCCTGATTGCGGGTAAAGCGCTGGCTGGTGACAAAGCCGTAGCGGTCATAGAAATGACGGCCCTGACGGTTGGATTCATAAATCACGGCGGTCAGCTCGGGGTTAAAGCAGCGAACATGGTTAAGGAGGGTACAGCCGATACCTTTACCGCGATGTTCCGGTTCAACACACAGACAGACGATTTCGTTATCGACCAGACTGATAAAACCCACCACCTGCAACTGGTGAAGGTAGACCCAGGTTTCGCCCTGTTCGAGAACGTGGTCCAGCTGCTCCAGCCGTTCATAGCTGCGCCAGGCCGGATGATAATAGGCGCTAATTTCATTTTCCGTGTCTTGCCAAAGGGACTCGACAGCGGATCGATCGGAGGGCAGAAAGGCTCTGATCATGAGGGGTTCCTCATCTTAAAAATACTTCTCGGAATAGCCAACTGCGTGTACTCAGGTCCTCGTGACCTGAGAATCAGTTTCAACTCTACGCCTGTTGGTGGAAATCTGCCTAGAGTGATTCGCAACCGATTGCGCCATTTTTTGAGGCAGGCGCAGAGGGTCGTAATCTTGGCGTCGATCGCTGACACATCGATGCCAAGCCTTGGTCTGGCGGCCCTTGGCGGGTACAATACTGCCCCTCGAAATCACCGCAAAAGTGCGAACCACTCGCCTTTGCCGGTTATCCCTCATTCACTTGCTCTGGTTTTACGTTCCAGATCGCATGGAGAAAAGCATGTCCCAGTACGTTGTCTGTGCCCTGTATAAATTTGTCGCCCTGCCTGATTTTAATGACATCCGCGATCCGCTGCTGGCGGTGATGGAAGCCCATGAGATTCGCGGCACTCTGCTGCTGGCCGCCGAAGGTATTAACGGCACCGTGGCCGGAAGTCGTGAAGGGATTGATGTGCTGCTGAACTGGCTCAACAGCGATGAGCGCATGTCTCCCATTTCCTATAAAGAGTCCTATACCGACGTACTGCCTTTTTACCGCACCAAGGTCAAGCTGAAGAAAGAGATCGTGACCATGGGTGTGGAAGGTATCGACCCCCGCAAAGTGGTGGGTACCTATGTGAAACCAGCAGACTGGAATGCGCTGATTTCTGACCCGGAGGTGGTGCTGGTCGACACCCGCAATGACTATGAAGTTCAGATCGGTACTTTTAAGGGCGCACTGAACCCGAACACCGAAACCTTCCGTGAGTTTCCCGAGTACGTGAAGACCCATCTGGACCCTTCAAAGAACAAGAAGGTGGCGATGTTCTGTACTGGTGGTATTCGTTGTGAAAAGTCCACGGCGTACCTGAAAGAGCAGGGTTTTGAAGAGGTGTATCACCTGGAAGGTGGCATCCTCAAATACCTGGAGGAAGTGCCTCAGGACGACAGCATGTGGGAAGGCGAGTGCTTCGTTTTTGATAACCGTGTGGCGGTTAACCACCAGTTGCAAAAGGGTCAGTACGATCAGTGCCACGCCTGCCGTCGTCCGATTACCGAGGAAGACAAACAGCGTCCTGAGTACGTTGCCGGCGTGAGCTGCCATCAGTGTCATGAAACCCTGACCGATGCGCAGCTTCAGCGTTTTCGTGAGCGTGAGCGTCAAATGCAGTTGTCCCAAGAACGTGGCGAAAGCCATCTTGGGGGAGATGTGAAGCGCACCATTGATGAGCGTCGTCGCATTAAAGCCGCATGGCGCAAGCGCCAGCAACAGCGTTCCGCCAAAGCGGCGGTGTGAGCGACACCGGCGCTTTTACATAGCGCAAGCGAGAGAAGAGCGAAGGTTAGCCCCTTCGCTTTTTTTATGTCTGTAGCGTCGTCCGAGGCGTTCCGATGCCGGTGCAGGCCGGCATTTTTGCTTGCCTTTCTGTCACTATCATTTTTTTTAATAGTAGTCTCCCGGCCAAAATGAATCTGATTGCGTCGTCCGGGGGGCTGACGCTATAAGGTGGTTTTACTCAGAACGATTCCCACGGCGCCCGGCGCCGACCGGCAGTGGTTGTGCACGACAGTTGCTTGCTGCCTTTGCTATGGATGCAGGACCGAGCAGCGGTCTTGTCCGAGACACAAAGGAAGGACAGATGAATCCCAGAGACGTAAAAACCATTGCCGATGCCAAGCAGATTGTGAAGGAGCGCGAACTCACCCACGTCAAGGTCGGTTTGTTCGACAATGACGGTGTGATGCTGGGCAAGTACATGAGTCGGGACAAGTTCTTCTCGTCTCTGGAAGGCGGTTTTGCGTTTTGTGATGTGGTGCTGGGCTGGGATGTCAAAGACCAGCTGTATGACAATGCGAAGTATACCGGCTGGCACACCGGCTACCCCGATGCGCCTGTGCGCATCATTCCTTCCAGCTGCCGTGAGTTACCTTTTGAAGACGGCGGCATGCTGCTGTTCCTCGCCGAGTTTGATCAGGCGGCCAGCGAGATTTGTCCGCGAGGCACCTTGCAGCGCGTGCTGGCGCAGGGCAAGGAGATGGGCTTTGATGCCTTCGCCGCGCTGGAGTATGAGTTCTTCCTCTTTGATGAAACCCCGGCGAGTATCCGCGAAAAGGGCTTTCGCAACCTTAAGCCCTTTACGCCTGACTGGATGGGTTACTCCATCATCCGCAATACCGTGCACTCCGATCTGTACCACCAGATTCTGAAGCTTGGCGAAACCATGGATTTCCCCATTGAGGGGTTGCATACCGAGACCGGCCCCGGCGTGCTGGAAGCGGCCATTGCGGTGGATGATGCCAGCGCTGCCGGTGATAAGGGCGCGCTCTTTAAAACCTTCATGAAGGTGCTGGCCCAGCGCAATAATCTGATGGCGACCTTTATGGCCAAATGGTCAAAAGACTATCCCGGCCAGAGTGGGCATATTCACCTTTCGCTGCGCCATCGCAAGGGCAAGCTTAAAGGCAAGTCCGCCTTTTATGATGCTGAGCAGAAGCACAATATGAGCAAACTGCAGCGTCACTTTCTGGCAGGTCAGCAACGTCTGATGCCGGAATTCCTCTGTATGGTGGCGCCCACGCTGAATTCCTACCGGCGCCTGATTCCCGGCTTTTGGGCGCCGACCCATGCCACCTGGGGGGTCGAGAACCGCACGACCTCGCTGCGAGTCATCCCCGGATCGGAGAAGTCCCAACGCACGGAATACCGTCTCGGTTCCGCTGATGGCAACCCTTATCTTGCGCTGTCGGCGGCGCTGGCCTCCGGCCTTTACGGCATCATGCAGGAATGGGAACCGGAAGAGGAAATTGTGGGCAACAGCTATGAACAGGAGCATCCATCCGAGCTGGCACTGCCAACCACGCTCTGGGAAGCGGCTCAGCGTTTCAAAGCCTCCAAAGCGGCGCGCACGATGTTCGGTGATGCCTTTGTTGAGCATTTTGCGGCGAGCCGAGAGTGGGAAGAGCGAGAGTTCCGTAAGCACATCAGTGACTGGGAACTGGATCGCTATTTCGAAATTATCTAAGCCTGAGACTGATGCCATGAGTATTGCCTCCACCCCCAGGCCTCCTTACTACGCGGTGATTTTTACCTCGCTGCGGACGCAGGAAGACGCAGGTTATGTTGAGACTGCCGAGCACATGGTGGCATTGGCGCAGCAGCAACCCGGCTATCTGGGGATGGAGTCGGCGCGGGAAGAGGTCGGTATCACCGTTTCCTACTGGCGCGACCTTGAGGCCATCCGTGCGTGGAAGCAGCAGGTCGATCACCAGGAAGCGCAGCGTCGCGGCAAGCAGGACTGGTATCAGGCGTTTAAAACGCGTATCGCCTGTGTTGAGCGCGATTATGGTTTTGAGGCCGGTACCTGAGGGTGCTGTCGCCAGTGTATTTCTTATTACGTCGTTTAAATGTGTTAGCAACGGACTGCCCAGCAGTCCCTCGGGAGAAGTTATGACCCTGAAGACCATCAGCCCGATCGACAATAGTGTTTATGTCGAACGCCCTTATGCCACCGATGCGCAGATTGATGAAACTCTGGCACAGGCGACGCGCGCGCAGGCGCTGTGGAAAAAAGTGCCATTGGCTGAGCGCAAGGCACTGTGTGAGGCGGCGATTGCTGCCTTTGTGGCAAGCAAGGAAGAGATCGCCAAAGAGCTGACCTGGATGATGGGCCGCCCTATTCGCTATACCCAGGGCGAAGTCGCAGGCGTGGAAGAGCGCGGTCGTTACATGAGCAGCATTGCCGAGCAGGCACTGGCGCCGGTGCAGGTGGCTGAGAAAGACGGCTTTATTCGCTATATCAAGCGTGAACCCATAGGTGTTGCGCTGGTGATTGCTCCCTGGAACTACCCTTATCTGACCGCCATCAATGCGGTGATTCCGGCCATTCTCGCGGGCAACGTTGTCATCCTCAAACACTCAGCGCAAACCCCACTGTGTGCCGAGCGTCTGGCAGAGGCTTTTGCCAAGGCCGGTCTGCCTGAAGGTGTGTTCCAGTATCTGCACCTTGATCATGCCGCGACCGAAGCGCTGATTCAGGCACCTGTCATTAACTATGTTGCCTTTACCGGATCCGTGGCTGGCGGTGCGATGGTCGAGCGTGCTGCCGTCGGCCGCTTCATCGGTGTGGGTCTTGAGCTGGGTGGCAAAGACCCTGCCTATGTCCGTGCCGATGCCAATATTGATCATGCGGTCGAGACGGCGATTGATGGTGCCTTCTTCAACTCCGGGCAGTCCTGCTGCGGCATTGAGCGTATCTATGTACACGAAGCGGTCTACGATGAGTTCGTCGAGAAAGCCGTTGCGCTGGTGAAGACCTACAAGCTCGGCCGCTCGGATGACCCTGAAACGACACTCGGCCCCGTCGTTAAAGCCAGCGCCGCTGACTTTGTTCGCGGCCAGATTCGTGAAGCAATTGAGCAGGGCGCGGTAGCGCATATTGACGCGGCACTGTTCCCCATGGACAAAGAAGGTACGCCCTATCTGGCGCCTCAGGTGCTGACTCATGTTGATCACACTATGCGTGTCATGACCGAAGAGTCTTTCGGGCCGGTGGTCGGTATTCAGAAAGTTAGCAGTGACGAAGAGGCGATTCGCCTGATGAATGACAGCGATTACGGCCTGACGGCGGTGATCTTTACCGCCGATATCGATACCGGTATTGCACTGGGTGATCAGGTGGAAACCGGTACCTTCTTCCTGAACCGCTGCGATTATCTTGACCCTGCGCTGGCCTGGACGGGGATCAAGGATTCCGGCCGTGGCTGCACCTTATCGAGCGTGGGCTTTGAATCCCTCACACGTCCCAAGTCTTACCACATCAAAACTGCTGTTTAAGGATTGCTTCGATGACGCAGCCAACTTCACGTGAGCAATTTGCCCACTTTACCCGTAACTGGAACTACCCCACCAATATGCGCGTGGGCGTAGGCCGCATCGACAATCTGGCCGTGGCCTGTAAAGAGCTGGGCATGAGTCGCCCGCTGCTGGTGACGGACCCGGGCCTTGCAGCCTTACCGATGATTCCCAACATTCTGGCGATGCTGGAAAAAGACGGCCTGCCTGCCGGTCTCTTCACTGAAGTCAAAGGCAACCCCACTGGCGAAAACGTTGAAGCCGGTGTGAAAGCCTTCAAGGAAGGTGAATATGACGGTGTCATCGCACTGGGCGGTGGCTCCGCGCTGGATGCGGCCAAGGCGATTGCGCTGATGGTCGGCCAGGACCGTCCTATCTGGGATTTTGAAGATGTGGGTGACAACTACCTGCGCGTCAATGTCGCAGGCATGGCGCCTGTCGTTGCTGTGCCGACGACGGCAGGAACCGGCTCCGAAGTCGGACGCTCGTCTGTCATCACCGATGCCGCCAAGCATGTGAAGAAGATTATTTTCCATGCGCGCATGTTGCCGGAGATTGTCATTCTGGACCCGGAGCTGACCGTCGGTCTGCCTGCCAAAATTACGGCGGCAACGGGAATGGATGCGCTGTCCCATAGTCTCGAAGCCTATTGCGCGCCGGGTTATCACCCGATGGCAGAAGGCATTGCGCTGGAAAGTATGCGCCTTATTAAAGACTTCCTGCCACGTGCGGTCGCGAAGGGCGATGACATTGAAGCCCGTCTGCAAATGCTGGTGGCATCAAGCATGGGCGCAACCGCATTTCAGCGGGGGCTGGGCGCCATGCACGCACTGGCTCATCCCCTCGGTGCGCTCTTTGACCAGCATCACGGCATGCTGAATGCCATCCTGATGCCTTATGTATTGAAGGCGAATCAGGCGGTGATTGCGCCACGTATCGGTGATCTGGCGCGTTATCTGGATCTGCCAGAGCATAGCTTTGAAGGCTTCCTGACCTGGGTGCTGGAGCTTCGCGCCTCCCTGGGGATTCCTCACACGCTGGCTGAAATCGGCCTGAATGATGCGCAGGCGGATCAGGTTGCCAGCATGGCGGTAGAAGATCCCACGGCGGGCTCAAACCCTATTCCCTTTACCGCCGAGCAGTACAAGGCAATCTATCTGGCAGCCCTTTCAGGCACGCTGTAATTACAAGTCACCGTGCTCAGGAAGCTTTCGGGCTTCCTGAAACGAGGAGAAGCTGTGATGAAAATCGGCATTTTGCAGTGTGATGATGTCAATCCGGCCTTGCAGCCGGACCATGGCAATTATCCGGCAATGTTCGAGGCGCTGCTGCGTGAGCAGGCGCCCGATGCCACCTTTGCGGTCTACCGCTGTCTGGAGGGGGAACTTCCCGCCTCGGTCGGGGAGTGTGATGCCTATATCACCACCGGCAGTAAAAGTTGTGTGAATGACGACAACCAATGGATTCGCCAGCTGGAGGACTTTGTTCGCGCCCTGTACGAAGCCAACAAAAAGCTGGTCGGGATCTGCTTCGGTCATCAGCTGATTGCCAGAGCCCTGGGCGGAGAAGTGTTGAACTCTGAAAAAGGCTGGGGGGTCGGTATGTCATTCAATGCCGTATCCAGCCCGAAACCCTGGATGCAACCTCAACAGGACAAGCTTGATCTGATTGTCAGCCATCAGGATCAGGTAGTGACGCTGCCGCCTGAGGCACAAGTACTGGCCAGCAGTCGCTTCTGTCCTTTCTACATGCTGGCTTACGGTGAGTGTTTTATGAGTGTTCAGGGCCATCCTGAATTCAGTAAAACCTACTCGCGGGATCTGATGAACCTGCGCCGCGGTGTGATTCCGGATGAGCGCATCCGCGAAGGGCAGGTATCACTGAACGCTGAGGTCGATGATCGGGTGATGATGTCCTGGATCATGCATTTCTTTAAAGCCTGACGCTGACAAAGCGGTGAGGTATCACTCAAAACCGATGCGAAAGCGTCGGTTTTCTTATGCCTGCAGCAGCGGCTAACAAGCCGGTTAAGGGGAAAAGGGAGGAAAAAAGGATAATCAGTGCCTGAGTTAAAAAATGTTACTGAGTGTGAGTGAGCTGGTTCTATGATAGGCATCTCACTTAGACCCCTCCCGCAGGCTTAACTCTGGAGCCTGTGTGTGATCTGTTCAGGGACGAGCGGATGATACTCCTTAGGTTTTTAATGACAGGCTTTCGCCTGGCGGTTTCCTGTGGTTATAGGAAGTGGCGGCGATGACGATGTCGATCCGGCTTTTAGCCCAGCTGTTGGGTGATGTACCTCTTCCCGATGCGTATTCTCCGACGTCGTATCTGCTTGCTGATATCCAGGGGGCGAATCCCTGTGAGCGCACGCTGGCGATGATAGATGTTGCACTTCGCCGGTACCCTGAACTGAACGAGCATCCTTGTGTATTCCTGCTACCAGAGTTTGGGCTTCACTCCGTAGAGTTTGATGCCATCTATCAGGCACTGCCTCACACGCGGGCTGTTGATCTCTTTATGTACGGTAGTGTTGCGCTGTCGATGGCGCTAAACCGCATTCAGCACCATCTTTCTACGTCTGAGCATGTGATGGTGGTGGCGGTGACTACGCCACTACCTCAGAACCCGGCTTCGGTTCAAAGCGAGGCGCTCTGTATTGCTCATGTCAGTCCTGCATCAGGCACGCGTCGTGTGGCAGATGTTCGTCACTCGCGTTGGCGACCCTACACCGAAGGCTCCGGTCCGGAGCTGTTGGCTCAGCAGCTACAGCGCTGGGAAAACGTCGATATTACTCACGTCTTGAACTATCCCCTTCATACCAGAAGCGATGCGGCCCAATTTACGCGCTTCTGGTACGAGGCCCCCTTGCTGTCTTCAACACAGTTACTCGGTAAACAACACTGCGATGGAGAGAGCGGTGCGGTCGAGCAACTTTTGAGATGGGTGGAGTTACAACTCATGCCAGCCAGTGCTGGCCACATATTACAGCTGGCGAGAAATACGCTGGGTTGGTACTCCGCCGTGCTATGGGAGCATCAGGCCACTGAGCCTCACCACAGAAAAGGAATTCCAGTTTATGGGTAAGCCAGCAGCGGTGGTTGGAAGCTATCACACCTGTCCTGCAAAACGGGGAAAGACGCCTCATGTCGGCGGTCCGGTAGCGGGAGGGTCATCTAACGTTTTTATTGGCGGTGTACCGGCGGCTCGGGTGGGAGACCCCCTGATCTGTAATGCGCCGCCAGATGCTATCGCTGCAGGCTCCGCCACGGTTTTTATTAACGGGAAACCCGCCGCGCGCCAAGGCGACCGCACCGTTCACGGTGGTGTGATTGTCAGTGGTAATGCCTCGGTCGAGATTGGCGATAAAACCTACGCAAAAGACGGCGTCTATGTGGGAGCAGGGGATTCCAGCGAGATGCCACATTACGAGCGTGAAGTAAGCCCAATGACCGATGCCACTTATGGCTTTAGTTACTGAGAAGGCAACAGGATATAACGGATGACAACAGGTACGGACACCACCACTGCCACACCCGCAGCGGTTGCCTCAACTTCTTCTGCAACACCGGCAGCCACTCCTGCGCCGGAATTCAAACCGACGCAATTTGCTTTACCCGTAGTCAAGGCAGATGGCACCGAGTTTAAAAATGCCGAAGAGCTGGATAACAAGATCGGCGGTAACCTGATGGGTAACTACCTATTGGGCGAGAATAATTTCTGGCACGGCGGCATTCATTTAACGGGTCACATGTTTCCCCATCACCGGGCTAAATTACCCATTCGCTGTATTGCCGACGGCGAAGTTGTTGCCTACCGCATTAATGAAGACTATTTCAAACAGACCTTACCGGCTGTCGATGGGCTAAGAGAGGCTGAGCTCT
The DNA here is from genome assembly GCF_046614695.1 of Pokkaliibacter sp. CJK22405. Classification (NCBI taxonomy): domain Bacteria; kingdom Pseudomonadati; phylum Pseudomonadota; class Gammaproteobacteria; order Oceanospirillales; family Balneatrichaceae; genus Pokkaliibacter; species Pokkaliibacter sp. CJK22405. The sequence goes on from NZ_JBKKHQ010000016.1 coordinate 209,721, forward strand.
ATACCTCATTGGACTTCTGTCTGGTCCGGCATGATTACAAAAGTCCGAAAAGGAAAGACCCCCCCAAAGCGGCAGAAACGCCTGCCGCAGCTCCTCAGGCTGCCAACGTGGCCGCTGGTCAGCGCTATCGGGTTGCCACGAGTAAAGATCCTCTGACAATGAGGAAGTCTCTTGAGGCCGCGAGTTTCAATGCCGCGACTAATAAAGTCAAAGTGGCGAGAGACTCCGAAATGACGATTGTCGATGGCACTTCACAAAGGGCTCCAAACGGGCTTGATTACTATCAGGTTTCTACTGATGGGCAGACGCTTTATGCGCCAATAACGCTGATTACACCGGTACGCTATGTGGTTAAAAGTACGGCAAATGGCAGGGCTGATCCTGCAGGAGCTGACTTTAAAAAGGTGGGTAGCCAAACGCTGGTAGAGCTATTGTCAGTCGATACCGTTAGCGCTGTGCAGGGCGGAACTTCGCATCAATACTTCCACTGTAAAATTATTACGCCGATGAGCTGCGACCTGGCGGTTCATGAAGGTGATGAGCTGTATATCGTGGACTCTTGTTTGCGTCCTGAGCCTTTGCCAGCGGCAATTGTGGCTGCGGAGCCTGAACCCGCAACACCTGCGCCCATGGAGGAGACTCCACCAGAATATAATAGTCTGCGTTTGTACAGTCTTTATATGCACCTCACGCCTTTTTCCGAATATAAGAAAAATGAAGAGGAGCCATCAGAACAACTATTACTTATTAAAGTCACAGGCCGCACCAACCTTCGAAAAAAAGATACGACAAAGGAAGGGTGGCTAATAAAAGACGGTCACTTTGAAAACGGAGAGGTGCTTTCCAAGCAGTCAGGTAGTGCCAGCTCTTTTCAATACGATAGTGGTAGTACAAATACTTTTTATAAAGTGAAAAAAACCGTCAGGAAGCAGGATGGTAGTTATGAAGAAGCCGGTGAGGAAATCTATGTCTATAGCGGTAAAGTAGAAGCGTTTACGCAAGAAAAGAAAGCTCAAATTAAACCGATCTATTGGACTGAGCAGCGTGAGGCTCTTACCAAAGGGCAACGTGGCACGCGAGAAGAAGATAAAACAACGTCCGCTGGGTTGATTAAAACGGGAACAAAAGTCCGCTATCAGGTTGCCAGCAGAACAAAAGCGGCGCAGGGTGACACCTTCGATATGATTCGCTGCACAATTCTGGTCGATGGTGCCTACACGGATATGCCGAACGCGATAAGCAAAGGCAAAACGGTGTGGTTGGAGATTCAATCTACAGCACTGGCCGATAGCCTCGAAGATTTGGGCTTGGGTATACCTGAGCATTGCAACTCTGGCGCAGAATCCACGGTGTATGTACCTCCAACGCCTATCCCTGTGAAAGCCGGTGACCCTGTCGGGTATATCGGCAGATACGATGTCCAGGCAACCAATGGTCAAGGCTCCCAGGCAACCCAGTATGATTGGGTTCATCTTGAATTGTTTTCAGACAGTGATGAACAAGCAATTAACGATCTGCTAAATAACAAAGCAAAGGTCAACGTTGGCCGACAGTATCTTAAGATCCCCGCGACACAAGAGCCAATCACTCTCTATAAAGCGGTAGAGGATGCGAACCACAAAAAGGTGATGCAACCTACTGAGCAGCAAGTCATCTTTAACGATACTTTTGGCGGTGGCTACCTGCCCGAATATGTCGAAGTCAGTGGTAGCCCAACGAAAGATGCGCAGGGAAAAGAATGGTACCCCTTCAAGGAAGACACATTTATTGAGGCCAGTCGCGGCAAGGTCATCAATCAGTTTGATCTTAAAGAGATGGGCTTCCAAATCATCAAAGAAACCGATGAGAGTACCAGCGGTTTTTACTCTCAGGATGCGACTGAAGTAACGCAGGATTCTAGAGAGTTCTTTAAGAAGATTTTTGCAGCGGCAGATAACCAAGCCACTTTATCTGACGGCTCCAGTAATACTGGCAAAGGTGATGGCAAACTCTCCAAAGAAGAACTTTACGCGGCGTTCTCGAATACGAATTTTCGGGATGTGGTTAATAAGGTTGTTGCTTATCATCCGAGCGAGTGGGGACAAGATCACTTAGCAGCGATAAATGAGTTAATAGATGATTGGCATAATAAAAATTTAAGTAAGCATGTTAGAAATACTATCGATTTTGAGGCCGAAAGAGTCAAAGAACTTTCAGTTATCAATACTCCATTTGATAACTTATTATGGCATATTCAGCCATTGGCAGGAATTAATGCTCTTGCAAATGGGAGTTGTTGTGATAGAAACCTGAATGCAGATATAATGCTTGCTATAGCAAAGAATAAGATTTCACGGGATTTTGCAGAAGAACTGGCAAATAACTTTAATCTTTCTATGGGTATGGATAGTAGATTTAACTCTTGTATATGTAAAGCTTATATGTTTTCTCAAATGTCGACGGAAAGTGGTTTTTTTACAAAAACTTTAGAAAATGATGGTAAAGGAAAAAGAAAGTACGATCCCTTCCGTGGTAGAGGATATATTCAGTTAACAGGAAAAAGAAATTATAAGTCTTACGAAAATTTTTCAAAACAAAATTTTACTGAAAATAATAATTGGGAAAAACTAGAGACTCTTCCTCATAGTGTCAATTGCTCAGTATGGTTCTTACATAATTGTCATCCTTTTCTTAACCATGCTCAAGCAGATGATTTTCTTGCTTGTTGTATGGATATAAATGGTGGTCTAAATGGACGTCAGCATAGACTTAATGAATACAAAAGACTGTTGGAAATTTTTAATGTAAAAAATTGCCCTCATGCGAGCCTTAGAACAGCATATGATGACTTTGAAAAAAGTCAAATTTTCAATATGCAACGCGGTGCTTTCGGCTGGGGAGTTTGGCATGACCACTATTTTATCGATCATCCTAATAATTACGTTGTTAATATAGATAAAAACAAAGTCGAATCTATAAAAGGATACGAAAGGTTTTTGGATTTGATAGAAGGTACTAATTTTAATGATAAGACAAATGAAAAAGATGATAATGGGAATTATGTAGATAAAATCTGGTTTACAGCTAGGCGGCCAAAGGAATTTGCAGTAAGAAGGCTGGGTTTTTTAAGAGGAGAGTAATATGAGATGGGTTTGTTTTTTTATCTATATTCTTTTTAGTCCATACAGTAACGCTTTGGGTATTAAAGATTTTAATAACAACTATATTACTCTGGAGGAAGGAGGGAATAGTAATATAATTGATGTGAGTTATATTTATCGTGAAATGAGTAATTATTTTGGTGTGAGTCAAGGTGATTTGGATGCTGATATTTCTCAAGATAAAAGATATATTGTTTTTTCTTTTGGAGTAGGTATGAACTCTGAAATTCTTGAGAAAATATACGTTCCTATTCAAGGGAGTTTAATCCATTTATATGATATTTATATATCCTCCTATAATCCGACCTGGAAAAAAAATTCTGAAAACGTAACTTTGATGAAATGCTGTTATGACAGTACTAACATCAATCATTCAGATCTTGAAAATATGGTTAAAGATAAATATCTATTTAATAAAAATTGGTCTCCGAAAGAGATAGCTATGCACATTGATGATTACAATGTATATGCGGTATCTAATCTAGGAAGCGTACAAAAAGCTAATGATGTAGGCTTTTATTTAAGTCAAGATAAAAAATATGATTATGCCAATATTGTACTCGCTGATATTATAAACAAACATCCAGCTAGAGTTGTTGCACATTTAAATTATGCAGATAATTTATATGATATGTTTATTGTGAATAGTAATTCTTATGAATCTGATGAAAAGAAAGATATATATGATGCTATTAGTGTGAATTATAATTTATATATTAAACTTATGACTAAGTTAGGTAAGGAAATTAAAATTCCTCCTCGTGTCTACGAACGATTAAAATTTCTATCTAAAGTTGATTGATTAATTGGCGGTTATAATATTTTTAGTATTTTAGATTTGAATCAGCGGCTGTGCTAGGGAGGGGGAGTTGAAATGGGCTGTTAGAATATTTTTTATTATCTTTTCAGTAAATGTAAGCGCACAAGACTTTCAGTCTAAAAATGGTATTGATTTTAGTTTTGCTCCGTATCCAGACGAACCTGGGGGAATAGTAGTTGCAAGCGTGGCCGGTAGTAATAGAGAGCCAGTAAGTATCGATGTAATAGGTGCTGAGTTAACCTATGTAGAGATGTCGAGTTCTCTTGTCGCTGTCGTTAGTGCTTCGGAAGCAGGTAAACATTTTCAAGTTATATATTTTCTGTCTAAGAACCACGAAGTTACTGAAATTGCTGATTTGGAGTATGACTATGAATATTCGCCTGATGTAGGTGATATCCAATCTAGCGTTCGAATAATGAAAAATAATGAAGGCGCGTGGTCGTATGTGGATGATGTCGATTTTAAAGACGACATGCCATATCTATTCCTTCCTGTTCTTTCAGATAAATTTAGTAAGCCTTCAAAATATTATATGCATGCAATCGAAAGTGAGACAGTTAAAAATAGTCTATATTTGAATGATGCCTATATTAAGAAGTGGGGTGGATCTCTTTGTGGTGATAGCGAAGTGACGATTCTTTCATGTAGGACTAAACTAAAAAGTTTGGCATTGTGTGCAGGTAGTGGAAATTCTATTCTGTATAAATATGGAAGGAAGGGGGATATAGAAATTTCATTGCTAGGAGGCAATCAGTCAGTTGTTTCAAATAACTACATATTTCATAATGGAGAATATGAGTATAGAGTGACCGTAAATGGTGATAATAGTGGTTTATTATTGGTTCGGAATAAAGGGAAAGAGATTTATAAAACGGATTGCAAAGTGAGCAATTAGTTATATGGAAATTAAAATATATGTTCTCTGTTTTTATAAAACGTGCCTGCAGAGAAAATTTTAATTAAGCGCTTACGTTAAAACCGGAAGTAATGGTTGGGGTCGTTGAGTCCGTCTGGTAATGAGAGAAAAGAAAAATTTCATAAAGCTTGCTTTATATTTACTTCTGTTGGCTTTCAATTATTCTCACGCAAATGAAAAATGCGATGCGCTTCTTTATCAATATGGGAGAGATAAATTACTTTTCCATGAAAATAATATATGCATTTTTCATTTCTCTCAGGGAGATAAAGACTCTCTCTATGGTTCCTGGGATGATTCTGAGATAAATCTGAAAAATATAATATCGCACAGCTATTTTGAGAATAGTTGGGATCTTGAGTCAGTTTTAGGTGAAGATAATGCGTTAACTATAAGCTTTATTTTTCATTCAAATACATACTCTCTTAGTTTGAATAAGAATGGTTTTTTAGGCGCTGAAATAAATGCCTCCATAGAAAATGATAATTCAAATGAAGAGATTTTTAAGTATTTTACTATTAATTTTGACAGAGAAAAGTATTTAGAAGTTTTTAAGGATGTTGAAAGTAGTAGTGATTTTGATATTTTTAGTAGCAAGTACTATGTGTTGGGAAGAAAGACTGAAAATGAAACTTTTAAAATTTCTTCTGAAAAGGATTTTCTGAGGAGGAATTACACGGATAAAAAATCAAAAGTTTATGTTGTAAAGGGTGATGCAGTTCAGCTTCTTGATTTTCATGATAATTCTATCCAGGTGCTGTATAAAGGTGTTTCAGGAAAAGAATATAAAGGCTGGATATATAGTTCTGATATTTTATTTTGAAATGCTTTTGTGGTCGTTATGCTTTTTGTGTTGATTTATAAAATGTCGGTTTCAATTGTTAAGTGATTTCTAGGGTGTTTGATGAATTTAGGAAAAGGGCTGTTAAGAATTAATGTTGTAGTGCTATCAATATTCTATTGCTCACTTGCCAACGCCAGTGACGACTGCACCTTTGATGAAACTGCCTACACCGCTTTCACTGAAAAATACGTTAGCACACATGATTTGATTACTTCTTACGATAAAAATACCGGTGCCTTTACTCGACAGTTACCTGATCAAACTGTTCAGGTAACAGGTGGTGGTTGTGTGGATATTGGCACCTCGATTATCGTCATCTTTAAATATCCGCTAAGTAAAAGCCATTTGCCGGATCTTATTCACGAATATCTCTCCCTCTATGGAAACTGGTTGATTGATGAGTCGCTCTTAGCTGATGCGAATACACAGTACCGCTGGAGTGTTGATGGGCCAGTTTTTGAATATAACCTCGGTGAGTCTGGTTACTACGTAAGTGCAGAAATAAATGACAAGGTGCTGCGTATCAGTGCCTACATGAATTAATTTTCTTGCTTACTCTCTTTAAGTTTGTTTTTACTCACTTTTTCTCCAAAAACAGACCTTTTGGATGATCTTTCTTTCCTGCTCCTTCCCGATATTTCCTCCCCGCGGACTCACTTTTTTACGTCGTATATGTCGCAAAAAGCTCAGAAAAGGACGTTATAGCCCCCTTCTTATTTTTCGTCGGATAGCAGAATGCTGGAGTTGCCGCTGTTCTGATGGCGCAAGCCTCAGCCGGAATAAACGCTCGCAGAAGCGTCGCTTTCGGTCGGTAACACTGATGCAGTGCCCTACTGATTTCACCTTCCGGTGAACTCTGAATAACCAAGTCTTCGAACCATGAATACCGCCAACAGAGCGGGAATCAGCGTCGCAGTAGAATAAAGGGGTAGGAAATGAAGCCACGTTACGCCATCAGTTGTCTTGCCATTGCTCTGGCAGGTCTGACTCAACAATCCCAGGCAGCAGAGTGCGGTAGCGTCTCTATTGCCAACATGAACTGGCAGTCAGCCGAAGTGCTGGCCAACGTCGATAAGCTGATCCTTGAAAAAGGTTACGGCTGTGAAGTCGAGTTGCTTGTCGGTGACACTGTGCCAACCATCACTTCCATGGAGGAGAAGGGCAAGCCTGATATCGCTCCTGAAGGCTGGGTTGATCTGATTCCTGAGGTTATGAACCGAGGCGTCAAGGAAGGCAAACTGATTGTCACCTCCAAAGCGATTTCTGATGGCGGTAAATCAGGCTGGTGGGTACCGAAGTATATTGTCGATGCCCATCCTGAAATCAAAACCATTCCTGATCTGCTCAAGCATCCTGAGCTCTTCCCTGCGCCGGAAAACCCCAGCAAGGGTGGCATCGTCAATGGACCTCAGGGCTGGGGTGGCACGGTGGTGACTTCTCAGCTGTTCAAAGCCTACGGTGCGGCGGACAAGGGCTGGGTTCTGGTTGATCCGGGTTCAGCCGCTGGTCTTGATGGCTCCATGGCGAAAGCCTATGAGCGTAAAGAAGGCTGGGTGGGTTACTACTGGGCGCCTACCGCACTGCTGGGTAAATACGACATGGTCAAGCTGGACCACGGTGTGCCGGTCGATATGGCTGAGTGGAAGCGTTGTACTTCCAAGGCGGACTGTCCGGATCCCAAGCCAAACGCATGGCCTGTGGATAACGTTGAAACGGTGGTCACCAAAGAGTTTGCGGATCGCGCAGGCGTCACCATGGATTACCTGAAAGCGCGTAGCTGGTCCAGCGACACCGTCAACAAGCTGCTGGCATGGATGGGTGATAACCAGGCAACTGGTGAAGAGGGTGCGGAGTACTTCCTGGAGCACAACGAAGACCTGTGGACCAAGTGGGTTCCTGCTGACGTTGCCACCAAGATCAAAGATTCACTCTAAGGGCCGTATGGCAATTGGCATGAAGAAGTCACCGTGAGGCTTCTTCGTAGTGTGCCCTTCTCTGCGAAGGCTCATGATGAGCCTTCGCGTTCCCCAGGATTTCATTGGAGAACGCCATGGCCAACTGGTTAGCGGATTTTCCGCACATGGACAAAGACCTGCTCAGGTCACTAAAAAAAGTTATTGATGAAGGCTTCCGCACTTTTACCCGTGCCTACGGGGACAATATCGAAGCGTTCTTTTCACCTCTGCATACCTTTCTCGTCGGCTCTGAGCGGTTTCTGACCAATACGCCCTGGCCGATTATTCTGTTATTGATCGCTGGCATTGCCTGGCTGGCCAGTCGCAACTGGAAGATCGTGGCTGGTACGGTCGGTATTTTGCTGTTGATTGGCTATTTCGATATGTGGGAAGACACCATGAAAACGGTGTCGATGATCTTTGTGTGTACGGTGCTCGCCATCGTCGTGGGTATACCCATCGGCATACTGATGGCCCGATCAAGCAAGATGCAAAGCATTATTAACCCGATACTCGACATCATGCAGACCATGCCGAGCTTCGTGTATTTGATTCCTGTCGTTATGTTGCTGGGTATCGGCAAGGTGCCTGGACTGATTGCGGTGGTGGTGTACGCCTTGCCGCCGATGATACGTCTTACCAATCTTGGCATACGGCTGGTGGATAAAGATGTACTGGAAGCGGCGGATGCCTTTGGTGCCTCCTCCTGGCAGCGTCTTTTTAAAGTTCAGATGCCGCTGGCGTTGCCTACCATCATGGCGGGGATTAACCAGACCATCATGATGGCGCTGGCGATGGTGGTTATCGCTTCCATGATCGGTGTTCAGGGTCTGGGGCAGCCTGTTCTCAAGGCGATTGCCAACCAGTATTTCACCCTGGGTATGTTTAACGGTCTGGCGATTGTCGGTATTGCCGTGATCTTTGACCGTGTCAGTCAGGCTTATGGCCAGCGACTGCAGAAGCATCTGGAGGTGGTTCATGGCTGATCATGACAAGCAGGGTCTCGGTATTGAGATCCGCCATCTCTACAAGATTTTCGGCAAGACGCCTGAAAAGTATGTGGATCTGGTACGCCAGGGCATGAGCAAGACCGAGCTGAATGAACAGCATGGCCATGTGCTCGGTCTGAAAGACATCAACATCAGCATGCCTGCAGGTGGTATTCAGGTGATCATGGGCTTGTCGGGTTCCGGCAAGTCGACGCTGATCCGCCATATCAACCGTCTGATTGATCCGACGGCGGGCGAAGTGCTCGTGGGCAGTGATGATGTGGTCAAGATGAACAAGGATGCGCTTCGTGAGTACCGCCGTCATCAAACGGCGATGGTATTCCAGAAGTTTGCTTTGCTGCCTCACCGCACGGTGCTGGATAACACCGTCTTTGGTCTGGAAATCCAGGGTAAGCCGCGTTCGGTGCAGGAAGAGTCTGCGCGTTACTGGATTGAGCGTGTGGGCCTTAAAGGCTTCGAGGACAGCTATCCCAATCAGTTATCCGGTGGGATGCAGCAGCGTGTTGGTCTGGCTCGTGCGCTGGCGAATGATGCGCCCATTCTGCTGATGGACGAGGCATTCTCCGCTCTTGATCCGCTGATTCGTGTGGACATGCAAACGGTGCTTTTGGATCTGCAAAAGGAGATTCGCAAGACCATCGTGTTTATCACTCATGATCTGGACGAGGCGCTTCGCCTTGGCGATCGCATCGCGATTCTGCGTGATGGCGAAGTTATTCAGCAGGGTACGCGACAGGATATCGTGCTGCGGCCGGCCGATGACTACATCGCCACCTTCGTTAAGGAAGTGAACCGTGCTCGCGTCGTCACGGTGGAATCCATCATGGAGCCTATTGTGGCCGGGATGGATGCTGACTTACCGACGGTGGAAGAAGGCACCTTGCTGGAAGAGGCCGCGCGTAAAATCAGTCTGGCGCAGTCCCATGCATTGCGTGTTGTCAGCCATAAGGGTGAAACCCTGGGTGCGATCTACCTAGCAACGCTGATGTCTGCCATGGTTGGCGCAGAAGATGAAGCTTCCGCACCTCTGACGGCGGATGCCCTGAGGCAATCTGCTTAAGGCAATCTGCTCAAGGCAAACGCTGTTTCACCCTCTGGCAGTCCTGATATCGGCAGGCTGCCTGAGGGTGAATTTCCCTATTTCGTCCTTTTTTATCCCATCATCGCAAACGCCTGAGTTTGCAGGGTTTTCAGTCAAATTAAGGAAGAAAACCTCGTTTTTGGCAGAAAAGTACAGAAGCCAGGCCGACAAATAGCCAACGACGTTCCCACATTTGCTGCTACAATGTGCGCCTTCTGAATACCGGGCCAGTCATCTGAACCCGTTCGGAGACGGAGCGCTTCACCTGACAGGCTCTCCCACAGATCGAGGCTCTCGCAGCAGTGACGACGAGAGATAAAAACACTAGTAATCCTCTTCTGATCTGTGTTCGTGGTTTCACGAAAAGGCATCGTTCACATCACCAGCCTTCATCGTCGGGTAGGATGGCCAGACAGGCGCCTGAGCACGTTGCTCCTGCCGTTCCTGCACATCATCCCTCGGGCAACCCCCGATAACGCTCGACTTCAAGCGCTAGCGACAAGCGTTGAGATCCGGTTTTCAAAGTGCCTTGCGGCATACGTCAGTGGTATTAAGCGACGCGTATGGGCAGGCAGGACACTCTGAAAACCCGATTCTTTCTTTCTCGCTTTTAACCTCTTTGGAGTGAACGATGAACCTCTGGTATTTCCTCTGCTTCCTGTCAGCAGTGGCAATCTTTATTGCCTTTGCGAACCAGTATCTGCTCAAGCTGCAAACCACTATTGCTATCACTACCGGCTCGGTCGTGATGTCACTGGTGCTGATGGCGGCGATCAAATTTTCCGGTAACGGTCTGGCTGAATCCATCGGCAGCGCCATGGAAGGGGTGAACTTCAACCTTCTGCTGCTGAAAGGCATGCTGGGCTTCCTGCTGTTTGCCGGCGCCCTTGAAATTGACCTGCACCTGTTGCGTCGTCAGCGTTGGGAAATCGCCATTATGGCGTTGGGCAGTACGCTGATTTCGACCTTTATCATCGGTTACGCCAGCTACTGGCTGCTGCAGCTGTTGGGTTGGGACCTGAGCCTGATCTACTGCATGTTGTTTGGTGCGCTGATCAGCCCAACCGACCCGATTGCGGTACTGGCGATCATCAAGAAAATGAATGCGCCGGATAACATTTCTGTGCAGGTTGAGGGTGAATCCCTGTTTAACGACGGTGTGGGCCTGGTGGTATTCACCACGATTTTTGCGGTTGCCTTCTCCGGTGAGGAAGCCACTGCCGGTGGCATTATCGAGCTCTTTATGGTCGATGCCGTCGGCGGCATCATCTTCGGCGCAGTGCTGGCGGCCATTGCTCACTGGCTGATCTGTCGCAGTAATGACTCCAGTATCGAGCTGCTGATTACCCTGTGTATTCCTACGGCGGGTTATGCGCTGGCCAACATGCTGGATATTTCCGGCCCACTGGCGATGGTGGTGGCAGGTATCGTGATCGGTAATGTGACCCGTTCCGTCGGTTTCTCCGAGCATTCAAAACATACCTTGTCGCACTTCTGGCACACCGTGGATGCTTTCCTGAACGCTCTTCTGTTCCTGCTGATTGGCCTGTTGCTGGTGGTGATGCCGGTGACCTGGGGTGAGTTTGGATTAGGCTTGCTGATGATTCCTCTGGTGCTGCTGGCGCGGTTTATCAGTATTGCGCTGCCGTACATGGGTTTCCGCCGCTTCCGCAAATACGATGCTCACTCGGTCAAGATTCTGACCTGGGGTGGTCTGCGTGGAGGTCTGGCGCTGGCAATGGCAGCATCCATTCCGGAAGGCAAACTGATGGTGAATGGCGTCGATTACCACACCATGATTCTGATGATCACTTATGTGGTCGTGATCTTCTCCATCGTGGTGCAGGGTTCCACCATTGCGCCGATGATCGAGCGCAGTATTGAGGCCGGTCGTGAAAAGATCGACCCGGACTTCCAGCGCGCAGAAGATGCCGTTAGCAAACTCTCTCACTCGGTGGGTAAGTAAGCCTTATCACTTGAGTTAAGCATTAAAAAAAACGGCGCCTTTGGGCGCCGTTTTTGTTTCCTGCTGCTTTTGTTCTGGCAGCTGTTGGATGTCGGAAGGGGGCTTATCAGCCTTTGCTGGCCAGCTGACGCAGCACGTAATGCAGGATGCCGCCGTGGCGGTAGTAATCCCACTCAGTGCTGGTATCAATACGCACGCGCGCCTCGAACTCAAAGTCCGAGCCATCTTCACGCTTAACGCTGACCTTCAGCATCTCAGGCTTGTCTTCCAGAGACGCAAAGCTGAAGTGCTCTTTGCCGGTCAGGTTCAGGCTTTCCACCGAATCGCCGTCCTTGAACTGCAGGGGCAGCACACCAAAGCCCACCAGATTCGAGCGGTGAATACGCTCAAAACTTTCGGCGATCACGACTTTAATGCCCAGCAGATTGGTGCCTTTGGCGGCCCAGTCACGGCTGGAGCCGGTGCCGTATTCCTTACCGGCCAGCACCACCAGCGGTACGTTATCTTTCTGATACTTCATGGAAGCATCAAAGATGCTGGTCACTTCGTTATCGGGCAGATAAGTGGTAAAGCCGCCTTCGGTACCGGGGGCGAGCTGGTTACGCAAGCGCACGTTGGCGAAGGTGCCGCGCATCATGACCTCATGGTTACCTCGGCGTGAACCCAGACTGTTGAAGTCAGCCACTTGCACACCTTGCTCCTGCAGATACTTACCGGCAGGGCTGTCGGCCTTGATGGAGCCTGCGGGGGAAATATGGTCGGTGGTGATGGAATCACCGACTTTCACCAGGCAGCGCGCACCCTTGATTTCCGGCAGCGCGCCGGGCTCTTTGCCCATATTTTCAAAGTAGGGCGGATGTTTCACGTAAGTGGAATCCGGCCACTCGTAGACTTCACCTTCCGGTGCAGGCAGTTTCTGCCAGGCTTCGGGCCCTGCGAAGACATCAGCGTACTTATCGCGGAACATGCCGGAGCTTATCGCTTCACCCATCAGTTCCGAGATTTCCTTCTGGGTTGGCCAGATATCTTTCAGGAAGACGTCTTTGCCGTCTTTGCTCTTACCCAGCGGCTCTTTATACAGATCCACATTCATGGAACCTGCCAGTGCATAAGCGACGACCAAGGGCGGTGAGGCCAGATAGTTGGCGCGAACATCCGGGTGGATGCGGCCTTCAAAGTTACGGTTACCGGACAGTACGCCTGAGACAATCAGTTTGCCTTCGCGGATGGCGTTGGAGATCGGCTCAGGCAAGGGGCCGGAGTTACCGATACAGGTGGTGCAGCCAAAGCCGACCAGGTTAAAGCCCAGTGCAGCAAGAGGCTCCAGCAGGCCTGCTTTTTCAAGATAGGCAGGGACGACCTGAGAGCCGGGCGCCAGCGAGGTTTTTACCCACGGCTTGCGCTCAAGGCCGAGCGCATGGGCTTTCTTCGCGACCAGACCGGCGGCGATAAGTACTGCCGGGTTCGAGGTGTTGGTACAGGAGGTGATGGCTGCGATGACAACATCACCATCGTGCAGCACATGTTTTTTACCATCCAGCTCAAAGTCGATGCCTTCGGCGGGTTTATCATCCGCGGCACCAATAGCGCTCTGGCCACCTTCGCCATCAAAGCGGGCTTCCTGTGAGGCAGCGCCACCGGCGGCAGGTTTTTCTTTGCTGATCAGATCGCTGAAGGCCTGTTTGGCAGCGGCCAGTGCAATGCGGTCCTGAGGGCGTTTTGGCCCGGCAAGGCTTGGCTCAACAGTGCTTAACTCCAGTGACAGGGTATCGGTGTATTCCGCTTCACGGCTACCGGTTTCACGCCACAGGCCCTGCGCCTTGGCATAAGCTTCAACGCGCTTGATGACATGGTCGTCACGGCCGGAAAGCTCCAGATAACGCAGGGTTTCTTTATCAATGGGGAAGATACCGCAGGTCGCGCCGTATTCAGGGGCCATGTTGGCGATCGTGGCGCGGTCGGCCAGTGGCAGGTTATCCAGGCCATCGCCATAGAATTCGACGAACTTGCCGACCACGCCCTTCTTGCGCAGCATCTGGGTAACGGTCAGCACCAGGTCAGTGGCGGTAGCGCCTTCTGGCAGGCTGCCGTTGAGCTTAAAGCCGATCACTTCCGGGATCAGCATGGTAATGGGCTGGCCCAGCATGGCCGCTTCAGCCTCAATACCGCCCACGCCCCAGCCAAGGACGCCAAGGCCGTTGATCATGGTGGTGTGGGAATCCGTGCCGACCAGCGAGTCCGGGTAAGCGTACTGTTCACCATCGACTTCCTTGGTCATCACGCCATCGGCCAGATATTCCAGATTGACCTGATGCACGATGCCGGTGCCGGGCGGCACCACGCGGAAGTTGGAGAAGGCTTTCTGACCCCAGCGAAGGAACTTGTAGCGCTCCTCGTTGCGCTGAAATTCGATCTTGGTATTCAGATCCAGCGCATCCTTGCGGGCAAAATAGTCGACCATCACCGAGTGGTCGATGACCAGATCAACGGGCTCCAGCGGGTTAATCAGCTCGGCATTGCCACCCAGCTTTTTCATCGCATCACGCATGGCGGCAAGGTCAACCACGGCGGGGACACCGGTAAAGTCCTGCAGCACCACACGGGCGGGGGTAAAGGCGATCTGGGCAGAAGGCTCTGCCTTGGCATCCCACTGGCACAGGGCGTCAATATCCGCTGGCGTTACGTTCTGGCCATCTTCTTTACGCAGCAGGTTTTCCAGCAGAATTTTCAGTGAGTAGGGCAGGCGGTGAATATCGTATTTGGGCGTCAGGGCTGACAGGCGAAAATAGGTGTATTCCTTGCCATCCACCTCTAGGGTGGCGCGTGCATCAAAGCTGTTGCTCATTTTTCCTCCCGGTTCCTTGGTATCTGATTCTGAGATCCTAGTTGCGGACTAGTCTTCGCTGAGAATCAGGGCTCTGGTCTTATCTGGCCAGATGTGCAGTTTGGTTTTACTCCAGTGCCTTTGGATATGTCGCCGCAACGCGGAAATTTCAAACTCGTCTTTAGTCGAGTTGGCAACCTTATGTTTCTGCGCTGCTCATTCGCTCCTTGTTAGTCTCGAACTTTCGCAGATGCTCAATGCCGCCTTTAAAGCAGGTGCGACTGACCTTATCAGTCCTGATAGCACGCGTTTGCTGGCCATAGAGACAGTTACCTTAAGTTCAGCACGGGTATGTGGCTGGTAATAGCGCGATGTAGTAAGTCCATTTTTCCCTGCCTGAGCGGTGCTTTTGCACTGCACAGTCAGGATGAGTTCAAGGAGTGAGTTATGGCCACCCGCATAGAAAAAGACAGCATGGGTGAACTTCAAGTACCGGCAGAAGCGCTTTATGGCGCGCAGACCCAGCGGGCGATCAACAATTTCCCTGTGAGCGGCTTATCCATGCCGCGGGAATTTATCAGTGCACTGTTGAAGGTGAAACGCGCTGCAGCCAGGGCTAACTTGTCGCTCGGACTGCTGGATGAGAAAAAAGCCAACGCCATTATTGGGGCTTGTGAAACCCTGCTGAATGAGAATTTTATGCAGCATTTCCCGGTCGATATCTTCCAGACCGGTTCCGGCACCAGCACCAATATGAATGCCAATGAGGTGATTGCGCGCCTCGCCACACAGCAAAGTGGTGTTGAAATTGCTGCCAATGATCACGTGAATTACGGCCAGAGCAGTAATGATGTGATTCCCACCACACTGCATGTGAGTGCCGCCTTACTGGTAGAAGAGAAGCTGCTACCTGCTCTGGGCTATTTGCAACAGAGCATTGATCGTAAGGCTGAAGCGGTTGACAGCTTTGTTAAAACGGGGCGAACCCATCTGATGGACGCCATGCCGGTACGCATGAGCCAGTCACTGTCTGCCTGGAGTACCCAACTGGCGCAGGTGCAGCGTCAGCTGGAAGCGCTGCAGCCGGATATTCAGTCCCTCGCCCAGGGCGGAACCGCAGTTGGCACCGGGATAAACGCCCATCCCGACTTTGCTGATGCCTTTGCCAAACAGCTGAGCGAAGACACTGGTGTGACCTTTAAGCCTCACGCCAATTTCTTTACTGCCCTGAGCAGTCAGGATACGGCAGTGGCGCTGTCGGGTGCCCTTAAAACCTGCGCCGTGACGATAATGAAAATTGCCAATGACCTGCGCTGGATGAATTCCGGCCCTCTGGCGGGTTTGGGTGAGATTGAACTTGAGGCCCTGCAGCCCGGTTCCTCCATCATGCCCGGTAAGGTCAATCCGGTGATTCCGGAAGCCGCAGCCATGGTGGCGGCACAGGTTATCGGCAATGATGCTGCCATCACGATTGGCGGCCAGGCCGGTAACTTTGAGCTTAACGTGATGCTGCCAGTGATTGCCCATAATCTGCTGGAGAGCTTGTCGTTACTCAGCAATATCGCGCCATTGATGGCGGATAAGGCCATTAGCTCGTTCACGGTACGGGAAGAGGATCTCAAAGCGGCACTGGCGCGTAACCCGATTCTGGTGACCGCGCTTAACCCGATTATTGGTTACATGAAAGCGGCGGAAGTGGCGAAGAAAGCCTACAAGGAAGGTCGGCCTATTATTGATGTCGCGCAAGAGGAGACCGACCTGAGTCGCGATGAGCTGCAGAAACTGCTGGATCCTGCCAAGCTCACCGCGGGGGGCATTTCTTCCTGAGTTGGGGGTGGCCTCTTATTTGAGGCCGACTAGCTTCATCAGCCCATCAAGATCCGTCATCACCGCATAAAAGGTGGACTGATCCTTGGGCTGATCGGCTCCCGAGACTGTCTGGCTAATCATGATGCCCTGACTGTTGATACTGGTGGATATTCCTGCATTGAGCTCCATGATGATGGCTTTTTCAGAGTCGGACAGTGCCGAACTGGTGAGCAAGGCCTCTGAAAGCCTGGCATTGACCCGAATCGCTTTCTGCGACTGATCATCGGCGATATAAGCCAAATATGGCGTGCTCATGACCAGGGTCGCTATTTTCAATTGTTTTGTGGTTTTAGCATTAGCCCCTTCCAGGGACTTGACCAGTTCGGGAGTCAGACGCAGCTGGTAAATATCCAGCCCGCCAATCAGGGTGTAACCCGAGGCCTGATGCTGGCTGGAGGCCTTGGCATTGTTGTCATCATCCAGTGTGGCACCAAGGCTGCTTTCAGAGCTGTCGGCCCAGTTGTAGAGAATCAGGTTCGACTCCAGTGCTTTCTTTTCAATGGTTTTCTGTTGGGTCTGATAGTCGGTATAGAGCTTGTTAACGTTCGTATCATCGGGTGTGCAGTCGCTGTTCGTTTTGCAAATCGCCTGAGCCAGCAGCGCAGTTTGTAGTGACTGCTTCGTGGTATTCAGTGCTTCCAGATCACTTTTGAAGCCAGTAACTGCGGTTCTGAAATCATCAGCTGTTTTCCCGTAAGGATAGGCAATGTGCTTATAGGTGCCGGCGGCGGGAGTGTCTCCTGTCAGGCACAACATTGCCATTGGGGTGCGGTAACGGCTGTCCTGACAACGGTCGCCGATATTCACTGGCAGTTGTCCATTCAGTGATACCCATCGGCTTTGCAAGGGATAATCCAGTCGAACTGCCTTATGCCACCAGCCATAGGTGCTGGACTGGGTGGTTAGTCGATCAACGACATTGAGCTGACTGTTTGATGCGCAGCTGCTCAGGCTGAGCACCATGACGGCCCAGCCACAAAAAGACCAAAAAGCTTGCGGACACTTTTTCATCGTGTCTACCCTCCATGTTCCATTATGTTTCCGTTACTGCTCCTTTTTGAAGATAGAACCAGGCTGCCAAATGTGCCAAAAACTTTGATCATCGGAGTTTTGGTCGGTAATGGTGGCGAAACCTGATTCTGATGAGTGCTACGCCCTTGATGCCTTCAACGAAGAAGTAGAGTCCCAACCCTGCCAGTAATACACCTCCCCAATAGCTCAGAGGCAGAGGAGTAGAGCCAAAAAGTGTGTTCAACCAGGGCAGGTAGGTGAAAGCCAGTTGAAGCACAACAATGGCGATGATGCTGATCAGCACTGAAGTATTGCCACGCCAGCTATCCCTGTTGAGGGTTGAGTGCCTGAGCGATCGGCAGCTAATGAGATAAAAGATTTCACCGCTGACCAGTACGTTGATGGCCAGCGTCTGCGAGAGGGCAAGATTGCCCGTTAGCTGATGACTCCAGAGAAAGGCCACCAGACTGGTCACGGCCAGGGCGATGGACACCAGGCTGATACGGCGCAAAAGAAAGCCACTGAGCAATGCTTCCTGCGGCGGTCGTGGCGGTCGCTGAAGCAGGGAGGGGTTGGATTGCTCAAAGGCCAGCGCCAGTGCCAGCGTGATGGCGGTGACCATGTTGACCCAAAGGATCTGCACTGGCGTCATCGGCAGGGCCGTGCCCAGAAGTATCGCCGCGACCATCACCAGTGCCTGTCCGCCATTGGTGGGTAAGACAAACGCCAGGGCTTTTTGCAGATTGCTGTAAACGCTTCGCCCTTCAATAACGGCATCCCGCAAGGTGGCAAAGTGATCATCAGCCAGCACCATTTCCGCCGCCTCTTTTGCCGCTTCCGTGCCTTTCAAGCCCATGGCAATGCCGACGTTGGCACGTTTGAGAGCGGGGGCGTCATTCACGCCATCACCTGTCATTGCCACTATATGCCCCATGGCTTGCAAAGCCTGAATCAGCCGCAGTTTATGGGCAGGGCTAGCCCGGGCAATTACGCAGCGGCTGCCGAGTGCCTGCTGTAAGGCTTCATCAGAGAGAGTGTCGATCTCACTGCCTGTTAAGGGGTGTCCCGCCTGACCCAGATCCAGAGACTGCGCGATGGCAGAGGCCGTATCGGCATGGTCTCCGGTGATCATGATGATGCGAATACCAGCACGGTGGCAGTCCGCCACGGCTTGGGTTACTTCCTCTCTCAGCGGATCACTGATACCCACCAGACCCAGCAATGTCAGATCATGCAGATTGTCCTGTGTTAACGGATGGTGCGCCGGGTGATCCGCAGGCAAGCGCTTTTCGGCGATAGCGAGAACCCGTTGCCCTGAGGCGGCCAGCGTCGCGATACCCTGGCGCCAGTAGGCAAGGTTAACGGCTTCGGCCGAGGAGTGTTGGTTATCCGCAGCGTTATGACGACAAAGCGGCAGAATTTTCTCAGGGGCGCCTTTCACCAGCAGATGAGGTTGCAAGAGCGCTTCCATCGGTGAGTCAGTAAGGGCAGAGCCTTCAACGCCAGAGCGCGGATGATGCAGTGTCGCCATATAGCGGTGTTCAGATTCAAAAGGAATTTCCTGACTACGAGGGTGGTGCTGGCGGCAGTGATCCTGATGCAATCCGGCTTTGGCGGCGAGAGCCAGCAGCGCGCCTTCGGTGGGGTCTCCCTGCAGTTGCCAATCATGGCTATCACTCATATCAAAGCGAGCGTCATTACAGAGGGCCCCTGCCAGTGCAAGGTGCGTAATCTGCCGCTGAATCGCCTCGCTCACCGGCTGGTTATTTAAACTGAAGGCACCTTCTGCCTGATAACCGCTGCCGCTGACCTTGATCATCCCCTCTGGTAGCAGAACGCTTTGCACCGTCATTTCATTGCACGTCAGGGTGCCGGTTTTGTCGGTACAGATAACCGACACTGCACCCAGTGTTTCCACCGCAGGCAGCCGCCGGATAATGGCATTGCGCTTGGCCATACGCTGCACACCCATGGCGAGCGTAATGGTAATGATCGCGGGCAGGCCTTCCGGAATGGCGGCGACGGCGATACCAACGCTCGACATAAAAAGTGTGCCGAGGGGATAACCATGAACCCACCAGCCAAACAGAAAGATCGCGATACTGAGGCTCAGGATAATCCAGGTCAGACGCTGGCCCAGTTGACTCATTTGCGTTGTCAGCGGCGTATTTAATACATCCACATCGCGTAGCAGGGCGCCGATTTGCCCAAGCTCCGTCTGGTCGCCGGTGGCGGTAACCACGGCACGGGCTCGTCCCTGAGTGATCAGCGTACCGGCAAAAAGCAGACAGTGACGTTCGGCAATCGGAGTATCCGCAGCGACTTCCGTGAGAGATTTACTGACACTGGTCGCTTCCCCGGTGAGGGCGCTTTCCTGCGCACGCAGATTAATGCCATGCAGGAGGCGAAGGTCCGCCGGAACCCGATCTCCCGATTCCAGCAGGACAATGTCACCCGGCACCAGTAGCTCTGCGGGCAGGCTTTGACGCTGGCCATCGCGCAGTATGCTTGCCTGCAGTTGCATCAGGGTTTTAAGGGATTGCAGGGCTTCCTCTGCCTTGCCTTCCTGCAGTAATCCGAAGAGTGCATTGATGATCACCACCGCCAGAATCACGCTGCCGTCTATCCAGTGTCCCAGCAGTGCGCTGACGACCGCCGCGGCCAACAGCACATAAATCAGGATATTGCTGAACTGACGCGCCAACCGCAGCAGCCAGCTTTCCTGCGGGGGCGGCGACATCCGGTTCAGGCCATACTTTGCGCGGCGAAGACGTGCTTCCTCTGTGGAAAGACCGGCGTCGCTGCTATTAAGCTGGTGAAGAGCGGCCTCTGCGGAAAGATGGTGCCAGCAGGGCTCGCCCTTATCTGTGAATGACGTTTGTGGCCGGGCGGAATGCGTGGACATGGCCGGCTCCTTTGCGTAGGAATAGGTGTTTCAAGTGTAGTGGAGTTTTCTGTCGATGCTGCGGTGCAGCAGGGACGGTCAGCTTCTGTCTTCCGGTTTCTTGATAACGATCAATCTCATGACGGTAGTGGATCATCGCCAAAGGCTTTTGCAGGATATTGAGCAGCAGTGCCGACGATTGTTGCGTGGTTTCGATCAGGACGATGCCTTGGTCTGGCAGCGTTTCAAGGCGGTTTATCCTGCGTTGGCGGCGGACTTTCAGCCCTCCATGGCTGAGGCGCGTCAGGTGCTGGCGGCTGAGGCGGGTTTTGCTTCCTTCGAGCGCTGGTTAGAGCGGCTACTGGAAAATGGTGGTCTGGATTCTGTGCGTACCCGTCATTTGCGCTGTGGCCACGATATTCAGGTACGGCTGAAAGAAGCGGGTCTTGTGGGAAGTTTTGCCGCGCTCACCGATCCGCTCTGTATTGGTCCGTTAACTCAGGGGCTGACGACGCCATCGCAGTTTATGGATGAGCGGGCGGCCTATATCAGTGAAACCTTCGATCTGGCACTGCCTGCGGCGCGATTGCGTCTGGAAAATGAATATCAGGGATTACTGGATCTGCGTGGCGTGGAGCAGCTGGTGATCTGGTGCGAGCACGATACCTATGATCAGCTCAGTCTGGCGTACTGGCTGTATTTGCTGGCCACAGCGCTGGCGGATCAGCCCTTGCCGCGCATTGAGCTGATTGCCGTGGATCAGGTGCCGGGTGTCGAGGACTTCATCGGCCTGGGGCAGCTTTCTGCGCAGCAGCTTCGCTGGCTCTGGCAGCAATCGCGAAGGCCTCTAACGCTGGTGCAGCTGGAAGCGGGGCGTCAGGCATGGCGAGCATTATGTCAGCCTGAGGCAGAGAGTCTCGCTCAATTGACTCAGCATTGTATCGCCTCACTGCCTCTGCTTGAGCGTGCGCTCAGGCGTCACCTCAAAGAGTTGCCTGCCAGCTTCAATGGTCTTGGATTAACGCAGCATCTGATCCTGCAGGCGCTGATGGATGCAGGCCAGGCGACCGCTTCTGTGCTCTTTAGCCGTTTACAGCAGCTTGAGCCGATGCCTTACCTCGGTGATGCCATGCTTTGGCAGGTGCTTATTCCTCTATGGCAGAGCGGATTGGTGGTCGCAGACCCTGCCGCAGAAATGCGCCTGCATAACTGGCACAGCATGGCTTTAAGTCTCTCGGCGACAGGTCGGCAGGTGTTGGAAGGCGAGGTGGACTATCGCTCGCTCATGAAAACGCCACGCTGGGTGGGCGGCGTCACTATTCTTCCTCAGGGAGAAGGCTCGTAGAAAACGCTGATGCTGGAGGGAATCGCCATCGAATCCGGGCGTAGTTCGCGCATGATCAGGCCACCCTTTACCAGACGGATTTCCACATCCTGCGCCTGAAATGACCCCATGCCTGAGCAGCGGAACTGATAATCCTGCTCCTGTTCCGGAACGCCGGGTTCGGAATAACGGCGAATAATGCTCTGTAGATTCGGTGCAAAGGTGATGGTCAACAGCGCTTTGCCAATACGGGTGCGATAGCGGGTGTTCAGCAGGCGGTTATCACCCTGATAGTCACGCATTTCTGTGAGGGTATCGTTGCGAAGAATACTCAGCCCTTGTAGCAGGGAGGGCGAGCCATCGCAGCCAGTACTGATATCCAGTGGCGTTGCCTGTACTGCGCCACCTGAGAGTGAGCAGAGGGAAAGAATGAAAAGGAGCGGCGCTCGCCGGTTCATCATAAGAAGCTTCCTGCAGCGTGCGTATCCCATCCTGCGGATACGGCCAGCCAGAGCTGGCAGAGATCTGTTGTTGTTCTTGGATTGGGACGTATTGAAGGCGAAGTGATCAGGAATGACAAGTATTTCATTGCAGGTTTAGGGGTGAAAATGTTCAAGATGGCGCCATCACTGGCTTTCTGCCTCTTAATTTTAGAGGCAGAAAACGTCAGGTGAGTGTTTGGTACTAGTAAAGTGCGAGGTTTTTTTACCGATGCAAACGGATCGTCAGAAGGCTTAACCCTTGCCTTCCAGAGGGACAACTAACACCGGCTTGCTGCTGCGCTGAAGTACCCGCTGGGCGCTGGAGCCGAGTAGTAGTCGGGTAATGTTGTCATGGGTGCGGGTACCCATCACGATCATATCGGCCTTGATCAAATCAGCGACTGAGAGAATCTCTTCTTCGACATTGCCCATGGCGACGCGCACGTTAGGGGCTTTGGGGAAATGGAAATCCTGGGGCAGTTCATCCTTGCAGAAAGCGCGAATGCGTTCCTCCATGGTGCTTTTTAGCTCATTGATACCGGCTTCTTTGATTTCCCGGTACATCTTGTCGGACAGGTAGTTGCTAAGCACGTTTTCTGCGGTGTTATTCAGTGGTTCGATAACGTGCAGAAAAGTGAGGGAGGCGTTGTTCTCGGCGGCCAGTTTTACTGCCATGCGAAAGGCGGGGCGGGAATTGCTACCAAGATCTGAGGCATAAAGAATGGTGTTGAGATCAAACATGGTCGAGGCTCCTTTCATCGAATCAATAACGACTGATGAAATTATGCGAAGCCTCGACTCAGGGGATGTAGACCTGGATCAATACTTTTGCCGGTTGGCGGCAAGTGAGCAAAAAATCCTGCGTTGATCAGTGCCCGGTACCGGATCTCTTATTAGTTCTTGTAAGGGTCGGCTGCATCGCGCAAACCGTCTCCGAAGAAGTTGAATGCCAGAATCACCAGAATCACAGGCACGACCGGCAGCATCAGCCACGGGTAAATTGCCACGACGTTGATGTTCTGGGCCTCATTCAGCAATACCCCCCAGCTGGTAATGGGCGGGCGCAGGCCCAGACCCAAAAAGCTGAGCGCGGTCTCGCCAAGGATCATGGCCGGAATCGATAGGCTGGCGGAGGCGATCAGATGGCTAAAGAAGCCGGGCAGCAGATGCCTTCGCACAATGCGCGCTGGCGTGGCCCCCATCAACTGCGCTGCGCTGCAGTAGTCTTCCTCACGCAGGCTCAGAATTTTCGAGCGCACCGCGCGAGCCAGGCTGGTCCAGTCCAGCAATGCCAGAATCAGGGTAATCCCAAAGAAGACCCACAGCGGACTCCAGGTCACGGGCAGCACTGCCGACAGGGCCATCCATAAGGGCAGCTCGGGGAAGGAACGAATGACCTCAATGCTGCGCTGAACGCAGGCATCCACCCAGCCACCGTAATAGCCCGCAAGGCCACCCAGTACAAGCCCCAGCGCAAAGCTAAGCGCGATACCCAGCAGACCGATCGTCAGGGAAATTCGGGCGCCGTAGATAATGCGCGAGAGCATATCCCGCCCGAGCCGGTCCGTGCCTAACAGGAAAAGCGGCTGGTTATCCGCGGCGCAGAACAGGTGCTTTTCGGAATAGATCAATCCCAGCAGGTGGTAGCCGTCGCCGTTGCAGAAAAACTCCACCGGGTACACCTGGTTGGTGTCCTCATGGTATTCCCGCAGCAGCTTGTCCATGTTGAGGGTGTATTCCCAGCCATAGACAAAGGGGCCGACAAACTCACCCTCTTTATTGAAGAAATGCACCGGTTGTGGCGGCGAATAAATGTGATCGGCATCGCGGGTGTCTTGCGCATAGGGTGCCAGAAATTCACTGATCAGTGTTGAACCGTAGAGTAACGCCAGAAAAATCGCTGAGATCACGGCAATGCGGTGACGGCGGAATTTCCAGTACATCAGTTTCCACTGACTGGCGAGATAGTACTTCTCCTGCGTTGGAGAGAGCTTCTCAATACTGGCCGGATCAAAAGGCGCCGGATTAACGTAATGCTCGCTCATCGCTGGGCACCTCCGGTCAGACGAATACGGGGATCAAGCCAGGCCAGTAACAGGTCGCTGATCAGCACACCGATGATGGTCAGCAAGGCCAGAAACATCAGAAAAGAACCCGCCAGATACATATCCTGACTCTGCAGTGCGCTGATCAGAATCGGCCCGGTGGTGGGCAAGGAAAGCACGACGGCGACGATCTCTGCACCGGAAATCAGGCTGGGCAGCAGGCTGCCGATATCGGCAATAAAGAAGTTCATGGCGACGCGCAGTGGGTACTTCACCAGTCGGCGCAGGGGCGGAACCCCTTTGGCACGAGCGGTGGTGACATAAGGCTTATGTAACTCATCCAGGAGATTGGCGCGTAGCCGGCGGATCATCCCGGCAGTCCCCGAGGTGCCGATAACAATCACAGGTATCCACAGATGCTCAAGGATGGATTTAATCTTGTCCCAACTCCACGCCTGATTGAGATACTGCGGGTCCATCAATCCGCCGATGGATGACCCAAAATAGACATTGGCCAGATAGAGCATCACCAGAGCCAGCAGAAAATTGGGTGTGGCGAGCCCAAGAAAACCAAATAGCGTGAGGCCATAGTCGCCCCAGGAATACTGGTGAGTGGCGGAATACATGGCGATGGGAAAGGCGACAATCCAGGTAAAGAGCACAGTAAACAGCGAGATCATGATGGTGAGTACCACGCGATCCCCGATGATGTCTGTCACCGGCAGGTCGTACTCGAAAGAGTAACCAAAATCCCCGTGCAGCATGCCGCCAGCCCAGGTGAAGTACTGCTCCCATGCCGGTTTGTCGAGGCCATATTCCTGGCGCATAAACTCGATTTTCTTGGGATCAACCGTTTCGCCTTGGCTTTGCAGCTCCGCAATGTAGCTGGTGAGGTAATCCCCCGGTGGCAGTTTGATGATGGTGAAGATCAGCATGCTGATGATCACCAGAGTGGGAATTATGATCAGTAATCGGCGCAGGACATAGGGCAACATCACTTAGACTCCTGTGGCAGGCGGTCATCACTTAATGGCCGCGATTGCGCCGTGGAAGGATCAAACCAGAACTGATCCATACGATAAATCCCGAAGAAGGACTGAGGCTCCCAGTTGTAATAGCCTTTTTCAGGCACATTATGCAGCGCCTTGCTGACAACAACCGGCTGCAAAATACCGGCGACGGTGCCAATGGAGAACACTTGGCTGGCATAGATCTGCTGCATCTGATTCCAGATCTGCAGACGTTCACTGTCATCGGTGGTGTTGCGCCATTGCTTGAATAAATCCAGCAATTGCTGAGCTTCGGGCAGTGTGGGGGCCTGCCCGCCACCTGAGGTCTCGTAATATTTACCCCACTCCGGCCACTGCAGTTGGTCCTGTGTCGTGGGTGCAAGCTCTGCCGGGCTCATGGCGCTGGTGGGCAAGGCGTTAGGCAGGCCGGTAAACACCGACAGGCACGCCTCGCCAGAATAGACACGGTTGCGGAAGACTTCGCGCTCGGAAGGGCGTGGGTGAATGAGAATGCCCAGTTGCTGCCAGCTGTCCTTGACCAGCGCCAGCACGTCGGTCTCTTCCGTGAATTCTCCGGTGGTATGCACGATAAGCTCCATCGGACGGCCATCCGGGAGCAGGCGAAGACCGCGATCATCCCGTTTGGTCAGGCCCAACCCATCCAGCATGCGATTGGCCGTCTCAGGGTCAAATTGCGCCCAGGCATAACGAAAACGCGGGTCATAGAGGTTGGAATCCGGCAGCAGGCTGTCATTACCTTCAATCCCCAAACCAAAGTAGATGGCCTGGTTGATCTCATGGCGGTTAATGCCCAGGGATAACGCGCGCCGGAATGTGGTGTTTTGCAGCAGCTTCTGCCACACCGGATCACTGCAGTTCATGTTCGGGTACAGCGTGACCTGTGAACCGGTGCCGGATTTCCACAGCAGGACCCGGTTATCATTTCGGTGTTCTGCCTGTCGCAGGAAGGTGTAGTTATCCATCTGCAGGTAACGGGCTTGTAAGTCGCTTTCACCTGCGCCGGTTTTGGCAGGAATCAGGCTACTTGAGGCCAGATTCACCATGACTTCATCAAGATAGGGTAGCTGATGTCCCTGGCTGTCGACCCGGTGGTAATAAGGGTTGCGGCTGAACAGGAAACGCTCGGCGGGTGATTCTGTGCGAACGACCCAGGGCTGCAGCGTGGGGAGATTCGGGTTGTCCTGCTTGTAGCTGTGGGCATATTTGTAGAAAAGCCCCATCCAGTTACGCTTGCGGGACTTCTCGACCATCGCTTTGAGCTTTTCAGGATCCTGATAGCGCGGGTGATAGCGCTTGAGGTAATGAAAAGGCGCATAGATATAGGTCGGGCTCGGTGCTGCCAATGCAGGTAGAAACGCAGGGTTAGGTGCTGCCCAGGTATAGCGAACCGTGTATTGATCCAGCACTTCAAAGGTAGGCCCCTGGCCCTGAACCAGCAGTTCAGCCGGCAAACCGAAGGGGTTTAGTTCTTCGTTGGTGGCTTCATCCTCCCACCAGAAACGGAAATCCTCCGCTGTAAAAGGTGCGCCATCGGACCATTTCATCCCATGGCGCAGGTGCAGGGTAAATATGCGGCCTTCCTTGACCTCGTAGGCGGCCAGAATATCGGGCTGCAGCTCAAGGTTTTGGTCATAGCCGACCAGCCGTGCGTAGCCAAAGACCGTCATCATGCGGGTATCTTTGGCTTTCGCCATCAGCATGTTGAGACGCCCGCCTTGGGAGCCAAACGTTTTTACCACCAACGGATCATCCGGCAGACGCTCATCGACAGGCGGCAGTTTTTGCTCCGCGACCAGTTGGGCCAGATAAGGTGTTTCTTTGGCCGCTTGTGCCAGGGAGGTTATTGCCAACAGGAGCACTGTTACTATACCTGGCAGCAGTGACCTTCGGGTTTGTCTGAGTACGTCAAAACAGCTCATTTGGCGTGCTCCTGTGTTTTACGAACCCAGTGGCCGGGGCTGTGCTCGACCAGTGCCGAAGCCTCACCGGGTTGTACACCGAAGGGCGCGGGCCAGCGTCTGGGATCCCGGTAGCTATCCTCCAGTCGGGCAAAATCCAGCGGACGCTCAAGATCAGCATAAGGCACTGCCGAGAGCAGTGTCTGGGTATAAGGATGTACCGGGTCGCGGAACAGCATCTCGCGAGGTGCCACCTCTACCAGACGGCCATTGCACATTACGCCGATGCGATCGGCGATGTAATCCACCACGGCAAGGTTATGACTGATGAAAAGGTAGGTCAGCCCCAGTTCCTGATGCAGGTCTTTGAGCAGGTTAAGAATCTGGGCCTGGACTGAAACATCCAGCGCTGAGACCGGTTCATCACAGATCAGCAAATCCGGCTCCAGCGCCAGGGCGCGGGCAATGGCGATACGCTGGCGCTGGCCACCTGAAAAACTGTGGGGATAACGACCCAGAAAGCGAGGATCAAGCCCGACCAGTTTCATTAACTGCTGGGCGCGGGCCTTGCGATCTGCTGAGGTCCCTTTCTGATGAATAGCCAGCGGCTCAGTCAGGATGTCCAGTACGGTCATGCGTGGGTTGAGCGCACCATAGGGGTCCTGAAAAATGAACTGCATCTTTGGGCGAAAGTCGCGCATGGATTCGCCTTTCATCTCATGCAGGGCGATGACCTTGCCGCGATCGTTATAGAGAATCTCGCCCTGATCCGGTGTCAACGCGCCCATGATCAGTTTGCTGAGTGTGGTTTTTCCACAGCCAGACTCACCCACCAGGCCAAAGGATTCTCCGCAACGGATGGACAGATCCAGCTCATTGACCGCCTGGATTTGCTGCACTTCACTTTGCCACCAGCCCTTTCGTCGGCGGGTTTGATAACTTTTGCTCAGGCCTTTAAGTTGCAGGTGAGGGGCGACACTGCGCTGTTCGGGTTCCCAGGGGCGACGCTGCGTCTGCAGGGCGCCAAGATCCGGCGTAATATCGCGAAGGCT
The DNA here is from genome assembly GCF_046614695.1 of Pokkaliibacter sp. CJK22405. Classification (NCBI taxonomy): domain Bacteria; kingdom Pseudomonadati; phylum Pseudomonadota; class Gammaproteobacteria; order Oceanospirillales; family Balneatrichaceae; genus Pokkaliibacter; species Pokkaliibacter sp. CJK22405. The sequence goes on from NZ_JBKKHQ010000016.1 coordinate 237,873, forward strand.
TTTCAGGCGCTCACCCGGGTGCATGTCAAAGTGTGGGATTGCATTAAAGAGTGCCTGCAGATAGGCGTGTTCCGGCGAGGAGAAAAGTTCGCGCACCGGGCCGGATTCCATGACCTCGCCGTGGTACATCACCACCACATCGTCAGCCATGTTAGCGACAACGCCAAGGTCGTGAGTGATTAACAAGACCGCCATCTGCATCTCGGCCTGAAGGCGTTTAATGAGCCCTAAAATTTGCGTTTGAATGGTGACATCCAGCGCGGTGGTGGGCTCATCGGCGATCAGCAGGCTCGGTCCACAGATCAGCGCCATCGCAATCATGGCACGTTGACGAAGACCGCCGGAGAGCTCGAAGGGATACATATCCAGCGCACGATCAGGGTCAGGAAAACCCACCAGTTCCAGCATGTCGCGGGTTTTGGCGCGCGCTTCTTTTTTACCGGCTTTGCGATGCAGCCTTAATACCTCTCCGATCTGATCGCACAGGGTGTGCATGCTGGAGAGTGAAACCATCGGCTCCTGAAAAATCATGCTGATGTGCTGGCCACGAATGCCATTCATCAAACGGGACTTTTTACTTTCCGCGGCGAGATCATGCTGGCGGCGTGTTTTGGGGTGACGAAAGTGGATCTCGCCCTGACGGATATTGGCATTCGCCGGTAATATCCCCAGAATGGCCTGAGCAGTAACGGATTTTCCTGAACCGGATTCACCAACGATCGCCAGCGTTTTTCCCGGCATGACGCTGAATGAGACTGAGCGTACGGCGTGAACCGGTCCGGATTGCAGATGAAAATCAACTGCCAGATCCCGCACTTCCAACAGTGCCTGATCTGCTTGAGGTGTAACGTCGGTCAGCTGTTCTGCCGTCGAATCGTTCAAGAATGCCACCCTTTATACTGTGATGGGTCGGTGAATAGTGTAGGCGGAATAATCGTGTGCTGGCTGATGCCGCATCAGCTAATTCAAATTAAAACCAGAACTGTTGTCATAGAAGACCTAAAATAACTCTGATGCAACAGTGAAGTTAACGTCTTGATGGTATAGGGGAATCGGGTTCAGTGTCTAAATTGCTTGCGAGGTGGCTCACTCCAGTTCTGGGCCTGCTGATCATGTCAGGAGTTGCGCATGCTGCAACCTTGCAGGATTTTTATGGAGAGTTTTTGGGACACACCGAAGTCTCCGGTGAACGCGACCGCGATGTCAGTGTCAGTATTCATCCATCCCCGGAAGACAATGGATTTTATATTCAGTGGACGACGGTGATCTATCAGAAAAACCGGGCAGTCAGCCATATCAAGCGTCGTGCGGACTTTGTCCCGACCAAAAACAAGAACGTCTTTTCCTCTGCCATGTCGACCAACGTCTTTGGACGTAAGATCCCGCTGGACCCGCTACAGGGTAAACCCTACATCTGGGCGCGCATTCAAGGCGACACGCTCTCGACCTTTGTCCTGTCGATTGATGATGAAGGTGAATATGAGTTTCAAACCTATGAGCGCACTCTTACGAAAGCCGGGATGCAGCTTCATTACGTCAACATGCGGGATAACAAGCTTTATCGTGAGCTCGATGCCTATCTGACACGGGTGTCTGGCCAATGATGAGGCTCGCCCGGCGCAGTATCTCCATGACCACCATGCTGATCAGCTGTTTCAGCCTGGTGGTGGTGCTTGGGGTCGGCAGTGTGATGTATATCGGGCTCAGCAGTGCCAGTCATAACAGCAAGGAAATGCTGCGCGAGCTTTCGCAGATGACAATGACTACGGTGGCCAATCAGGTCTACGGTCATTTATCGCCTGTGACCACCCAGCTCACTTACCTCAGCGATATTCTGCAGCAAGGCAAGATTGATCCTGAAGATGACTTTGAAGTGGGCACCCTGATTAACGGGGCGATGGCCACAACACCTCAGGTTGTGGGTATGGTCTACATTCGTGCGGACAAAACCCTGGTTTCTGCTCAGCGTCAGGATAATCTCATCATGAGTGAGAACTGGCGTCAGTCCAGCTGGGTCACTCAGTGGCTGGATAAGGCCCCCGATATTTATGGAGTCACCTGGCTTGAGCCGAGAATGTCTCCACGGCTGGGGCGCACCGTGATCCCGGTTGCCGTTCCTTTGCATGACGGGCATCAGTATTTGGGGACTTTGCTGGCAGCGGTGGATATTCGCGAGATCTCGCTGTTTCTGGCTTCGCTATCAGAGCAGATCAATCGTGTGATTTTCATTCTTGATGGCAGTCATCATGTGCTGGCTCATCCGGGACTGTTTGATATTGGTGGCTATCGCTCGACCCTGAGCCAGCCCTTGCCGAGTGTTGAACAGTTCAATGATGTGTACCTGAAAGGAGTTTATGAGCAGAAAAAAAGCGAGCAAAGCTGGCTTTCCGTACCCGGAATGCATAGCCACTACACCACGGAGAATGGTCAGGGCGTGCTTTATATCTACCAACAGATCAGTGGCTTTGGTCCTGAACCCTGGAAGCTGGGGATGTATGTGCGGGAAGATCAGCTGCCGCCGGTGCTTAGCCGTCTGCAGCGCTATCTGGTGGTCAGTGGCATTCTTTTGCTCGTGGTTCTGTTGGTGACCTGGCTGATCAGCAACCGGATTGGCGGCAAGATTCGCTCCCTCGCCAAAGGTATGGATTCCGTTCATGGCGGCCGTCTGGATCAGGCGAAATATTTGCCAGTGAGCCGTATCCGTGAGGTGGATCAGGTTGCCCGTGCTTATAACGTCATGCTGGATAACATTCGCCAGCATCAACTGGCGCAGCGACTTTTAGGGCAGTTTGTCCCTGAGGCAGTGGCAATGCAGCTTGTGAAAGAGGGCGGTGAGATTCCACCCAGGCAAACCGTTGCCACCATCCTGTTCTGTGATCTTGAAGGCTTTTCGACACTGACCCAGCAGATGGGGCCATCACGTCTGGTCAGCGTGCTCAATGCCTACTTCTCTTTGTTAGTGGACCTGATTGAAGCGCAGGGCGGCATCATTACCCAGTTTCAGGGCGATGCCATTTTAGCGACGTTTAATGTGCCCAACCCGCAGGTTGATCACGCCCAGCGTGCGCTTCGTGCGGCGAAGGCCATTCTCGAAGCGCTGGTTGATACCCGTTTTGAGGGTGAAAAGCTGCAGTGTCGCATCGGTATCAATACCGGTGAAGTCGTAGCGGGATCGGTAGGTGCGCCGGATCGGCGTAACTACACGGTACATGGCGATGCGGTGAACATGGCGGCACGACTGGAGCAGATGAACAAATCTTATAACTCCTATCTGCTGGTCGCTGAGTCGACCTATGCGCTGTTACAGGATCTGGACTGGGAGTGTATGGGAAGCGTGCAGCTGCGTGGTCATCTTGGTGAAATGAATATCTATCGCCCTGCAGGCTGGGATGTCGTTAAACCTCCCGTCAGTTCACTGGCTCCGCCCGATGCGTCGGGCTGGCAGTAGCCTGTACTGCTTTTTGACTCAGGGATTGTAGATAAGTCGCGCTATTCCGGCATAAAAAAACGCAGCTCAGGCTGCGTTTTTTAACACCAGATCAGTAGACCTTAGTGGTGGTGATGCTCACCATCTGGGCCGTGAACATGGCCATGAGCCAGCTCGCTCTCAGTTGCTTCACGAACGGTCTGAATATCCACCTCGAAATGCAGGGTTTCACCCGCCAGAGGATGGTTGCCATCAACGGTTACGTTCTCATCATCCACATCAACTACCAGAACAACGTGAGGGCCGTGTTCGGTTTCAGCGTGGAAACGCATGCCAGGCTCGATCTGCTCGATATCGCCAAAGGCTGAACGAGGCACCTGCTGTACCAGTTGATCCTGACGTGGGCCGTAAGCTTTTTCCGCAGGAACGGTCGCAGTCAGCTTTTCACCTGCCTGACGGCCTTCCAGTTGTTCTTCCAAGCCTGGGATCAGGTTGCCGTTACCGTGGATGTAGTCCAGAGGCTGTCCGCCTACTGAAGAGTCCAGTTCATCGCCGGCATCATTACGCAGAGTGTAGTGCATGGAAACTACCGCGTTTTTACTGATTTGCATGGATCAGCCTTCTCTACAAGTGTGTGTAACAACTATGGTAACCCAGCTGGACTGGGTGATGATACCCTTGCCCGGGTTCAGGTCTCGCAGTTGGGATGTTTGCCGAGTCCCCGCGCCTGCTCATAAAGAGGCAAGGCGACTGACAATCGCTTCTGCAGATTTTCCATACGGTTCGCCGGAGCAGGGTGTGTCGAAAGCAGCTCTGGCGGAGAGGCTCCAGCTTCGCGTGCCATGTTTTCCCACAGACTAATGCTTTGCCTTGGGTCGAAGCCCGCACGCGCCATCATATCGACGCCGATAAGATCGGCTTCGCTTTCCTGAACCCGGCTAAAAGGCAGAATGACACCATATTGCGCACCAACGCCTAGCAGGCTTAATAACTGGCTACTATTGCCCGTTACTCCGGTGGCGATATTCACAAGGGAGAGTCCGGTGTCCGTTACTAGCTGAGTTGACATGCGCTCGTTAGAGTGTCCGGCCAGCACGTGCCCAACTTCGTGGCCGATGACTGCGGCAAGCTGATCTTGGCCCTTGGCAACTTTTAATAATCCGCTGTATACGCCAATCTTGCCGCCAGGCAGGGCAAAGGCATTAGCCTCATCGGACTGGAATAGCGTTACCTCCCAGCTCCGTTGTGTGTACTGATCAGGTATTCCGGCTACGACAGCCTGTGCGACACAGCTGACATAGCGATTGGCCTTAGCATCTTTACTGATCGTCGCTTCTTTCTTCAGATCATCGAACGACTGAAGTCCCATTTTCTGCACGTCATCATCGGACAATAGCTTCAGTTGCTTCCGTCCCATGGGGGAGGTGGCGCAGCCTGCCATTGTCAGACACAGCAAAAGAACAAAAAGACGCTTCATAAACGCTTTGAACCTATCTCAACGGGTAGAATTATCGTTTTGCAGCAAGTGCACGGCTGATACGCTCAACCATGACACTTGGGTCATTGTAATCAACCCTGATCGGGTAACGACTGTTCTGATGCAGCAAAATCAGGCTTGGAAAACCGTTAGCGCCAAGGTCCTGTCCTTGACGAATTTCCTGCATGAGTTCGTTGTCGGTGTGTTCGCTGTAGAGCCTTTCAGCAAAAGGCTCGATCGGCAAACCCAGTTCATGAGCGCACTGAAGTAGTGTTTCCGGAACGGAGGGGTTCTGAGCTTTCAGATAGTAGGCTTCCTGAATTGCCCTGATCATGGCCTCTTCTGCATTCCAGAATCGCGCCGCAATTACCGCGCGGCAGGCAGGATAAGTACTTCTTACGGGCTGACAGCGTTCCCAGAACTCATGGTTAAACGGTGTGCCATGCTCTGCCTCAATGAAACGCCAAGTTTGGCTGATGCGCATTTGCATCTCCTTGAGCATCGGCCGATTGCTGTCAGGCGCCAATCCGCCGAGCAGCCGTTTTGTCTGAATCCCTTCCGGTAATGCAGGAATTAATGCATTCCAGCTTGGCATGAATGCCCAGCACCAGCTGCACATCGGATCATGAACATAGACAAGCTGCGCCAGCGCCATGCCTTATACCTCCTGAAGGGTTCTGAAGTTGTGCTAGTGTAGCCTTTTTTAAACTCCGGCCTCATCTCTTACAGTGCTCCCTATTTGGAAATGCCGTGAAGAGATGAGAGCGAATCAAGGAAAGAAGATGGGACAGCGTCAGGAAGATCATCAATACTGGCTTTCATTGACTGGCTTATGGCGTATTGCCGCCATCGGCTGCCTGATTTCAGTCACTGTGTTGAGTCTTCTTCCCGGCGAGGATGTACCAAAGACATCCTTAACAGATAAGCAGTCGCATTTTATTGCCTACGCTTCTTTATGCTTTTTGTTTTCGATGGGGTGGGTCCGCTGGGCTACATGGAAGTGGATGATCATGGCCGCGTTCTATGGTGTCTTTATCGAGTTTTGTCAGCAATTTACCAGTCGCACACCGGATCCTTTGGATGCGCTGGCTAATTCATTGGGGGCGCTACTCGGGTTGGCGTTGGTTGTGATTATCCGAAGCGGACTTAAGTCGTTTGGCCGCAGTTAACATCCTTCCCATTACCACCTTCGGGTAAACCGTTATGGTTTGAGTCGCTACCAAAACGCGGGCGGCCGGGCCGAGAAATGACGATGACGGAGATGCCATCTGTTTCCATTGCAGGAGCGCACACCACCATGGAGCCGAAGTTCGCTGTACTTCCTGGGCCAGCAAAACTGATATAGCGTCTTGGGTAGGTGATTTTGACCCAAGGCTCAGCGCCGGGCAGAAGAAAAATTACCTTCTCATTCCTGTCATGGCGCTTATTGTTATTAAAATCATCGAAAATAATGAGCCCTAAGTTCCAGTCAGGGAGACAGTCCACTTGATCTGTTGTAGGGCAAAGTATGACATGGTGACCGGACTGGATAGCGTGAAGTCTGGCAGCGTTAATGGCGCTGTATGCGTTCCGGGACTGTTCCAGCAACTTATAGCGTTGATAAAGGTGGGCAAAAGCGGGAGAGATGATTCCAATAACAATAGAAATGATCACGACCGTGACAAGTAACTCTACGAGTGTGAATCCTTTCGCACGCGCGGTCTTCTGCAATCGAAGCATCCTGCTTCTCCTTGGCTGGTTGTAGACTTTCATCCGTGAAAGACATCGCAAGACTAGCTCAGGGCTTAGAAAAGTAGCAAACAGATTTTTTATCTGTCTTGCCTGAAAAGTCCTTGACGGACTCATTTAAAGGTCTATAATGCGCCCCCACTGAACGACGCGGCGCATCGCCAAGTCGGGAAAAACAAGAGTAAAATCAAGCAAGTAGCTGCTTGGAAATGAAGTGAGTCATCACCGAATTTTGTAGTTGCTTCAATGAGTCAAAACGCTAACGCAAAAGACTCCTTGACAAGCTTGAGCGGTTCGGTAGAATGCGCACCTCTTGATCGCTGAGACGCAACGCGGATCGGCTTGCTCTTTAAAAATGAAT
>NZ_JBKKHQ010000017.1:0-228058 GCF_046614695.1 Pokkaliibacter sp. CJK22405
CCAGGGGCGCTTTTTTTATGCGGCGGGTTTAGTCGCTAAGCATATTGCCGTCAGGGTATTTCTTTTTCGCCGGCTTCTTCTTTTTGCTCTTCTTGATGTTTTTGCTGTCTTTAACGGGCTTGGCTGTTTTGCCTGACTTTTCGGTTTTGGTCGTTTTCTTCGGCGATTTTGGCAGGCGTGTCGACTGCAGCTGCGCGACTTCAGCATTTTGCAGCTGGCTCATTACATCGCGAACATGCATTGCCAGAGCCTCCGGGTCAGGCTCAGCTTGTGATCCCAGAAGGGCGCTGAGCTGCCAGGGGCCGGTGAAGCGCCCAGTGAGATGGCTGGCCAGATCCTGCTGAGCGGTATCCAGTGAAAAGCGGGCAAAGGCTTCATCACTGGGGGCGACCAAGACCTGCAGCAGGCGCTCATGCAGGACCGGGCTGGTATCGCCAATAATGGCGCGAACCAGTGCGCTGGTCTGGGGTGAGAGCCAAAAGCGCAGCAGCATCAGGCAGGCTTCTTCCTGTTCTCTAGGTTTGGCGGGCTGGGTGGTCAGAATGGGCTGAAGTACAGCGTCCGCGTAGGTTTCGATCAGCTCGCTAAAGAGACCATCCCGATTACCAAACCAGGCATAGAGCGTTTCTTTGGAGGCGCCGACCGCCTTGGCGATGGCCAGCATGCTGATGGCCTGATTACCGGGAGCGAGCAACAGCTCGTGCGCTGCCGAGAGGATTTCCTGACGACGCTCCTGACGGCGTTCCAGTTGGGTGGGTACAGCAGACTCAGCCATATGGTTTCCTTGGAGATTGCAGTCCGGGAAGTAGACCCATGAGTACGCTTAAGAGTAACAGCTCCGCGAGGGCTTTTGATGACAGTGGGATGACGGTTTCATGTCAGTGTGTGCGAGAGTGGGTGTCCGTGCTGTCGGTAATAAAAAAGCGCCCCGCGGGGCGCTTTGATGATCTTTGCGTGTGAATGGGTTTAGCCTTTCACTGAGGCTTGCGTCAGGTCCAGACACTTCCAGGCTTTCTCGACCAGCTCGTCGATCTGCGCATGGGTCAGAATAAAGGGCGGGGCAATAATCATGGTATCGCCGACGGCACGCATGACGATGCCATTACTGAAGCAGTGGTCACGGCATTGGGTGCCAACCCCCTGAGCGGAGTCAAAACGCGTGTGGCTGGCTTTGTCTTTCACCAGCTCAATGGCGCCGAAGAAGCCAAGGCCGCGTACTTCACCGACCAGCGGGTGATCTTTCAGGCCAGCCAGCTTCTGTTGCAGGTAGGGGCCGACATCCTCAGCAATGCGCTCAACCAGTTTTTCCTCCTTGAGGATTTTGAGGTTGGCCATCGCCACCGAGCAGGCCACCGGATGACCTGAGTAGGTAAAGCCATGATAGAACTCACCGGCTTCGCCCATCAGCACTTCACTGACTTTATGGCTGACCATCACACCACCCAGCGGCACGTAGCCCGAGGTGATGCCTTTGGCCACGGGCATCAGGTCCGGCTTGATGCCGTAGTACTCAGCGCCAAACCATTTGCCGGTACGGCCAAAGCCGCAGATAACCTCATCCGTGACCAGCAAAATGCCGTACTCATCACAGATTTTCTGGATTTCAGGCCAGTAGGTGGAAGGCGGAATGATGACACCACCGGCACCCTGAATCGGCTCGCCAATAAAAGCGGCAACCTTATCCGGGCCGATGCGCTCAATGGCCTCGCGCAGCTCATTGGCGCGGGCAAGACCAAATTCCTCCGGCGAAATATCTTGCCCTTCACCGTACCAGTAGGGCTGGTTGATGTGGGTGATGTCCGGCACGGTCGCGCCCATTTGCTTGTGCACGGCTTCAAAGCCGCCAAGGCTTGCGCCGCCCAGGGTGCTGCCGTGATAACCGTTTTTGCGGGAGATAATCACCCGGCGATTGGGCTGATCTTTCAGCTGCCAGTAACGCCAGATCATACGGATCACGGTGTCATTGGCCTCAGAGCCTGAGCCGGTGAAGAACACCTGATCAAACCCCGGAGCAAGTTCTGTCAGCTGCCGTGACAGCTCAATCGCCGGCGGGTGTGAGGTCTGGAAAAAGTTGTTGTAGTACGGCAGCTCCATCAGCTGCTGGTAGGCGGCATCGGCCAGTTCCTTGCGGCCATAACCGACGTTAACGCACCAGAGACCGGCCATGCCATCGAGAATCTTGTTACCGTCGACATCCCAGATATAGGCACCTTCGGCGCGGGTGATAATGCGCGACCCTTTCTTCGCCAGATCTTTAAAATCGGTGAAAGGGTGCAGGTGATGCTGACTGTCCAGCTGCTGCCATTCGGCGCGGTTACGTTGTGGCACCTGTGACATGATGACCCTCCTTGCCTGATCAGCTCAGTTTGATCCACGTAGTTTTCAGTTCGGTGTACTTATCAAAGGCATGGAGGGATTTGTCCCTGCCGATGCCGGACTGACGGTAGCCGCCAAAAGGCACGGTGATATCGTCAGCGTCATAGCAATTCACATACACCATGCCGGAGCGAATGCCACGGCTGATGCGGTAGGCGGTGTTGATGTTGGCGGTCCAGACCGCCGCGCCCAGTCCATAGCAGGTATCGTTCGCGACCCTGAGGGCTTCCTCGGCGTCTTTGACTTTCACCACGACCAGCACCGGCCCGAAAATTTCTTCCTGAGCGATGCGCATATCGTTGGTGACATCGGTAAAGACGGTCGGCTCGACGTAATAGCCGCCGGACTCTTCCCGTGCCTGACCACCGCCCACGGCGAGGGTGGCGCCTTCATCAAGACCGATGCTGATGTACTCCAGAACCCGCTCCATGTGTTGTTTTTCCACCATGGCACCAAGGCCGGTGTCAGGGTCAAGCGGGTCGCCCGGTTGCAGGCTGGCGGCGACCTCGGCAATCACGGCGATGACTTCATCGTGAATGCTCTCCTGCACGATCAGGCGTGAGCCTGCGGTACACATTTCGCCCTGATTAAAGAAGATGCCCCAGGCCGCGGCTGTCGCGGCGGCTGTCACATCCTCACAGTCGGCGAGAATGATGTGCGGCGACTTACCGCCACATTCGAGACCGACTTTCTTAAGATTCGACTGACCGGCGTACTGCATAAAGAGCTTGCCGACCTCGGTAGAACCGGTGAAGGCGAGGGCATCGACATCCATATGCAGGCCAAGGTGTTTGCCTGCGGTGGGGCCAAAGCCCGGCACCACGTTAAACACGCCGGGAGGAATGCCCGCCTCAAGGGCCAGTTCTGCAAGACGGGTGGCGGTGAGGGGCGACTGTTCAGCCGGTTTCAGCACCACCGAGTTGCCCGCCGCAAGGGCCGGGCCAAGCTTCCACGCCGCCATGATCATCGGGAAATTCCAGGGCACCACAATGCCGACCACGCCCACAGGTTCGCGGGTAATGGTGGCGACGGCGTTATCCGCCGTGGGGGCTACTTCGTCATAAATCTTGTCGATGGCTTCGCCGTACCAGGCGATGCAGCGCGCCGTGGCAGGCACGTCGATGCTCAGGCTGTCGCGGATGGGTTTACCCATGTTGAGGGTTTCGGTCAGCGCCAGTTCATTACCGTGCTGGCGAATCAGTTCGGCCCAGCGCAGCATCACCGCTTTGCGCTCCGCGGGGGATTTTCCTGCCCAGCGACGGTCTTCAAAAGCGTCACGGGCAGCGCTGACGGCAATGTCGATATCCGCCTCGGCGCACTCGGTCATCTCCGCGAGCACCTTGCCGGTGGCGGGGTTCACCAGCGGGAAGGTTTTGCCGCTTTTGGCGCTATAGGGCTTGCCGTTGATGAGGCCGTGGGTCTGAAAGTGCAGGCTGGATGCCAGTGCCTGCCATTGTTGATAGTTGAGTGCCTGGGACATGGTTCGCTCCGGGAAATGGTTGAATCACCCCGTTCGGGGTACGCGACCTCGCCGGAGGATTTCGTTGAAGCTCTGCTCAGCAGCCTAGCATGGCAAAAATGTGATCACAATTACCCGAAGACGACATCCTGTGGATGTCTCCTGTACGGAGTGCTGCCGCCTGTCGAGCTGGCACTGTGGCCCATTCTCGGGTGGGTAATGCGGTTCACCTGCGGCAGTCAGAGCCTGTAGCTGTGCAGAATATTTGGAATCACAGTAACGCCTGGCTCTATTCATAGCTGCCGGGGTAGGCCGAGCACAAGGTCTCCTGGGGCTGAGTCAGGGTAGCCGTTCGGGCTATTGACAAGGCTTTGGAAAACGTGATCACTATATTCACGCCCCTGACCCACGAGGTGACTTATGGCCGAGGCAAGGCCCCTCATTGGATTACAGTCGGATGTCTTTCTCCGCGGCTCTGCACCTTTTCACGGGGTCGGTGAGAAATATATTCAGGCCCTGACGCACGGGGCTGATGCTTATCCCTGGTTACTCCCCGCATTGCTGGTGCCAGGACAGGAACTGACGCCTGTTTCTGATGACTACCTCGATGGGCTGCTGGCCCGGATGGATGGCCTTTTTCTTCCGGGCAGCCACTCCAACCTTGAGGGCTGGCGCTACGGCCTGCCGCCAGATCCCGATGACTCATCCCAACGTGACCCCCAACGAGATGCCTCCAGTCTGCTGCTGATCCGTCGTGCGCTGTCGATGGGCATGCCGATTCTGGCGGTGTGCCGCGGCATGCAGGAGGTCAATGTCGCTCTGGGCGGCACCCTGCATCCTTTCCTGCATCAGGTCGAGGGTTTGCAGGAGCATCGTGAAGACAAGGATGCGCCCCGCGAAGAACAATATCGTTACGCCCACCGCCTGACCTTGCTGCAAGGTGGTGCACTTTCCTCCATGACTCAAACCTGCCACTGGCAAGTCAACTCCCTGCATGGGCAGGGGATTGATCGGCTGGCACCTGACTTGCAGGCTGAAGCCTGGGCGGAAGACGGTTTGGTGGAAGCTTTTTCTTTCCCTGACGACTCGCGCTGGCTGATTGGTGTGCAATGGCATCCGGAATGGCGTTACGCCGAGGATGCGCTTTCGACTCAGTTATTTGCCCGCTTCGGTGAGGCCGCGCGTCGTTATCGTCAACAACGTCTTAATACGTCCTCTCCTCAGGCCCTTTGCGCTGCGAAGGGGGAGACGACGGATCCATCAGGAGACCACTATGTCCGATGAAAACAAGGGTGTGAGCCCTAATCTGGAAGATGCTCATGCCTTTTTGGCCCAGCATCCGGATATTGAAGTCTTCGAGCTGCTGATTCCCGACACCAATGGTGTTGTGCGTGGTAAATGGGTGCCCCGTAGTGCGGTCGCCAAAGTGCTTTCCAGCGGTATTCGTCTGCCCAGCTCCCTGTTTGCGCTGGATATCTGGGGTAATGATGTCTCTGACAGCGGGCTGGTGTTTGAGACCGGTGACCGCGATGCACTCTGCCTGCCGGTAGGCCGTTCGCTGAAAGAGGTGCCCTGGCTCAAGCGCCGTACGGCGCAGATTGTGATGTCCATGTACGAAAACGATGGCTCACCGTTCTTTGGCGATCCGCGCCATCGTCTGCAGCATATCTGTGATCTGTTTGGCAAACTCGGCCTGCGCCCGGTGGTGGCGATTGAACTTGAGTTTTATCTGCTGGACCGTGAGCCCGCACCGGATGGCCGTCCGCAGCCGCCAATGTCACCCACGACAGGGCGCCGACAGTTTACGAACCAGGTCTATGGTATTGAAGAACTTCATGAATTTGAGGACTTCTTCGACGGTATCTCCCGTGCCGCTTCCCTGCAGGGACTGCCGGTGGATACCACGGTCGCCGAGCAGGCGCCGAACCAGTATGAGATCAACCTGCATCACGTTTCTGATGCTGTGCAGGCAGCAGAGCACGCGATTCTGCTCAAGCGTGTCATCAAAGGGGTTGCCCAGGCTGACCTGATGAACGCGACCTTTATGGCCAAGCCTTATGGCGACATGGCAGGTAACGGCATGCACATTCACTTCAGTCTGATCGATAAAGACGGCAAGAACGTCTTTGATGACGGCTCGCCGACGGGCAGTGAGATGCTGCGCCACGCTATTGGCGGTATGACCGATACCATGGCCGATGTGATGGCCTTTCTGGCACCGAACATTAACTCCTATCGCCGTTTTCAGGCAGGTAGCCATGCGCCGGTTCATCCATGCTGGGGCTATGACAATCGCAGTACGGCACTGCGTATTCCTTCCGGTGAGCGTTCGGCCATTCGTATTGAACATCGCGTCGGCGGTGCCGATGCCAACCCCTTCCTGTCCATGGCGGCGGTGCTGGCAGGCGCCTATCACGGTATTGCCAACAAAATTGAGCCACCTGCGCCCACGGTCGGTAATGCCTATGCCCAGTATGAGGCCTCGCTGCCGGATAATCTGGCGGAAGCCCTGTTGGCATTTGAAGAGTCCGAGTTCATCAAAACCTATTTCGGTGAAGCTTACATGCGCCTTTACTCCAGCTGTAAGTGGCAGGAGTTGGCGACCTTTGGTAGCCAGGTGACGCAGCTGGAATACGACTCTTATTTGCGTACTGTGTAATACCCCGGTGCGGCGTGGGAATGGGCGCTTTGACATGTCCTGGGCCCAGTAACCACGCCGCTTTTAGCCTTGTTGTATTTTCTTTGTCAGTGGGCAAAAAAATGCGTTGTCCCCGTTGCCAAGGACGTGGGGCATTGTCATGATGTGCGACTCTTTTGCGGGCCGGTTTTTGCCCCGTAAAAGGTGCTAAAAATGCTCTGCGCCGAGTCTCTCGAGCGGGATGTCATTGCACAAGTCCATCGACAACCCAGTAAACCACAACATCACAAACGCCAATGCCGCATCAGGGCCTTACCCCTGAATCGCGAGGGAAATGCAGGAAAGTCGCAAGCAGGCTGTCCACAGGAATGCACAGGAGGAAACCCGGGAAATGAATCTTGAGTCCAGGCCCGCAACCCAGAGCGAATCGGGTGGCACTGAATCCAGTATCCTGCGCATTGAGCAGGTCACCAAAAAATTCGGCCAGATGACAGCGGTGCATCAGGTCAGCCTGGATATCCGCAAAGGCGAGATTTTTGCCCTGTTGGGCGGTTCCGGTTGTGGCAAGACCACCCTGCTGCGCATGCTGGCGGGCTTTGAAGTGCCCAGCGCAGGCCGCATATGGCTGGACGGACAGGACATCAGCTCCCTGCCGCCGTATGAACGCCCCATCAATATGATGTTCCAGTCCTATGCACTGTTTCCCCACATGACGGTGGAGCAGAACATTGCCTTCGGCCTCAAGCAGGACAAACTTTCCCGTAACCAGATTGGTGACCGTGTCGGTCATATGCTGCAACTGGTACACATGAGCCAGTACGCCAAGCGCAAGCCGCATCAGCTCTCTGGCGGTCAGCGCCAGCGTGTTGCCCTGGCACGAAGTCTGGCGAAACACCCCAAACTGCTACTGCTCGATGAGCCCATGGGCGCGCTGGATAAAAAGCTGCGTACCCGTATGCAGCTGGAAGTGGTCGACATCATCGAGAAAGTCGGCGTGACCTGTGTCATGGTGACCCACGATCAGGAAGAGGCCATGACCATGGCAGGCCGGATCGGCATCATGGATAACGGTGAAATCTGCCAGGTCGGCACGCCTTCCGAAGTCTACGAATACCCCAATAGCCGTCTGACGGCGGAGTTCATTGGTTCTGTGAATATTTTCGAAGGGGTGGCGGGCGAGCCTCACGAGGAATACCTGGAAATTGGCTGTGCGGATCTGCCTGCGCCGATTCTGATGGCGCCTAATGCTTCTGTCAGCCCCGGTATGCCGGTGGCCGTCGCTGTCCGGCCTGAGAAGATTTATCTCTCCTGGGAAAAACCTGAGCAGAGCAGCAACTGGGTGCACGGCAAGGTGGAAGATATCGCTTATTTGGGCGGTATCTCGACCTATCACGTGCGCACCGACAGTGAAAAGAAAGTGCTGTGTACCGTCGCCAATATTGAGCGTTCCACGCAGGATCGCCCAACCTGGAATGATGAGATCTACCTCAGCTGGGATCCTCAGGGTGCGGTGGTGCTGACCTCATGAAGAAATTTAACCCGATAGCGCAGCTGGCACGCGGCCGCAACTGGGTGATTTCGCTTCCCTATGTGTGGCTGCTGCTGTTTTTCTTTATCCCGTTTCTGATCGTGCTGAAACTCAGCCTGTCGGAAGCGGCGGTTGCGATTCCGCCTTTCAATGACATCCTTGAATACAGCGATGAAGTCCTGAGCGTTCATCTCAACTTCGGCAATTTTCTCTTTCTGCTGAGTGATGATCTCTACTTTCTTGCGTATCTGTTCAGTCTGAAAACGGCTTTCTTTGCGACGATCCTCTGTCTGCTGGTGGGCTATCCCATGGCCTACTTTATGACCAAGGCCAGCCCCTCGACACGCAACGTGCTGCTGATGCTGGTGATTCTGCCGTCATGGACCTCGTTCCTGATCCGTATTTATGCCTGGATCGGCATTCTGAAAGATAACGGGGTGCTGAATAACTTCCTGATGTGGCTGGGCGTGATCAACGAGCCGCTGACGATTCTGAATACCAATGTGGCGGTCTATATCGGTATCGTTTATGCCTACCTGCCATTCATGATTCTGCCGCTCTATGCCAACCTGCTGAAGCTGGATCACTCCCTGTTGGAAGCCGCATCCGATCTGGGGTGTCGGCCCTGGAAAAGCTTCTTCAAGGTGACGCTGCCGTTGTCGCGTAGCGGCATTATCGCTGGCTCCATGCTGGTGTTTATTCCGGCGGTGGGGGAATTTGTGATTCCATCGCTGCTGGGCGGCGCCAATACTTTGATGATAGGTAAAGTGCTCTGGCAGGAATTCTTCAATAACCGCGACTGGCCGCTGGCCTCGGCGGTAGCCGTCATCATGCTGGCGCTGCTGCTGATTCCGATTGCGCTCTTTAACCGCCATCAGGCGAAGGAGGCGCAAAGTGAAAAAGAATAAGCTGTCTCTCACTGTACTGACGCTGGGCTTTGCTTTTCTCTATCTGCCTATCGTGCTGCTGATCGGCTATTCCTTTAATGAGTCCCGTCTGGTGACGGTCTGGTCCGGCTTCTCCACCAAATGGTATGGCGAGCTGCTGGCGGACACCCAGATGATGGATGCGGTATGGCTGAGCCTTAAAATTGCCATCGCCGCCTCAAGTTGTGCGGTGGTGCTTGGCACCATGGCGGCCTTTGCGTTGGTGCGCTACGGCCGTTTTCGTGGCCATACCCTTTTTGGCAGCATGATTAATGCGCCGCTGGTGATGCCGGATGTCATCACTGGTTTGTCCCTGCTGCTGCTCTTTGTCTCATTGCAGCAGGTGATAGGTTGGCCGTCGGAGCGTGGTGTCACCACGATTCTGCTGGCCCATATCACGTTCTGTACTGCCTATTCGACCATTGTCATTAGCTCGCGTCTTAAGGAGATGGATATCTCTCTGGAAGAGGCAGCGATGGATTTGGGCGCGCGGCCTTTCAAGGTGTTCTGTCAGGTCACGCTGCCGATCATCGCGCCGTCACTGGCAGCGGGCTGGTTGTTGGCTTTCACCCTGTCCATGGATGATCTGGTGATTTCCAGCTTCGTTTCCGGGCCAGGTTCAACCACCTTGCCTATGGTCGTGTTCTCCAGTGTGCGCCTGGGGCTAAGCCCAAAAATCAACGCCCTGGCAACGCTGATTGTGCTGGTGGTGACCGTGGCCGTGTTGGTTGCCTGGTGGTTCTCTCGCCGGGCAGAGAGGATTCGCGCCGAGACTGCTGAATAACGCCTTTCTGCGTTGAACGTCTGTAAAAAGGCCTGCATGTCGCGCACTGCAGGCCTTTTTGTTATTCGGTGTGGCTGTCTTTTTAGTTGATTTATTTGAGGGCTGCTGATAGGGTTTGCCCCGTCTTTGGGGAGTAGCTCTACTACCTTGGGTAGCAGGGTCTGTATCAACATAGTCGGCACCTCATTGTGCCGTGGTGCAGATCACCGTCCTGACACGTTCAGTGTCACGACAGGTCAGCGAGACCATCGACAATCATCGCGATAAGGGCCGGGCGCGAGATTGTCGTGGTTATTTGCCTGGCCTGGATAAATCAAACCGTGAGCTTTTTAGCGCTTTTCATTATTGCCTTGGCGATGTCGACAGATGCTTTTGCTGTTGCTATCGGACGCGGTATCTCCACGCCTGTTCATTCCATTTTTTCCGCACTTAAAATTGGTCTGTTGTTTGGCCTGATCGAAGGGATTACCCCCCTGATTGGCTGGGCGATTGGCGTCGGTGCCAGTCGCTTTATTACAGAGTGGGATCACTGGGTCGCTTTTGCTGTGCTACTGCTGTTGGGTCTTCGCATGATTCGTGAAGGCTTCAGCAAGGAAGAAGAGCACGAGGAGGCGCAGCCCTCTCAGGCCGAGTCCGGTATGAAGGGTGTGATGATGACCTGCATGAGTGCCGTGGCGACCAGTCTGGATGCATTGGCGGTAGGGGTCAGTCTGGCCTTTGCTGATGTCAGTATCGTGCAGGCAGCCATCATGATCGGTATCGCAACAACGGTAATGGTGACCCTGGGTGTGCTGCTGGGAAATCGCCTGGGTGAGCTGGTGGGCAAGCGCGCCGAAGCCTTAGGTGGCCTGATGCTGATTCTGGTCGGTATTGCTATCGTTTACGAACACACGCACCCAGCGACATTGGCCGGACTGGGCTAAAGCGTTATTTCTCATTAAATGTTCCCGACAGCGCTGGCGCCAATGCTGCGCTAGCTGTCTGTCCGGGCCGCCATTAGCAGCTCTTCCTGAGTCAGGCTGCCCATCCCATCCCGAATATCGCCTTCGATGGCTAACCGCAATGCCAGCGCATCCCTGTTCTCAATGGCATGCAGCGCTTCGGCATGACGGTCGAGGACGTAAGAAGCTCCAATCTTGCCAAGTACCATTCGCATAAAGGGGCCGAACTGTAACCAGAGGCTCTCGATGAGCGGAATCAGTACCTGAGAATCACCGGCGCGATAGAGCGTCAGATGGAACATCTGGTTCTTTTGCAGATAGGTGGAAACATCACCACTGGCGAGCGCCTCATCGACTTCCTGATCCAGTGCCCGCAGGGTTTCCAATAGCGCGGCGTCCACGCGGGGCAAGGCTCGCACTGCGGCCAGTGTTTCCAGCGCGATGCGTGCCCCAGCAAGTTCTTCCAGCTTGTCGGGAGTCATGCGCGGCACCGTTACGCGCCGGTTTGCCTGAAGCTCCAGCGCTCTCTCGGCGACCAGACGGCGCAAGGCTTCGCGTACAGGCATCAGGCTGACATCCAGTAAAGCGGCAGCGCCGCGAATCGTGATGCTGTGGCCGGGCTTGAACTGCCCGGTCATGATGGCCTGTCGCAGGGCGCGATAGACCCACTCCTGTAGCGTTTCTCCGACTTTGCGGTCGGGCGCGATAAAGGCAGGGGCTCGGCTCAAATGCGCTCTCCATGGTCATGAGGATGACTGAAAGTGAGTGTAGCAAAATCACTCTGTGAGCACATTTTTCCTTGGCCCTCATGCCTGAGGCTGCTCACAGCGGGGATGGTGTCGGTGGGCGCCGATCTTTCTCACTAAAATGAGATCACAAATGATGTATCAGACCGAAACCCGTCTGAGGTTGAACTGTGATGGCCGCTCCGCATAATGCCAAGGTATGGCTGATCTGCATTAGCCACTCCACAGGTTAGAAGAGACGTACGACATGACCGCGATGAAACGCTTGCTGCTTTCTCTCACCGCCCTGAGCTGTCTGGTCGGCGCCCATGCCAGTCAGGCGGCCACGCCTCCCTTGCCCAAGGCGGCCTATCAGGCACAGGCCGATGTTTATGACGTGCGTCACAACCGTCATTATCAGGCGATGGTGAATGCAAATGCGCTGGTAATGCGGATGAAGGTCGCCAAACCGGTGGATCTTAGCAAGTTACCCGGTGATGCCATTGTGGTCGTGGCAGATCAGGGCACTGAATCCGCCTTTATGTATCCCACGGGACGCCTGGCGCCAAATGAAAAGATGGTCATGCGTGCGACCCTCCAGCAGGCCAGCCGCTTTCTGGGTGGCATCACTACCGATATTCGTCAGTTTGAAGGTACGCCTGGTCAGCAGCGCACCATTGCTGGTGAACACTGCCGGGAGTGGAAACTGCATGATAAGGCGGGTTCTTTGCCTGACACCAACGCCTGCTTGACCGATGATGGTGTGCTGTTGTCGGTGGTGCAACCCGGTATCAGTACGCCACTCTATCTGGTCTCCAATATTGAGCGAGGCCCACAGGCAGCTTCTCTCTTTATGCCGCCCGCGGGCTATCAGGTCATGAATGTCGGCGGCATGCTGGGGCTACCCGGGCTTTTCGGCCAGGGCAGTAGCTCCACCGAGGGTGGTGACCTTGGCTCGATGCTGCAGAATATTGATCCGAGCGTGCTTCAGGGGCTGTTGGGCCAATAGTTGAAGCGTAACCGTTTTTTGGAATGGTTTTTGATCACTTCCTGACCGCTTATTCAGAAGTTTCTCTCGCTGTGACCGGGCAACCCGGTCGCAGTTTTCCTCGTTAGCCCCCTGTTTTTTCTGCTTTTTAAGCCCTTCCTTCTCTACTCTTCGTGGTCTTTCAGGCCGACTCATTAGTTTTAGTCGATGCTTTATTCATTATATTGCATGCAATTTTTACCCTTTCATCCCGAGAAATCGTAGCTAATAACAGAAAAGTGATACGACGTTTATGCGTATCAAAAGGTAGCACCATGCAAAGCAGTCTGCCCCTTTTGGTAGCACGTTTCGGGGCTGAGTCTGGTTGCACCTGCCTTTGCGGTTGGCCTGCGAGTTGCACTATTTAAAAGCACAGTAAAGCGCGTAGTACCTCTGCAAAGCACGGCATGTCAGCTTTTAGGTGGAAAAAGTTGCACCTTTTATTTGTGGTGCAACCTATTAGAAAAAATAGGGTTGCACCTTGTGCTGTAAAGGGTTGCACCTTTTTTCGTCGCTGACATAATTCTGAAGGATTCAACCTGGGATGCAGGCCCATGGGCTGCAAGTGAGGAAACACATGGCTACCACAACGCTTGGCGTCAAACTCGACGAACCTACCCGCGAGCGGCTTAAAGATGCTGCCCGTCGTATTGACCGCACACCACACTGGCTGATCAAGCAGGCGATATTCACCTATCTTGAACAGTTGGAGAAGGGTGAAGTCACCAAGGAAAGTATGGGTGATGCGGCCGATCAGGGTGAGTTGGTTGAGCACACTGAAACGGCGCGACAGCCTTTCCTCGAATTTGCCGAGAGCATTCAGCCCCAGTCCGTCCTGCGTGCAGCCATTACCTCAGCGTATCGCCGTCCCGAGCAGGAAATGGTGTCCATGCTGCTCGAACAGGCGCGCCTGCCCGAGAAAACCGCCAAAGCTGCTTACGATTTAGCCTTTGACCTGGCGCAGAAGCTGCGTAATCAGAAGAGTGTTGGCGGCCGTTCCGGCATTGTTCAGGGTTTGCTTCAGGAGTTTTCGCTGTCATCCCAGGAAGGCGTGGCGCTTATGTGTCTTGCCGAAGCGCTGCTGCGTATCCCTGACAAAGCCACCCGTGATGCGCTGATCCGCGACAAGATCAGCAACGGCAACTGGAGCCAGCATCTGGGCCACAGCTCTTCCATGTTTGTTAATGCCGCCTCCTGGGGTCTGCTGATCACCGGTAGGCTGGTATCGACCCACAACGAAGCCGGTTTGTCCTCCTCCCTTAACCGCATTATCGGACGCAGTGGTGAGCCGCTGATCCGCAAAGGCGTGGACATGGCGATGCGCCTCATGGGTGAGCAGTTCGTGACCGGTGAAACCATCGGCGAAGCCCTGGCCAATGCCCGTAAGCTGGAATCCCGTGGCTTCCGTTATTCCTATGACATGCTGGGTGAAGCTGCGCTGACCGAAGAGGATGCCAAGCGCTATTTCGCCTCTTACGAGCAGGCAATTCACTCCATCGGTAAAGCTTCCCACGGCCGTGGTATTTACGAAGGCCCTGGCATTTCCATCAAGCTTTCGGCGCTGCACCCACGCTATAGCCGCGCGCAGTACGATCGCGTTATCACCGAGCTGTATCCGCGTCTGTATGCGCTGACCCTGATGGCGAAGCAGTACGATATTGGCATCAACATTGACGCTGAAGAAGCCGATCGTCTGGAAATTTCCCTCGATCTGCTGGAAAAACTTTGCTTTGAGCCCGAACTGGCTGGCTGGAACGGTATTGGCTTTGTTATTCAGGCTTACCAGAAGCGTTGTCCCTTCGCGATTGATTTTGTGATCGATCTGGCCCGCCGCAGCCGTCACCGCCTGATGATTCGCCTGGTGAAAGGCGCGTACTGGGACAGCGAAGTGAAGCTGGCGCAGATGGATGGTCTGGAAGGCTATCCGGTCTATACCCGCAAGGTGTACACCGATGTTTCTTATCTGGCCTGTGCGCGCAAATTACTGGCAGTGCCTGAGGCGATCTATCCCCAGTTTGCGACCCACAATGCCCACTCCCTGGCTGCGATTTATCGTATTGCCGGCCAGAACTACTATCCCGGTCAGTATGAGTTCCAGTGTCTGCACGGTATGGGCGAACCCCTGTACGAGCAGGTTGTAGGTAAAATTGCCGAAGGCAAACTGAACCGTCCTTGCCGTATCTACGCACCGGTGGGCAGCCATGAAACGCTGCTGGCGTACCTCGTGCGTCGTCTGCTGGAGAACGGTGCCAATACCTCTTTCGTTAACCGTATCGCGGATACCGACTTCCCGATCGAGGATCTGGTGGCTGATCCGGTGCATGAGGTGGATCAGATGGCTGCTCGCGAAGGTGAAGTCGGCCTGCCTCATCCGAAGATTCCTCACCCGAGCGCCCTGTATGGCGAGGTGCGCAAGAACTCTATCGGCCTTGATCTGGCCAACGAACACCGTCTGGCTTCCCTGTCCAGCGCGCTACTGAATACCGGTAATGAACCAATTCACGCAGGCCCGATCATGGGTGCGGAAGTTAAAGGCGCGGCTCGTCTTCCGGTGCTTAACCCTTCTGATCACCGCGATGTGGTGGGTGAGGTTCAGGAAGCCGACGTGGTGGATGTGGATAACGCCCTTAACGTCAGCCTGGATGTTGCGCCCATCTGGCAGGCAACCCCGGCGACCGAGCGTGCGGTATTGCTTGAGCGTGCTGCGGACCTGATGGAAGCACAGATGCAACAGCTGATGGGCACCCTGGTACGTGAAGCCGGCAAAACCTACAGCAACGGTATTGCTGAGGTGCGTGAGGCTGTGGACTTCCTGCGGTACTACGCCCTGCAGGTGAAGGAAAACTTTGATAACGGTACCTATCGTCCGCTGGGCCCTGTCGTGTGCATTAGCCCCTGGAACTTCCCGCTGGCTATCTTCACCGGTCAGATTGCGGCAGCACTGGCTGCCGGTAATACCGTACTGGCGAAGCCCGCCGAACAGACGCCGCTGATCGCGTATCAGGCCGTGCGTATTCTGCTGGATGCCGGTATTCCTGAAGGTGTTGTGCAAATGCTGCCCGGTCAGGGTGAAAGCGTGGGTGCCCGTCTGGTGGGTGATGAGCGCGTTAAAGGTGTGATGTTCACCGGTTCTACCGAAGTGGCCGGTATTCTGTCGCGCACCCTTGCCGGTCGTCTGGATGCCCACGGTCGTCCGGTACCGCTGATTGCTGAAACCGGTGGTCAGAATGCCCTGATCGTCGACTCCTCTGCACTGGCAGAACAGGTCGTGGTCGATGTGGTCAAGTCGGCCTTTGACAGCGCCGGTCAACGCTGCTCAGCACTGCGCGTTCTCTGTGTACAGGAAGATGTTGCCGACCGTGTGATCACCATGCTGAAAGGCGCGATGAGCGAATGCCATCTGGGCAATCCTGAGCTGCTTAACTGCGATGTTGGTCCTGTGATTGATGCCGAAGCCAAGCAGGGCATCGAAGCTCACGTTCAGGGCATGCGCGATAAAGGCCGCAAGGTTTATCAGCTTTGCCAGCAGGATCAGGATGTGGTGCGTCAGGGAACCTTTGTTCCGCCAACGCTGATTGAGCTGGATAGTCTGGATGAGCTGGAGCGCGAAGTCTTCGGCCCGGTACTGCACGTGATTCGCTACAAGCGTAAGCATCTGGATCAGCTGGTCGACCAGATCAACGACACCGGTTATGGCCTGACGCTGGGGGTTCATACCCGTATCGATGAGACCATCGCTCAGGTCACCAGTCGTGCCCATGCCGGTAACCAGTACGTGAACCGGAATATCGTCGGTGCGGTGGTTGGCGTGCAGCCCTTCGGTGGTGAAGGTCTTTCCGGTACCGGTCCTAAAGCCGGTGGTCCGCTGTATCTGTACCGTCTGCTGTCTATGCGTCCGCAGGATGCGATCAGCACCGGCCTTAAACTGGCCGACAGCCGCAACGGTGTTGAGAGCAAAGGCCGTGAAGTCATGCTCAAAGCTATCGGTAATCCGCAGGATGAACTGGCGAGCTGGTTCAGCAAGGAAAGCCCAGCGCATGCTGACGTCATGGCGGGCTTCCTGGCCGAAGTACAGACCGGCACCATGCGTCTGCTGGATGGTCCGACCGGTGAGCGCAATACCTACAACATTCTGCCGCGTGACCGTGCGCTGGTGCTGGCCGATCAGGAAACGGATCAGCTGACCGCGATTGCTGCCTGTATGGCGGCAGGTACGGAAGTGCTGATGCCGACTTCTGCCAATGCGCTGCTCAAGCGTCTGCCCGATGCGGTCGCCAAGCGCATCACCCTGACCGATAACTGGCAGCAGGGCAGCGATGCTTTCGATGCCGTCATTCACTTTGGTGACTCTGACCAGCTGGTGGTGGTCTGTCAGGAAGTGGCTGCACGTCCCGGTCCTATCGTCGGTGTGCATGGTCTTGAGCGGGGTGATACGCACCTGGCGCTGGAGCGTCTCTATATCGAGCGTGCCTTGAGTGTGAACACCGCTGCTGCCGGTGGTAACGCCAGCCTGATGACGATTGGTTAAGCCTGTGGGCTAAGCCTTCTTCAGGGTTGTGACGAAAAAGCCCCGCTATTGCGGGGCTTTTTTATGCCGGAGTTTTGGCTATGACGGATTCCGGCGCTGAACCACAGGCAATAAAAAAAGCCCGTCCAATGGACGGGCTTAAAACGCATTTTAACCTTGCAGGTCAGATCAGCGTGGCTGCTCAGCCGGTACTTCCGTCACCGTTTTGGCCTCGGAAGTGTTGGCTGTCATGGCCTGTTGATCCTTCGCGGGGGCGCTCTGGGTGTTTTCCAGCCAGCCGCCGCCCAGCACCTTGTACAGCGTGATCAGGTTGTTCTGGCGGGCCAGACGAACCGTGATCGCATTTTGCTGCGCGGTGTAGAGCGAGCGCTGTGAGTCCAGTACGGTCAGGTAGCTGTCGACGCCGCTACGGAAACGGGCATCGGACAGGTCATAACTGCGCTGACTGGCATCCACCAGTGATTGCTGTGCATCCAGCTGTTCATCCAACGTGCCCTGATCGGCCAGTGCATCCGCGACTTCACGGAAGGCGGTCTGAATGGCTTTCTCATACTGGGCGATGTAGATGTTCTTCTGAATCTTGGCGACATCCAGATTGGCCTGATTCCGACCGGCATTGAAGATCGGCAGGGTAATGGATGGCGCAAAGCTCCAGGCCTGACTGCCACTGTTAAACAGACCGGAGAGTGAGCTACTCGCCGTGCCGTAAGAAGCGGTCAGACTGATGGTCGGAAAGAACGCCGCACGGGCAGCGCCAATGTTGGCATTGGCCGCTTCCAGCTGGTGTTCCGCCTGCAGGATATCCGGACGACGCAGCAGTGCTTCGGAAGGCAGCTGCGGCGGGATTTCCGGCAGCAAGGTCACCATGGCTTTGGTATCAACACTGGCTTTTGGCATCAGATCCTGAGGGATCTCGCTGCCGACCAGCAGGCGCAGGGCATTTAAGTCCTGCGCGACCGCCGAGGTATAACGCGCCGCATCATAACGGGCTGTTTCCACGCTGGTGCGTGCCTGTTGCAGATCAAGCTCGGTGGATACGCCGAGTTCGAAACTGCGTTTGGTCAGATGGAAAGAGTCCTGCTGACTTTTCAGGGTGCCTTTCGCCAGACGCTGACGTTCCTGATCCGCAGCCAGGGTGTAATACGCCGAGGCCACTTCCGAGATCAGGCTGATCTGGGTGCTGCGCTGGGCTTCTTCGGTCGCCAGATACTGCTGCAGCGCCTGAGTCTTCAGGCTCTGGATACGACCAAACAGATCCAGCTCATAGCTGCTGATACCGACGCCCACGTTGTATTGGCTGCCGATGGTGGCTTCACCGCCGTAGCTTAAGTCCGCAGGTGTACGGCTTCGGCTTTCCGTGGCGGAGGCATCCAGCGATGGGAGCTGATCCGCACGCTGGATACGGTAGTTGGCCTGAGCTTCCTGAACATTCAGCGCCGCGACCCGAAGGTCACGGTTGTTGGTCAGGGACAGCGCAATCAGCTGCTCCAGTTGCTGGTCTGCGAAAAAGTCGCGCCAGCCCATGGTGCTCAGATTCAGACCTTGCCCACGCTGTGGCTGATAGGCTTCGCCGATGGGCCAGCTATCGCCGACAGGGGAAGCAGGGCGCTCGTAAGTCGGCGCCATGCTGCAACCTGCCAGGATCACGGCCACCGCGGCCATTGATAAAAGCCTGGGGGTCATCATGGGGTGTTCTCCTCCTGTGACTGAGGCTGGGTCTGTGTCTGGCTGTTCGCGCCTTTACCATTGTGGTGTTTGCTGAACAAACGACGCACGACCACGAAGAAGATAGGTACAAAGATCACGCCCAGCAGGGTGGAGGCAATCATGCCGCCCAGTACGCCGGTACCGATGGCGTTCTGGCTGCCGGAGCCGGCACCGTTGGAGATCACCAGCGGTACAACCCCCAGGCCAAAGGCCAGTGAGGTCATGATGATCGGACGCAGACGCATGCGAATGGCTTCGACAGCGGCTTCCACCAGACCACGACCTTCTTCTTGCAGATCCTTGGCGAATTCGACAATCAGGATGGCGTTTTTCGCCGCCAGACCGATGGTCGTCAACAGGCCGACCTGGAAGTAAACGTCATTGGAAAGACCACGCAAGTCAGTGAACAGCAGGGCGCCTAGGACACCCAGCGGCACGACCAGAATGACCGAGAACGGAATCGACCAGCTTTCATACAGGGCCGCCAGACAGAGGAAGACCACCAGAATCGAGATGGCATAGAGTGCCGGAGCCTGCGAGCCGGAAATCTGCTCTTGCAGGGACAGGCCAGTCCATTCATAGCCCACGCCTCGTGGCATCTGTTTCATGATGCCCTCGACAGCCGCCATGGCATCACCTGAGCTCATGCCAGGCGCAGGGCTACCCTGAATCTGGAAGGCAGGCAGACCGTTGTAACGCACCAGCTGGGGTGAACCGTAGCTCCACTCGCCATGAGAGAAGGCCGAGAAGGGCACCATTTCACCGGAGCTGTTACGCACGTACCACTGGTTAATATCTTCCGGCAGCATGCGAGCGTCAGGCTGACCCTGCATGTACACCTTCTTGATACGTCCCTTGTCGATAAAGTCATTGATGTAGCTACTACCCCAGGCAGTGCTCAGCAGCGAGTTGATATCGGCAATGGACACACCCAACGCACCGGCTTTTTCCTGATCGATATTCAGGTTGTACTGGGGCGAGTCTTCAAGACCATTCGGGCGCACCGCCATCAGCTTCGGATTCTGCGCGGCCATCCCCAGGAACTGGTTACGGGCCTGCAGCAGGGCATCGTGGCCAAGGTTGGCATTGTCCTGAATGTAGAAGTCAAAACCGGTAGCGTTACCCAGCTCGATGACCGCAGGTGGTACGAAGGCAAAGACCATCGCATCCTTGATTTTCGAGAAGGCACCCATGGCACGCCCTGCAATCGCCTGAACTTTCTGGCTGGCGTCAGTACGCTCAGACCAGTCTTTCAGAGAGACGAAGGCAATACCCATGTTCTGACCACGACCAGCAAAGCTGAAGCCGGAGACGGTGAACATGGACTTCATATTGTCCTTCTCGTTGGTCATGAAATAGTCTTCCATCTTCTTCATGACCTGCATGGTACGTTCCTGGGTCGCACCGGCGGGCAGTGTCGCCTGCGCCAGCAGAATGCCCTGATCCTCATCCGGCAGGAAGGAGGTGGGAATACTGCGGAACAGGAAGCCAACGCCGACCAGAATGAGCACATAGATGAGCATCATGCGGCCGCCACGTTTGGCCAGTTTGCCGACCAGTGACTGAGTGCCCGAATTGGTCTTATCAAAACCCTTGTTGAACCAGCCAAACATGCCGCTGTATTCGTGGCCCGGACCGTGACCTTTTTCCACCGGTTTCAGAATGGTGGCGCAAAGGGCGGGCGTCAGGATGATCGCGACCATGACTGACAGAGCCATCGCCGAGACAATGGTGATGGAGAACTGGCGGTATATAACACCGGTGGAGCCGGACATGAAGGCCATGGGTACGAATACCGCTGACAGCACCAGTGCGATACCGACCAGTGCGCCGGTGATCTGTCCCATGGACTTCTTGGTCGCCTCCTTCGGCGGCAGGCCTTCCTCGGACATGATACGTTCGACGTTTTCCACCACGACGATGGCGTCATCCACCAGCAGACCGATGGCCAGTACCATGGCGAACATGGTCAGGGTGTTGATCGAATAGCCGCAGGCGGCGAGTACACCAAAGGTACCCAGCAGAACGACAGGGACCGCAATGGTCGGGATCAGCGTCGCACGGAAACTCTGCATGAAGAGATACATGACCAGGAACACCAGCACGATGGCTTCGCCCAGGGTCTTGATGACCTCTTCAATAGAGATTTTGACGAACGGCGTGGTGTCGTACGGGAATACCGCTTTCATGCCTTCAGGGAAGAAAGGCTCCAGCTCCTTGACCTTGGCCTTGACCATGTCGGCGGTATCCAGCGCGTTCGCGTTGGCGGCAAGCTTGATACCCAGACCAGCAGCAGGCAGACCGTTATAACGGGCAACCACGTCATAGCTCTGGCTACCCAGACCGACGGTGGCAACATCACCCAGACGCACGACAGAACCGTCGCTGTTGACGCGCAGCTGAATCTTGCGGAACTGCTCAGGCGTTTGCAGATAGGACTGCGCGGTAATGGTCGCGTTCAGCTGCTGGCCGGGGACTGCTGGCGTACCACCGAGAGAGCCGGCAGAGACCTGCGCATTCTGCGCGGTAATGGCCGTGCGCACATCCGCTGGCGTCATTTTGTAATTGTTCAGTTTGGCCGGGTCAAGCCAGATGCGCATGGCATAGGGCGAACCGAACAGCTGCAAGTCACCTACGCCCTGCACACGGGACATGGGGTCCTTGATGTTGGAGGAAACATAATCCGCGATGTCATTCTGGTTCATGCTGCCATCTTCGGAATAGAAACCCACCACCATCAGGAAGCTGGCAGAGGATTTGGTCACCGAGATGCCGTTTTGCTGAACCTGACTGGGCAGCAGTGGTGTGGCCAGCTGCAGCTTGTTCTGCACCTGAACCTGAGCAATATCCGGATCAGTGCCGTTATAGAACGTCAGGGTGATCTGGGCATTACCGAAGGAGTCACTGGTCGAGGACATGTATTGCAGGTTGTCGATCCCGGTCATCTGCTGTTCGATGATCTGGGTGACCGAGTCCTGCACGGTTTTCGCCGAGGCGCCCGGATAGCTGGCGCTGATGCTCACCGCCGGAGGCGCAATACTGGGGTACTGCGCGATAGGCAGGGAACGAATTGCCAGGATACCGGCCATCATGACGATGATGGCGAGTACCCAGGCAAAAATCGGCCTGTCGATAAAAAAGCGTGCCATGAAATTATTCCTCTTGGCTTACTGTGCCGCGTTGGCCTCGGACTCGGTGTTCTGCTGAGGGCTCGCCTCAACACCTTTGACCGCAGCGCCAGGCTTCACTTTCTGAATACCTTCAATGATCAGCTGGTCACCGTCTTTCAGACCGCTGTCGATCAGCCACTGGTTACCGATAGCGCGGTTGGTTTTCACCTTACGCACCGCAACCTTGCCATCGGCGATCACGTAAGCGACGGCCTGGCCGGTGGTGTCACGGGTAATACCCTGCTGAGGAACGAGAATACCGTCAGGACGAACCCCTTCCTCGATGGCTGCACGTACGTACATGCCAGGCAGCAGCAGCTGCTGAGGGTTGGGGAATACCGCACGCAGTGTGACCGCGCCGGTGCTTTCATCCACCGACACATCCGAGAAGGTCAGGGTGCCTTCAACGCCATAATCCGAGCCGTCTTCCAGCTTCAGGCGAACCTTGGCTTCATCATCGGCAGAGGCACGATTCAACTTGCCGCTGGCGAGTTCACGCTTGAGGCGAAGCAGGTCGACGCTGGACTGGGTAACGTCCACGTACATGGGATCCAGCTGTTGCACCGTGACCAGCGAGTTGGTCTGGTTGGCGGTGACGAGGGCGCCCGGTGTCACGGTGGACTTGCCGATACGGCCAGCGATAGGCGAGGTCACCTTGGTGTAGTTCAGGTTGATCTGCGCGGTTTTGACCGCTGCCTGATAGGCCGCGACATCGGCTGCCGTTTGCTTCAGCGTGGCGTCAGCGTCGTCATAATCCTGTTTGGAGACTGCGTTGATCTTCACCAGCTCCTTGTAGCGCTGGGCTTTCAGACGCGCAGATTCGACGTTGGCCTGAGCACGGGCCAGATTGGCTTTGGCACTTTCCAGTTCAGCTTCGTAAGTTGCCGGGTCAATCTGGTACAGCACCTGACCGGCTTTGACTTCAGAGCCTTCATCGAAGAGGCGTTTCTCAATGATGCCGCCTACTTGTGGGCGAACTTCGGAGACCAGATAGGCAGAAGTGCGTCCAGGAAGTTCAGTGGTCAGAGTCACAGGTGCGGTTTTCACCTGATACACGCCAACCTCAACAGGGCCTTGAGCCTGCTGCTGGGCCTGGCCGGAACCTTCACCTTCCTGTCCACAACCGGTCAGTGCTGCAGCACCGAACACGGAACAGAGCAACGCGACGGCGAGTCGTGTGCGTCGAAGTGGAGCCATTGGGTTACCTCTCGATTTAAAATGCGCGTCTTTTTAAGATTCGATAACGTTTCAAGCTTCGATAACGTTGTTTCAAGAGCTTCTGCCAAAGCCTCTTTTTATTCTGACAATCCCTGTTGACGGTGCTTCGCAGCATCATGCCTGCCTAGTCCGTCGTCTCCGATGTTGCTGGTGTTTCAACAAAGCTCAAACAAAAGCCGGTGCCGGGCCAATCTTGCTCAATAATGAGTTGCCAGCCGTGAGCCAGAGCCACTTCGCGACAAATCGCTAGTCCAAGGCCTGCGCCCTGAGACTGCTGGTCCGCCCGCCAGAAGCGTTCAAACACCTTGTCCTTCATGTCCCCGCTGATGCCGGGGCCATAGTCCCTGACCCTGAGCGTCTGCTCGGTCAGAATGATCTCAACTGGCTGATCTGCCGGGCCATGCACCAACGCATTTTCCAGCAGATTCTTGACCAGAATATAAAAAGCGCCAGCATCCGCCCGGATGTCGGCGTTCTTTACGGCACTGAAGTCAAAATTGATCACTCGCTGTCGCCACGCCGGGTGGCGCTGCAGACGCTGAATGACTTCGCCGGTCTGTTCAATGGTATCGACCGCAGCAAACTGATAGTTCTGCTGCTCCCGAACCTCGGCAAAGTGCAGAATCTGGTGCACCTGCCTGACGATGTGATCGACATCGTCCAGTAACTGTTGCCGTGCAGCGCTGTCCGGCAGCTGCATTTCCACTTCGCCTCGCAGCAGTGCCAGTGGTGTTTTCAGCTCATGGGCAGTGGTTGCCAGCAATTCCTGCTGCACCTGAAAACCCGCTTCCAGCCTTGCCAACGTGCCGTTAAAAGCACTGACCAGTGGCTCCACTTCTCGCGGCAGTCGCGCTGTGGGTAAGCGCTGCTGCAGATTGCCAGGATGAATGTCACGTGCCTGCCGAGACAGGCGCTTCAAAGGCGCCAGCATCACGCGGATGGTATACAGCACCACCACGCTCACCAGAATCAGCGACAGAATACTGACCAGCAGTACCACGCATAACAATGGCTCAATATCGGTCAGCCAAAAGATGTCCACCAGCCGACTGCTTATCGCTACATGGGCACGAAACCCGGAAAATCCGGAGGGCATGCTCTGGCTGAACACGTAGCTGAACACCCCGGAAGCACTATCCATTGTCGCCAGCTGATTCAGTGGCAGCCGGGTCATATCCTCTGGAAAAAGACCCCGTCCGCGCGGGTCCATTTCTGCGACCACATGCCCCCGGCTATCGGTAATCGCCATGCCCAGATCATCACGCAGCGCCTGTAAAATCCACGCGGCGTTATCATTATCCGGGATGATTTCCGGCAGACCCGCACGGGTTCTCTGTGTGCTGTCGAGCAGATAGTCCATCTGCTCATCCAGGACCGCATGAATCAGAATGTTCGGCGCCCGCCAGACAAAGTACAGGTGGATCATGATCACCAGCAGTACAAAGCCAGCCATGAAAGTCAGCAGCAGGCGCATGGTCAGCCCGCGCTGCGCTTCCTTTATCCAGCACATCAGTGCGGCCGGGTCAGACCAGCGCATAACCCTGTCCGCGAATATTGTTGATTTCCCGGGTTGATCCCAGCTCTTTGAGCTTTCTTCGCAGCCGGTGCAGGGCCACGTCCAGCGCATTGGGTGTTACCGCATCCAGTCCCCAGGCAGCATGTTCCAGTCGCGAACGACGCTGAACCTCACCCGGCGTCTGCATCAGGCAGAACAGGATCTGCACCTCAGCATGAGAGAGGGGAGTGCGCAGCTCTCCGCGACTCAATTCGGCGTTCTCCGGGGATAACTGCAAGTCATCGACCCGGGGTGCCAGTGGCTGAATCATGGAGGGGCGACGCAGCAATGCCCTCACTCTGGCGATCAGCTCTTCCATCTCGAAAGGCTTGATCAGGTAATCATCGGCGCCACCTTCCAGACCTGCGATACGGTCATGGATCGCATCGCGGGCTGTCATCATCAGCGCCGGAGTCATGTCTCCCTCGCTTCGCAGCTGCCGGATTTGCTGCAGGCCATCACCATCAGGTAAACCACGATCCATCACGATGGCGCCGTAACGCTGCTGGCGACAGGCATGACGTGCCCGAGCGAGGGTATCGACCCAGTCTGTTTCAATGCCGATATCACGCAGACGCCGGGCAATCATGTCTGCCAGGCGTGGATGGTCTTCAACCAGAAGCAGGCGGTACACGGCCTGCCTCAGAACAGATACAGGTACGAGAAACCGGCGTGCATCACTGTGTCGTCATCAACAATCGGGCTGTCCTTGATTTCATCTGCTGCGGCATCAACACCCATGGAGAAGTTCAGGCGCTGATGACGGGTCAGATAAAAGCCGACATCCACGCCTGCACCGTAGGTCCAGCTGGCGCCAGGGTTATAGGCCTGACGGTCAGCGCGGGCTTCTGAGGTCTTAACGCCGTAGTAATAGTTCACGTAGTCACTATTAAGATAGGACAGCTTCGCTGACGGCGTGATGCTGAGTCGCTCACTAAGCTGAATGTTGTATTCATAACCCAGCGTTGACTGCCAGCCTTCGCTGTTGCCGGAAGCATCGCCAAGCACATCCAGACTCAGGGTATTCTGGCCAAATTCATAGGCCATGTGTGGACCGACCCAAAGGCCGCCGTCGCGATCATCCATGCCTCGCAGCTTGGAAGAGTCGCCGGAATCGTAACCATCGCCAAGTGCGGCTTTCGCGCGCAGGGTCAGGGTCAGGTTGTCTTCATCCTTGATCTTGATATCCAGTGTCGTGCCGCTGAAACGCACCCAGCTATTATCGAAGTACACCAGTGGCAGGGCGGATGTATCGTTGTCCTTGCCGTCGTAAAAGGAGCTGCTGTAGCCCGCACCGACGCCAAGACCCCACTGGCTGCCATCCTCGGCAAAAGCCGATGAGGAAAGTACCGGCAGGGCCGTCAGGGTAAGAATTCCAAATGTCCGAAGCTTCATGGCGCAGATTCCTTCGTTGATAAGACAGAAGCCTCTATCTTCCGTGCAATTGTCTTACTCAATACTTACAAGCATTACGGGTAAGAAATTTCCTGTCTGAAGCCGTAACGGTGGGGAGGCGACAGAAGCAGAATAATATTTTAGAATGAACGTTCATTCATTTTATGGAGCCGGGTGGGCCGGGACAACCCCCCGCGCAGAAATGTTGAGAGGCATTAATGAGCGATCCGACCTTAGATGACGATACTCGACCTAAGTCGAACTCCAATAACCATGAGGGTTTGAGCGAAAAAGAAAAGCGTGCTTTGCTGCGCCGCACCCAGATTCTCGATGCTGCAACGGATTGTTTCGTCGAGTACGGATTCCACCGCGCCAGCATGGCCGTCGTGGCGAAGGCGGCAGCCATGAGCCCGGGTCATATCTATCATTACTTTGAAAGCAAAGAAGACATCATCGCGGCGATTATTGAGCGCAGCCTTGAGGAGTTCTACGAGAATACCGACAGCATCCAGAGTGCCGATGAGCTGATCGCCGGCATTCTTGAGCAGCTGGAAAACAAGATTGCCTGTAACAAGAGCTGTCATCCGATTCTGATGCTGGAAGCCACCGCAGAGGCTTCGCGCCATCCGGAGCTGGCAAGTGTGGTGCAGTCCGTTGACCGGAAAATTCGCGAGCGGCTGATGGCGTTGCTGGCCGGTAATCGTGAGCTGGATATTGAAGCTCGCCGTGCACTGGAAGCCCGTGTTGAGCTGGTCTGCGTCCTTTTTGCCGGTTTGGGCGTGCGCGGCATTCGTAACCCGGATGTCGACCGTGAAGCACTGGCCGAGCAGCTAAAAGTCGTGATCACACGGCTCTTTGCCGAGTCCTGCGGTCACTGATGCATCCTGCCTGAGTTTTGCCTCTCATCTTCAAACCTTAATAGCGCAAGGCCAGATCGTCCCTCTGGCAACCGAATAAAAAAGCAGCCCTAAGGCTGCTTTTTTGCTTTCTGCATCAGTGTTTTTGCACTGACTGATAACCTCACTTATTCGTGAGGAATCACCAAGCTGTCATCCACTTCGCTCAGACGCGACTGGAACAGATCACGAATACGGTTCAGCGCCGTATCGTTTTCGGCTTCAAAGCGCAGTACCAGCATCGGCGTGGTGTTAGAGCAACGCACTAAGCCCCAGCCATCAGGGAAGTCAACGCGCACACCGTCGATGGTGGATTTCTCGCCACCGGGGAAATCCAGCTTCTGCAGGGCTTCAACGATGGGGAACTTGCTGGCATCGGTGACTTCGATGTTGATTTCGGGAGTGCTGACATCTTCCGGGAAACCGGCGAACAGGGTTTCGCTGTCCTTGGTTTGCTTGGCCAGAATTTCCAGCAGACGCGCGGCAGCATAGAGGCCGTCATCAAAGCCGTACCAGCGTTCCTTGAAGAAGATGTGGCCGCTCATCTCGCCGGCCAGTAGCGCGCCGGTTTCTTTCATCTTGGCTTTCACCAGTGAGTGGCCGGTTTTCCACATCAGCGCACGGCCACCGGCCTCTTCGATAGCAGGCGCCAGCAGTCGTGAGCATTTCACGTCAAAAATGATGGTGGCATCGGCATTGCGTGAGCAGACGTCCTGAGCAAACAGCATCATCAGGCGGTCAGGATAAATCACGTGGCCGGTGTTGGTGATCACGCCGACACGGTCGCCGTCGCCATCAAAGGCCAGACCCAGATCCGCATTGTTGGCTTTAACAGCAGCAATACAGTCTTTCAGGTTTTTCAGTTTGCCGGGATCGGGATGGTGATTCGGGAAGTTGCCGTCGATCTCGGTGAACAGCGGAATAATCTCGGCACCGATTTCCTTGATCAGGCGGGGGCCCAGATCACCGGTCACACCGTTACCGCAGTCCACGACCACCTTCAGCGGGCGGTCCAGTTTGATGTCGCCGGTGATGCGGGCGACGTAGTCATCAATGATGGCCACTTCACGGGAGTTGCCCTGACCTTCACTGAAGTCTTTTTCATCGATACGGCGGTACAGATCGCTGATCTGATCGCCTGACAGGGTTTCGCCAGCCAGGACAATCTTGAAACCGTTGTAGTCCGCCGGATTGTGGCTGCCGGTGACCATAACGCCGGACGGAATGCCAAGGGTGTAAGTGGCGAAATACAGCACAGGCGTGGGCACCATGCCGATATCGACCACGTCCTGACCCGCCGCACGCAGACCTTCCATCAGCGCGGTGGACAGGCTGGGGCCGGAGAGTCGACCGTCACGACCGACCACAATGGCTTTCTCGCCACGGGCGGTATTTTCTGAGCCGATGGCCAGGCCGATCTGATAAACGATGCTTTCATTCAGGGTGTTACCGACCACGCCACGGATGTCGTAGGCGCGGAAGATGGATGCATCAACAGCCGAAAAGGGAGTGTATTGGCTCATAGCGGTTCCTTGTCTTTAAATCCTGCAATCATGCCCGAAGGCTGTGAATGACGTGTTACCAGCAACGTGTTGTGGGGCGCCCGGCGCCCGCTAACCTCTGTTATTGGCGTCCGGAATGGCCAAAACCACCGTCGGCACGCTCAGAGGTGTGAAATTCATTAACGATTTCCCATTCGGCCTGTACGACAGGCACCAGTACCATCTGGGCAATGCGCTCACCGGGTTCGATGGTGAAGCTGCTCTGACCGCGGTTCCAGCAGGACACCATCAGCTGACCCTGATAATCCGAATCAATCAGGCCGACCAGATTGCCCAGTACGATGCCGTGTTTATGACCCAGACCGGAGCGGGGCAGGATCATGGCGGCCAGGTTGGGGTCCTGAATATAGATGGCCAGGCCGGTGGGAATCAGCCGGGTTTCACCCGGCGCCAGGGTCAGGGCTTCATCCAGTACCGCACGCAGGTCAAGGCCTGCGCTGCCTTCGGTGGCATAGGAAGGAAGCGGGAATTCATTGCCGATGCGCGGGTCGAGTACTTTTACTTGAAGGTTCTTTTTCATACGTGATTCAGGCGTCTTTAAGTCGGTCGCTCAGGCAGGGGAAACAGGCTCAGACGTCGTCGCCTGAGCACCCGGATGATAGTAGGCCTCGGCCAGATGACGAATCAATTGGCGGGCCAGTAAGGTCTTGGAGGTCTGTGGCAGTGTCAGCACGTGGTGCTCACGGACCAGGGTCACAGCGTTTTCGTCGCTGTTAAAGCCGATACCGGGCGCGGACACATCATTGGCGATGACCATATCCAGCTTTTTGCGCTGGAGTTTGTCCTGCGCATAGCCGACCACATCCTGGGTCTCGGCGGCAAAGCCCACGGTAAAGGGGCGAAGATCCGGCGCCAGTGCGGCCACGGTGGCGACGATATCCGGGTTCTTCACCAGTTTGAGGCTGAGCCCGTCCGTGTCTGCCTGCTTTTTCATTTTCTGGTCGGCAACCGCGTCGGCGCGGTAATCGGCGACGGCTGCTGAGGCGATAAAAATATCGCAGCCGGCAATGCCGTCCAGCGCGGCCTGCAGCATTTGCTCGGCGGTTTGTACATCAACGCGCTCAACGCCCGCAGGCGTCGGCAGGCTGACCGGGCCGGCAATCAGGCGCACCTGCGCACCGGCGGCGGCGGCGGCTTCGGCCAGGGCAAAGCCCATCTTGCCGGAGGAATGATTGCTGATATAGCGCACCGGGTCGAGGGCCTCGCGGGTGGGGCCGGCGGTAATCCAGACGGATTTGCCAGTCAGTACGCCTTTGTTTTGTCCCAGCTCCTGCGCCAGTGCGGTGACGATCAGCTCAGGCTCCAGCAAGCGTCCGGGGCCAATATCACCGCAGGCCTGGCTGCCGGAATCCGGCCCGAGCAGATGCCAGCCAAGGCTGACCAGGGTGGCGACATTGCGCTGGGTCCGGGCATCGCGCCACATGGCCTGATTCATCGCCGGGGCAATAAAGACCGGCGCTTCACAGGCGAGGCTCAGGGTGGTGAGCAGGTCATCGGCCATCCCGGCAGCAAAGCGGGCGATGATATTCGCCGTGGCCGGGGCGATCAGCAACACATCGGCCCAGCGTGCCAGTTCGATATGGCCCATGCCCTGTTCGGCATCTTCATCCAGCAGGTGCTGATGCACCGGGTTACCGGAGAGTGCCTGAAAGGTCAGCGGGGTCACAAATTCCGCGCCGCCCTGGGTCAATACCACGCGGACTTCAGTGCCCGCCTTGATCAGCAGACGAGTCAGCTCGGCGCTTTTGTAGGCTGCGATGCCGCCGGCCACGCCGAGCAGAATGCGCTTGCCCTGAAGAGGAGAGGAGAGTGTCACTCTTGGCCTCGTACACAATGTGGGAAAAGTAGCAGACTACCACAAGTTGCTGACGGGTTGAGCCAGCATCCTGCGCCAAGGCTTTACATGGCGTTTCAGTCCGGGCATAAATCTCCCGAAGAGAGGCCACTGCCACGGAGAAAGGCGAGTGTGGTGACTCTTCCTGCCCAGGCTGCCTGTGCAGCTTACTTACCCTGCGTGAAAGAAGGACAAGGAATGTCGATTCGAGACTGGCCTGCGGATGAGCGTCCGCGGGAAAAATTACTGGTGTCTGGCGCTCAGACCCTGACCGATGCCGAGTTACTGGCGATTTTTCTGCGTACCGGCGTGACCGGCAAAAGCGCGGTGGATCTGGCGCGGGATTTATTGCAGCGCTTTGGCAGCTTGCGCGCCCTGTTGGTGGCCGAGCAAAAAGACTTTTGCGCCGCTCATGGGTTGGGTAGTGCCAAGTTTGCCCAGTTACAGGCGGTGCTGGAGATGGGCCGTCGCCATCTCAGCGAAACCCTCAAGCGCGAGCAAGGCTTCACCTCACCGCAGAGTGTGCGCCATTTCCTCTTGTCGCAACTGCGTGATCAGCAACGGGAAGTTTTCCTCGGGCTCTTTCTCGATAGTCAGCACCGGCTGATCAGCCATGAAATTCTGTTCCAGGGCACCATCGACTCGGCCACCGTTCATCCGCGTGAAGTGGTCAAGGCAGCGCTGCGGCACAACGCTGCGGCGGTGATTGTCGCCCATAACCATCCTTCCGGCGTGGCCGAACCCAGTCAGGCGGATGAACGCATCACCCTTAGATTAAAAGAGGCGTTAACGCTGGTGGATGTCCGCTTGCTGGATCATTTCGTGGTGGGAGATGGCGAGGTTGTGTCGCTGGCGGAGCGTGGCTGCTGCTAGTGGTGAGTGATGAACCCAATAAAAAACGGCCTGTTGAACAGGCCGTTTTGCGTTAGCGCCAGGGAATACTGGCGGGATCAGCTGGCGACGATGGTCGTGGTGATCAGATAGCCAGTGTAGGCGGCATAAGCCAGCGCCAGCAGTAGCCCTTCAAAGCGGTTAATGCGACCGGGCTTGCCCCGGAAACCGTAACCCAGAACAAAAAGGGACAGTGTCAGCACCAGCATTACCGACCAGTCGCGATGCAGCACCAGCTGATCGACCTCCAGCGGATGAATGGCCGCCGCAATGCCGACCACGGCCAGAGTATTAAAGAGGTTGGAGCCGATCACATTACCGAGCGCCAGATCATGCTCGTTCTTGCGAATCGCAATCAGGGAGGAAGCCAGCTCTGGCAGTGAGGTGCCGATCGCGACGATGGTCAGGCCAATCACCAGATCACTCACGCCCAGCGATTGAGCAATGCTCACCGCACCCCAAACCAACAGGCGGGAGCTGGCAATCAGTACCACCAGACCAATCACCAGCCACATCAGGGCTTTTTTGATCGGCATGTCGGCGCTGCTTAGCTCTTCATCGACGCTTTCACCGAGAGGGTCTTTCTTCTCCTTCATGCCGTGCCAGATGCTCCAGCCCATCAGGAAGAAGAACACCAGCAACAGCACTGCCGCATCCGCACGACTGAGATCACCATCCATCAGCTGAACACCGGACAACAGGGTGATTACCAGCAGCACAGGCAGCTCTTTTTTCAGAATCTGGGAGTGCACGGCAATGGGGCTGATCAGCGCCACAATACCGAGGATCAAGGCAATATTGGTGATGTTGGAGCCGTAGGCATTACCCAATGCCAGGCCTGGACTGCCATCCATCGCGGCCAGCGCTGAGACCACCATTTCCGGGGCCGAGGTGCCAAAGCCGATGATCACCATACCGATAAGCAGGGGAGGCATGCCGAAATGGCGTGCGGTGGAGGCTGCGCCATCCACGAATTTGTCGGCACTCCAGACCAGAAGGGCAAGGCCGACGAGGATAGCAAGACTGGGAAGTAGCATAGTCATTTCTCAGCGATACAGGGCGACAACTGACACGGAATACCTCCACCTGGCCGCCCGTGGCAGGTGTTGGCATCCCGGGTCTCATCGACCTGTGCTGAGTATTACCGAAGCGTCAGAGCAACGTGTCGGAGAACTCAGGAACAAGCGCGGCGACCACAGGCAACTTTGTCGTTACCCGGAGACTGTTGACCACCGCCCTGACAACGGTCAGGTGATTACTCCCCCAAGAAGTCGCACGAATCTAGCAGATGTACCGATTGAGGCCAAGGTTTGAGAGCCCTTGGCCTGTCGAAAAAGGATGGGATTTCGTTGGCAAAGACGCAGGCGAGTTAGCCCGAACTGCTTTTGCTCAGGCTGCTTTGACGACTGCGGTCGCGTTTGGTGCGGGCCACCATGATGTCGCGTTCCTGCTGCTCTTGTTGACGTAGCAGCTCCTGCTGGCGCTGGCGACGTTCCACGGCGGCGCGACGGGCAGAGTCGCGCATGGCCGCTTTGCGCGTGGCCATGATGCTGGTGGACTGGGTTTCACCCTGCGCCTGTGCGCGCTCCGGCTCGGTAAATTCCTGGCCCGAGGTATCGCGTTCATTGTGCAGCGTGGCCCAGGCTTTGGCTCGCGCCTCGTCGACAGGCATGCCCTGACGCTCAAAATGTCCCGCCAGATGGGAGACCTTGCGTTTCTGGGTTTCGGTATAGAGAGACTGCGCGGCTGGTGAAGCCAAAACTTTCAAAGCAGGTGCCATTACTACCTCCTCTCTTGCCTGATAGCGGTAAGCTCCTCTTAGTAGGGATGCTACGCCGCGATCACAAGCCAGACCAAAGCATCTTTGGTCGAATGTTCTACACTAACCCCTGAGGTCTATCTCACTGCCCGGTATTACAGCGGGCGTTGCCAGAGGCTGGCCAGCCAGGGCTGTTGTTCGAAGGGGAGTCCGGTAGGGCGAAAATAGTGATCAAGGTAGCTAAAACCGGCGGTTTCGAGGTAGCGACGCCACTGTTCAAGATCATGCCAGACGCCGTAGCGTTCCCCCTGAAAGCCTTCCTGATTCTGGCCGCGGGGGTTGGAGCTAAACAACACGCCACCGGGACGCAGACTCTGGAACAACTGCTGCAATGCTGCTGGCAGATGGGAGCTGGGAATGTGAAACAGTACAGCGTTGGCAAAGATGCCATCAAAACGCCCGGCGGGCAGATCAAGCGACAGCAGGTTCTGATGCCAGACCTCGCAGCCGGAGTGCTCGCGGGCCATCTCGACAAAGCGGGGAGTGCCATCAAGACCGACAGGTGCGTGCCCCTGGGCCTTGAACGCCATCAGGTCACGACCCGGGCCGCAGCCAATGTCGAGAATTCGCTGGCCGGGGGTAGTGGGAAGGGCGCTCAGCAGAGCATCAATGTTCTGGCGGACATCATGGTCACGTGTTGCCGCCCAGAATTGTTCGGAAGTGCTCTGATAGTGCGACAGGGTGCGCGAACTGGCCGCATCCATCGTGGCGGAGTGCGGTGCATCAGCACCGGAGCCTGAAAGGTTGTGTTGATCAGAAGAAGTGTCCGCCGCCATGGTGCCTCGCCAACAGTGTCTACAATAATTGCCACGCCCAGCCGACCCGCTGAGCGCGTAACAGGGTGATACAGCCTCACAGTGTTTTATGGCTGTGGTTGTCTGGCATTAGGGTGCCACGACTTTTATTCTGATCAAGGCCTCTGTGAGTTGTGGATAGCAGAGAAACGGAACCATCGACAAGGAACGACCGCGTGAGTGACGAACTCCGTGAGCAGCTACGTAATCTGCACAAAAGCTATGTTGCCAGCCTCGGCCCGGAGCTGATGTCTCTGCGGCACAAGGCTGAATGTCTCGGACAGGATGCCGGTGAAGATGCCCAGTTACTGGGCGAGCTTTATTTAAGCATGCACCGGCTGACTGGCTCGGCCGGCTCCTTCGGTTTGCCTGCCCTGAGTGACCGCGCCCGTGCGCTGGAGCATTTTCTGGCAGACATGGGCTGTGAGTCTGTCACTGCGTCCGAGTTGGCTAAACCACTGGCGCAGGATCAGTGTCAGCTGATTGTCGATGCCCTGAAGGGCATGAGCCGGGAAGTGAAACCGGTGGATGATCCGCTGGCAGTATTTGAAGCCTCGGAGGCTGCCAGTCAGGAAAATTATCAACTGCTGATTATTGATGAGAATGTCAAAGTCGGTAAGTCCATGGCCTCGGCACTGGAATCCTTCGGCTACGATGTCGCCCTGAGCCCGACCATTGCCGATGGCGCAGTACAGCTACAGAACCTTGCGCCCGATGTCATGATTCTCGGCCATTCCCTGACCCTCGCGCAGCAATCCATCGACGAGACCTTGCGTCAGCTCAACAGTGGCGAACTGCCCGAGGTGCCGGTGATGCTGGTGGGCGAGAGCAAGGATTTCCATACGCTGCTGGAAGTGGTGCGCGCCCCGGTGATTGGTTACTTTCAGCGCCCGGTCGATATGCCGCGTTTGCAGAACCGGC
Source organism: Pokkaliibacter sp. CJK22405 (assembly GCF_046614695.1). Classification (NCBI taxonomy): domain Bacteria; kingdom Pseudomonadati; phylum Pseudomonadota; class Gammaproteobacteria; order Oceanospirillales; family Balneatrichaceae; genus Pokkaliibacter; species Pokkaliibacter sp. CJK22405. Next base: position 34,695 of record NZ_JBKKHQ010000017.1, read on the forward strand.
TGGAGCGCTTCCTGAACGTGCGCCGGGGCGTACCCTACCGCATTCTGATTATCGATGATGACCGCATGCTGGCGCGGCGCTATGAGCTGGTGCTGAAACTCGCCGGCATGGATGTCAGCGTGGTTTCCGAGGTGGAGCGCTCCCTTGAGGTGATTGCCTCTTTCCACCCGGATGTGATTCTGGTTGACCTCAATATGCCGGGCTGCAGCGGCCCTGAACTGGCGCGGATTATTCGCCTGCATGATGAGTGGCTGCGTATCCCCATCCTGTATGTGTCCTCGGAAACGGACCTTGATGTGCAGAACGATGCCCTCAGTCAGGCCGGGGATGATTTCGTCACCAAACCCATCAGTGATGACAGCCTGACGGCAACCCTGCGAGCCCGCGCTGCGCGCTCCCGTGAGCTGTCAGAAGCGATCACCCGTGACAGCCTCACCGGGCTGATCAAGCACGCGGCAATCAAGGAACAGCTGGAAATCGAAATTGCCCGGGCTCAGCGGCAGAGCTATGCGCTGGCGGTGGTGATGATCGATATCGACCACTTCAAGAAGGTCAATGACACCTACGGCCATGCATCGGGGGATCTGGTGATTCGGGCGCTGGCCAACCTGTTGCGCCAACGCCTGCGCCGCACGGACTTTGTCGGGCGATACGGCGGTGAGGAATTTGTGGTGATTTTGCCCCAGTGCGATCACCTCGAAGCCTTCAAGCGTATTGATGCCATTCGTTGTGACTTCGCGGAGCTGAGCTTTCAGGACAGCGGCCGCTCCCACCGTGAAACCTTCAGTGCCGGTGTGGCCTGTCTGGCCGCGAACAATCGCCGGGAGGCTGATGTGGAAACGCTACTGGAACAGGCGGACGCCGCTCTTTATGACGCCAAGAGCGCAGGCCGTAATCAGGTACAGCCAGAAAAGGCTAACTGAGGCTTTACGGCTGTACCGTCTTGCTTTAGCGATGGGCCATCAGCCTCATCGCACCGCTAATCATCGACAATACAGCCACAATGACGATGCGGGTTTTCGAGCGGAAGGCATAGGTTTTGCCTTCGCGTTTTGCATAAAAATCGCCTGTTGCTGCCAAAAACCAGATGGCCGGGCAGAAAAACAACACGAAAATCACTAACGCCCAGCGCTTGCGATACCAGGGGATATCAGCGTAATCGATATCGACGAAGTCCAGATTATCCATTGCAGACAGGGTTCACCTTCCATCGATACGGTGATGAAGGGCAGATTATGCAAACCGACACTTTATTTATGCATTAATGATCTTAATATGCAGTTTTATATCCAGATTAGTTCTATTAGCATGGTGACTATTAACTCCCCAACACATTGCTAATTCTGTCTGAGCGAAAGCGCCTGTGGCGTGTTTTGCCAGCGACCACTGGAGTCACCGATGAAACTGTCCCTGAAATGGCTGGGTGCTGCGACCCTGGCGCTGGCGGCAAGCGTAAGTCACGCCGAAGACCGTACCCTGCTGAACAGTTCTTACGATATTGCCCGTGAACTCTTCGCGGCCTATAACCCGCTGTTTGCCAAGCACTGGCAGGAAGAGCACAACGAAACCGTGGAAATCAAACAGTCCCACGGCGGTTCCTCCAAGCAGGCGCAGGCCATTCTGCAAGGGCTGCGTGCCGATGTGGTCACCTACAATCAGGTGACGGATGTCGACATGCTGCACAACAAGGGCAACCTGATTCCTGCTGACTGGCAGAAAGCCTTCCCCAACAACAGCTCGCCTTACTATTCCACCACCGCGTTTCTGGTGCGCAAGGGTAACCCTAAAGGCATCAAGAACTGGGATGACCTGGTTAAGTCCGACGTAAAAATGGTGTTCCCCAACCCGAAAACCTCCGGCAATGGCCGTTACACCTATTTGGCCGCCTGGGGCTTTGCGGATAAAACCTACGGTCACGACGATGCCAAAACCCGCGAATTCGTGAAGAGCTTCCTCAGCCACGTAGCCGTATTTGATACCGGTGGCCGTGGTGCGACCACCACCTTTATTGAGCGCGGTATTGGCGATGTGCTGATCAGCTTTGAATCCGAAGTGAACAACATCCGTAAGCAGTACGGCGAAAGCGACTACGAAGTGATCGTACCGCCGCAGTCCATTCTGGCGGAGTTCCCCGTGGCCGTTGTGGATAAATACGCCGAGAAGAACGGCAATGCCGAGCTTGCCAAAGAGTACCTGAACTACCTTTACAGCGAGCCTGCCCAGCGCCTGCTGACCACTTTCAACTACCGGGTGCATAACCCCAAAGTGGTTGAAGAGACCGCCGCCCAGTTCCCTAAAGTTGAGCTGTTTGATGTGGCGGAATACGGCGGCTGGGACAAACTGAACAAGGAACACTTCGCCTCTGGCGGCATCCTTGATCAGCTGCAGGCCCGCTAATCACGATGGCCCTGCTGACCGCAAGCGGTTCCAAGCGGGTGTTGCCCGGGCTCAGTCTGAGCCTGGGCGTCAGTCTGCTGTTTGTGGCCCTGATTCTGCTACTGCCCCTGTCGGGGCTTTTTGTGCAGATGCAGGACATGAGTCTGGCGCAGTATTGGGCCGTCATTACCGATGCCCGCGTCGTCGCCTCCTATAAGGTGACGCTGCTGGCGGCGCTGATTGCCTCCGTCGCCAACGCCTTTGTCGGCCTGCTGCTGGCGTGGGTGCTGGTGCGTTATGAATTCCCCGGTCGCCGCCTGATGGATGCGCTGGTGGATTTGCCGTTTGCCCTGCCGACGGCGGTGGCCGGTATTACCCTGGCGACCCTCTGGTCAGGCAATGGCTGGTACGGTCAGTGGCTGGAAAGCGTCGGCATTAAAGTCGCCTATACGCCCTTGGGCATCATCGTGGCGATGGCGTTCACCAGCTTGCCCTTTGTGGTGCGAACGGTGCAGCCGGTGCTGGAAGATCTCGCTCCTGAATATGAAGAGGCGGCCATTAGCCTTGGCGCCAGTGACTGGCGCGTGTTCTGCAAAGTGGTCTTTCCGGCGCTCTGGCCTGCGCTGATGACCGGCGTGGCCCTGAGCTTTGTGCGCAGCCTTGGCGAGTACGGTGCGGTGGTCTTTATCGCCGGTAACATGCCTTATGTGTCGGAAATCATCTCCCTCATGATCTTCGTGCGTCTGCAGGAGTTCGATTACGGCGCGGCCAGCGCCATTGCCTCGGTGGTGCTGCTGGTATCGCTGGTGCTGCTGTTCCTGATCAACGCCTGGCAAAGCCGTTGGTTTAAACGCCTGCAAGGTCGCTAGGAGAGGGTTATGTCACATTCTACGAAAACCCTGCGCGTGGGCACTCAGCCACTGGTGAAGTGGGGGCTGATTACGCTGGCCATCGTGCTGACGCTGATCATGCTGGTCGTGCCCTTGGTGAGCATTTTTGTGCAGGCCTTCGGCAATGGCGTACAGGGTTGGGTCACCAATGTGGTGGATGAATACAGCCTCGCGGCGATTAGCCTGACCCTGCTGGTGGCGCTGATTACCGTGCCGGTGAACCTGATTTTTGGTATCGCGCTGGCCTGGGCCGTCACCCATTTCCGCTTTCCCGGCCGCAAGCTGCTGATGACCCTGATCGACATTCCCTTTGCGGTCTCGCCCGTCGTCGCCGGTTTGCTCTATTTGCTGCTCTATGGCAGCCAAAGCCCGGTGGGCAGCTGGCTGGCGGATCAGGATATTCAGCTTATGTTCGCCTGGCCGGGCATTGTGCTGGTCACCATTTTCGTCACCTGTCCCTTTGTCGCCCGTGAGCTGATTCCGCTGATGCAGGCGCAGGGCAGTGAAGAGGAAGAGGCGGCCGTTACCCTGGGCGCGCGCGGCTGGACGGTGTTCTTTCGCGTGTCGCTGCCGCGGATTCGCTGGGCACTGCTGTACGGTGTGATTCTCACCAATGCCCGCGCCATGGGCGAGTTCGGTGCGGTATCGGTGGTGTCCGGTGCCATTCGCGGTGAAACCACCACCCTGCCTCTGCAAGTCGAACAGCTCTATCAGGATTACAACTCCGTGGGCGCCTTTACCTGCGCTTCACTGCTGGCGCTGCTGGCCCTCTTAACACTGATCGCCAAGGCGCTGCTTGAATGGCGTCAGGGCCGTCGTCAGCGACGCCGCGGCGCGCACTGATTCGGATTACGGCGAAGGAATCACCATGAGTATTACGATTGATAAGGTGAACAAGCACTTCGGTGGCTACCACGCCTTGCAGGACATCCAGCTGGATATCAGCGAAGGCGAAATGGTCGGGCTGCTCGGCCCGTCGGGCTCCGGCAAAACCACGCTGCTGCGGATTATCGCCGGGCTGGAACAGCAGGACAGCGGCCGTGTGCTCTTTGCTGATCAGGATGTCTCCTCCGTGCATGTGCGTGACCGCCGCGTCGGCTTCGTCTTCCAGCATTACGCCCTGTTTCGCCACATGACGGTGTTTGAAAACGTCGCCTTTGGTCTGCGGGCCTTGCCACGGCGTGAACGCCCCAATGAAGAGGCAATTCGCAGCAAGGTCATGAACCTGCTGGAAATGGTACAGCTGGCTGCGATGGCAGAACGCCTGCCCGCTCAGCTCTCAGGCGGACAACGTCAGCGTGTCGCCCTGGCCCGTGCGCTGGCCATGTCACCGCGCGTGCTGCTGCTGGATGAACCTTTCGGCGCGCTGGATGCCAAGGTGCGCAAAGAACTGCGCCGCTGGCTGCGCGAGATTCACGACGAACTGCACTTCACCAGCGTATTCGTCACCCATGATCAGGAAGAAGCGCTGGAAGTCTCGGACCGCGTGGTCGTCATGAGTCAGGGCCATATCGAACAGGTCGGCGCGCCCCATGCGGTCTATGCCGAGCCGAAAAGCCGCTTCGTGTTCGACTTCCTCGGCCACAGCAATGCCCTCAAAGGCAATATCGTCGATGGTCGCCTGCAAAGCGGTGATGCCTGGGTCAAGCTGCCAAGTCCGGTGCAGGGCGAGGCGCAGCTATATTTGCGCTCCCACGAGCTGGAAGTCTGCAGCCTCGGTAACGACAACGCACAGCTGCCGTTTCGCGTGGTCAGCGTCAGCCCCGTCGGCGCCGAAGTACGCCTTGAACTGCAACCCCAGGGCTTTGAAGGCGATTGCTGGGAAGTCGGCATCAGCCACGCCGAATGGGAAAGCCGCCATCTGCAACGCGGCGACACCGTGCTGGTGCGCCCCCGCATCGGCCATCTTTTCCTTGAAGGGGAAAGCGAACCACGGACATTGCGGTGGTAACGAGCCAGAAGTTATAAAAAGGCTCCTTTGTCTCATGCAGAGGAGCTTTTTTATTGGCGCTTTACCTGCCTCAAGGATGAGCAAATGACGATCCGATTTTTACTCTGGCTGATGGTTGTTGCTCTCAATGTGGCTGCGCCAGTCACGCATCGGTGACTAACCTGCGCCAGCCTCTTACGTTTACCAAACTGCACAGCGACTTCGCCGTGACGAGCCGATATGGCTACGAATGCCCCGTGATCAGCCAACAGGTGCTGGAGCATATTCTTGCGAAGGGAAGGCAAGTCACCCAGCAAGAGTTGCACGATTACTTCTCCTATTCAGGGTGCGCCATTGAGGGAAGTGCTGATGTGAATGGCCAGCCTTTGACCTTCAGTTTTGATGCGGCGGTTTTATGCAGTTTCCGGTACATAAAAAAACAGCAGGCTTTTACGCCTGCTGTTTTGCTTTCTGGCTATGCCAAGTCCTTAGTGCAGGCGGAACTTGCCCATTTCCCGTTGCAGGCTTTCGGCGAATATTGCTATTGCAAGCATATTGATGTTAGACATTGTAATAGTGGCTCTGCTGAGTATCTTTTACGATCAAAAAATAATTTTTAATATTAATTTGAAAACAATATAAAGCTATTTGAGTGGAGCTAAAAAGCTTTGAGTGTTCTTTATTTTGTGTCTTCGCTTTTCTACAAACTTTCCAATGTAGTTATTAATAATTAAGCTAAATATTGTAGTGGTGATTATTATTATCAGCGAGTAAGTTAATGTTCTCTCTGGTAAACCAATTGTTTTATAAAGTTTATTGAAGATCATTACTACTAACATGTGGCTGATGTAAATAGGGTAGCTTAATTCTCCTATATTTTTATCCCATGCTTTCTGACTGTTAAAATGAAAGAGGAAAGGTAAGGTTATAATAAAAATAGCGAGAAGTAATAATGTTGCAATATTCTTGTGAGGTGCAAGGAATAAACCTGCGCAGCATATAAAGATAATGGTTGTGAAAGTGTTAGAATTTCGTGCGGTGATAAAATTTTTCTTATTATACCAAGGTGCTAAGTACTGATGTGAAAGTGCGCCAAGTATAAAGAAAGATAATTCAGTTGGAAAGAAACGGTATGACCAAGGGTCTTGAAAGATGATTCCTATTTTAAAAAAATATAAGCGTAAGGATAGAGATAAAAAAAGTAAAATAAATAAGATTTTTCTTCTGGGCAAAATAAATGGTGCGATAATATAAAAAGTTAGCTCCACACCTAATGTCCAAGCTTGAGGTGCTAATAATCCTGTATAGACCTCTATATCACTAAGCCTAAAATTTCCTACAAATTCAAAAGTTCCATCTCTGACACCCGTGAACATAATCCAATCTTGCCCAAGGAGTGTTATATTTGTTACCGCTAAAGCTATTTTGCCGACTGGGTCTAATAGGCTAAAAGTTTCTAATGGTCCGGCAGGTTTTTTCAAAAAGAACGATGCTAAGGCATATAGTGAAAAAGTTATGAATGCTACTGTCCAGTATGTTGGAAAAAGTCTCAGAAAGCGATTTTTATAAAAAGCTAATATTTCCGGATAACTTTTTGCTTCTATAAGAATGTATGATATTAGATATCCTGAAATTATATAAAATAACTGTACAGCAGTCTGTCCACCCACAAAAATATATCCATAAGTGTGAGCGAATACGACGGAGATTGCTAATAAAGTTCTAATGCTTCCCATGCCAATCCTGTATGCGTTATTAATAGAATTAACTTCAAGGTTTTTATGTGTTTTGAATAGTGTTTTTTACTGTATTAATATTAGAATTTAAAGAAATTTATCATATGCTAATAAATTTTTCATTTGTATAGCTAAGTTTTTCACAGCAGGCTTTTACGCCTGCTGTTTTGCTTTCTGGCTATGCCAACCTTAATGCAGGCGGAACTTGCCCATTTCCTGTTGCAGGCTTTCGGCGACCTGCGTCAGGCGCTCGGAGCTTTGGCGGGTCTGGGTTGCGCCGGCGGTGAGCTGGTCGGCCACTTCTTTTATCGCCAGCATATTGCGGCTGATATCGTCGGTGACGGCGCGTTGCTCTTCGGCGGCGCTGGCGATCTGAATGGAGCGTTGGCTGATCTGCTCGATGCCCTGGGTCACCTCGTTCATGTTCTGCTTCGCTGCATCCGCATCGGTGACGCTGGTGTTGGCCAGTTCAAAACTCACTTCCATGCGGTTAGCGGCAGCTTTGGTCATGCTTTGCAGCTGGCTGATAACGGTCTGGATTTCCTCGGTGCTTTTATGGGCACGCTGCGACAGCTCGCGCACTTCATCGGCGACCACGGCAAAACCACGGCCTTGTTCGCCAGCACGGGCGGCCTCAATGGCGGCGTTCAGGGCCAGCAGGTTGGTCTGTTCCGACACGCCCTGAATGGTGGTCAGAATGCTGCTGATGCTCTGGGCATGTTTGTTAAGGTCCGTGATCAGCCCGGTTGAGGCTTCAATTTCGCTGGCCAGGGTTTGAATGGAATCCCGGTTACGTGAAACCTGTTGCATGCCCTGCAGGCAGAGCGAGGAGGACTGCTTGGCGGCCGTGGCGGTTTCTTCCGCATGACGGGCGACTTCCAGCGCGGTGCTGGCCATTTCCTGCATGGCGGTGGCGACCTGATCAATCTCCTGCTGTTGCTGGGAGATTTCATGGGCCATGTCAGTGGCATTGCCATTGGCACGGCCCGCCTCGATGCGCACACCTTCACCGGCGGTGCCGACGCGTTGCAAAATCGGCTGTAAGTAATTGATAAAGTTATTGAATCCGGTGGCAATGGCGCCGATTTCATCATTGCGCAGCACTTCTAGACGACGGGTCAGATCGCCTTTGCCATCGGCCATGTCATCCAGTGCCAGTGAGACATCATCCAGCGGACGCAGCAGACGGGTCACGCCGAGATAGACCAGCAGCAGACACACCAGCAGCGTGACCAGTGCAATGGCAGCGGCACGCAGCACCAGCGTATCCAGTGGTGCAAAGACTTCTTTTGGGTCCACCGCGGAGAGCAGATACCAGTCGCTACCGGCAATATGAGTCACGCGGGCAAGCTTGTTCTCGCCTTCAAGTTCAATGGCCGTCAGCTCAGTGTCGCTGTCCAGCCGGGTCAGATCCTGAGTGCTGATGCCCTTGATCACCTGGCTGAAAGGCTTCATCACCTGTTCTTTATTGCGATAGGCAATCACATCGCCTTCACTGTCGAGCAGCATGGCCGCGCCGGCTTTGCCCAGAGGCAGGGCCAACACGGTTTTGACGATGTCATCGATATAGACATCACCGCCGTACACACCATAACGCTTGCCCGCGCCATCCTTACCGGGCTGTACCACGGTAATCACCAGACCGCCGGTGGTGGCGTCGATATAGGGTTTAGTGATGGAGAGCGCTTCTGTCTGCTGCGCCAGCTGATACCAGGGACGCTTGCGGGGGTCGTAGCCTTCGCGCGGGGTACGGCCGTCATCGTAGACCATCTGGCCATCGTCAAAACCGGCATAGGCCAGTGAGAAACGCCCGCCCTTATGAGCGATCGTCAGCGCCTGAGTCAGGCTGTCGGCTGCAGGCTGGGCAGTGGCAACGGCGGCGATGGCAGACTTTTTACCGTCCAGCCATTCGGCGATTTTGCCCGCCGTCTGGGTGTTGATGAGGTTAACGGTCTGGGAGACATGCTCGTGCAGGTTTTTCTTCATCTCCCAGTAGGAGGAGCCGGTCAGTAGTGCGGTGACTCCGAGTATCACAATACTCGTGAGCAGCAAAAGCTTGCCTTTCAAGGTTCTCATTTAATGCTTACCTCATGCCTCGGCGGGTGGTTGCTGACGCTTTGCGCGTTCTTGTTGGTCATTTTTTATTGGGATCTGAACGGTGTCTTCAGCAGCGGCAGGCGAGAAGCCCGACAGTCAGGTCACGGCTGACGTTGGTGCTTTGCTGATGCCGATTGCCCGCTGTTGCCAGAGGGCTGACAGGTGCGCTCAGGCACTGCTTTAGTGCCCTATGAATAGCACAGGCCATGGCGCTAATCACGCGATCCGAACTAACGGCGACGAACTTTCTCACAACCCTGTCATGCCAAAACTGTCGTGTCGCCAAAGAGGAGTTTTGCAGGGGTTTTCGGGGGGTTATCGCCCGTTTCCGGGCATAATCCGCTCCCGGACGGATCACTCTTCATGATTGATTCACGGTTTTGCGCCACGGCAGCGCACGGTTTTGTGCAGGTTTTGATGGGGTTTTGTAAGGTAGCGTTACCCTGATAATCCTGGCTGACAGGTAAGGGATTCCCTGTAAGTAAATCCCTACGAAAAGTGCCCATGGCAAAGCCTTTGCTAAGAGAGAATGAATAGCATTTAGCAAGATGAGCAAGGCCTTATGGAACAGTTCCTGGAAGTCCATCAGCGCAAACTGAAAACCCTGATCCGTCAGGTGGATACCTACGAGCGCAGTCTGCGTTCCCTCAGTGACTGGTGGGGAAAAATCGCCCTGATCGGCAAGATCAACAGCCTCGATGTGGCGGCCACCATTCTTGAGGATATGGACACCGCCAAGCAGCGCTTCAACGAGCTGCAGGGGCGGCTGATTGCCTCGCTGGTGCGCGAGCATGTTCGCAAGGCCATTCTGCATGATCAGACCCGCTGCCAGATGGCCATTGATGTGCTGATCCGCAACCTTTTTGAGCGTACGGCGGATATTGGCTTTCTCGCGCTGGATGATGATGTCGGGGCTTTTCTCGCCAGTGAGGAAGTCACTCAGGATGATGCGCTGGCCATTCGCCATCGCCTGCATGCCTACGTGGCGAAATATTCCGTGTACGACGATGTGGTGCTGCTGACGCCGGACGGTCAGGTGAAGGCCCGGCTGGATACCGCCCAGCAGGCGCAGGTGACGGCATCGCCGATGCTGCGTCGTGCGCTCAAAGGCGATGAGGACTTTGTCGAAGCCTTCGGGCCGATGGATCTTTTCAATGACAGTAACGACCACCTGATTTACGCCCACCGGGTGGAATATCAGGGCCGTGTCGTCGGGGTGATTTGCCTGTGCTTCCGCTTCCAGAACGAAATGCAGGGCATTTTCTCCAAGCTGGTCAGCGCGCAGGATTCCCGTTTGCTGGTGCTTCTGAATGATGCGCATCAGGTTATTGCCTCCAGCGACAGCCGCCGTATTCCGCTGGCGACACGTTTAACCTCCAGCCGCCGTCCGGTGTTCTTTAACTGGCAGGGCAAGGAATATCTGATGACCTCGGCAACCGGTCAGCCGTATCAGGGCTATGCCGGTCCGCAAGGCTGGCGTGCGGTGATGCTGATGCCGTTGGATCTGTTTAATGGCGAACTGGTACGTCAGGTCGGCGCGGGCAAGTCGGATCAGTCGGTGATCAACAAGAGTGACATGGACAGCCATCCGCTGTTTGCCGGTGAGCTGGGCGATATCCGCCGCACCTCGACGCTGATCAACAACGAGCTGGAGCTGATTGTGCTGAATGGCATTATCACTGCGGCCCGTAAGGAATCCGCTGAATTTATGCCGGTGCTGGAGGCCATCAAGCGCATTGGCCGTGACATTGATACGGTGTTTTCAGAATCCATCGACTCGCTCTATTCCACCGCGATGGAAGGACAGCTGGATGAAGTCCGCCTGCAGGCTGCGCTGGCGGTGGATATTCTCGACCGTAACCTTTACGAGCGCGCCAATGATTGTCGCTGGTGGGCGCTGAACCCGGTGCTGCGTGAACACATGGCGCTGCTGCAAAAACACTCGGCAGAAGGTAATCCGGCGCTGATGAGCCGGGTGCTGAACCAGATCAATGCGCTCTATACGGTGTATACGACCCTGTATCTTTATGATGATAACCACCGGCTGGTGGCGTTCTCCGGAGATACTCACGGCCATCTGCTGGGAACGCGCGCAGAGGATCACAGCGGCGCGGATCAGGCGCTGCAACTGAAAGACCATCAGGATTACAGCGTCTCGGCCTTTCAGCCCTTTGCCTGCTACGAAAACCGCGCGACCTATGTTTACAACGCCGCAGTGCGCCACCCCGAGAATGATGCGCGTATCGTCGGTGGGATCGGCATTGTCTTTGACAGCGAACCCCAGTTCCGCGCCATTTTGCAGGATGTGCTGCCGCGCAGTGAGGAAGGGGAGATCGTGCAGGGCTGCTTTAGCGTCTTCACGACTCGCGAAGGCGTGGTGTTGTCCTGCTCGGATGAACGCTACGCGCCGGGGCATCATCTTGCGGTGCCTGCTCATCTGGCGAAACTGCCTTGTGGCGAGGTCGCCTCCCAATGGCTGGAGCTGGATAACGAAGGCTATCTGCTGGGCATGGCGGCTTCGGGCGGTTATCGCGAGTACAAGACCAGCGATGGTTATGAGAACGACATTCTCGCCTGGGTGCTGGTGCCTGCCTGATTCAGTTGTCGTTTTTTGGAAGAGCAGGGCAGCGGTTCTTTTCGTCGTGCGGCCCGCATTCCCGACCATGCGGCAAAGACTTTTGAGCTTTGCGGCGCTCTGCCCGTATAATTCTGCCCATCATTTTTGCAGAGGCACGTGCCTCTGACACCAACCGATGGGAATGCCTGCAATGTCTGATCAGACCAACCAGCAATGGGGTGGCCGCTTCAGTGAAGCCACCGATGCCTTTGTCGCCCGTTTCACCGCTTCCGTGGACTTCGACAAACGCCTCTACCGACAAGACATTCAGGGTTCCATCGCCCACGCCAAGATGCTGTGCAAAGTCGGTGTGCTCACCGACAACGAGCGCGATGACATCCTGCGCGGTCTTGAGGAAATCCTGATCGAAATCGAGCGTGGCCAGTTTGAATGGTCTGTCGCCCTTGAAGATGTGCACATGAACATTGAAGCGGCCCTGACCAGGAAAATCGGCATCGCCGGTAAAAAGCTGCACACCGGTCGCTCACGTAACGACCAGGTCGCCACTGATGTGCGCCTCTACGTGCGTGATGAAATCGACCAGATTCTGTCTGAACTGACCCGTCTGCAGCACGGTCTGGCGACGCTGGCGCAGCAGGAAGCCGACACCATCATGCCGGGCTTCACCCACCTGCAAACCGCGCAGCCTGTGACCTTCGGCCACCATCTGATGGCATGGTACGAAGCGCTGCAGCGTGATTTCGAGCGTTTTGTGGACACCCGCAAGCGCGTCAACATCATGCCGTTGGGGTCTGCCGCACTGGCCGGTACGACCTACCCGATTGACCGCCATATGACCGCCGAGCTGCTGGGTTTTGAGCGTCCTTCCTATAACTCGCTGGATGCGGTGTCTGACCGTGACTTCGCTATCGAGTTCTGCGCCGCGGCCAGTTTGCTGCTGACGCACCTGTCCCGCGCCTCTGAGGAGCTGGTGCTGTGGACATCTGCCCAGTTCAACTTTGTCGACGTGCCTGACCGCTTCTGCACTGGTTCTTCCATCATGCCGCAGAAGAAAAACCCTGACGTGCCCGAGCTGGTGCGCGGTAAATCAGGCCGTACCAACGGCAACCTGATCAACCTGCTGACCCTGATGAAAGGTCAGCCACTGGCCTACAACAAGGACAATCAGGAAGACAAAGAGCCGCTGTTCGACAGCATCGACACCGTTAAAGGCTGCCTGCGCGCTTTCGCCGACATGGTGCCAGCCCTGAAGCCCCGTAAAGACGTGATGCGTGAAGCGGCCCTGCGTGGTTTTGCCACCGCGACTGACCTGGCCGACTATCTGGTGCGCAAAGGCGTGGCCTTCCGTGATGCCCATGAAATCGTCGGTAAGTCCGTTGCTTACGGCATCCAGACCAGCAAGGACCTGTCACAGATGAGCCTTGAAGAACTGCGTCAGTTCTCTGACCACATCAATGACGATGTCTTTGATGTACTGAGCCTTGAAGGTTCTGTTGCGGCCCGTGACCACATCGGTGGCACTGCGCCGAATCAGGTACGTGCGGCCACCGCCCGTGCGCTGGCAGAACTGGCTGAGCGCGGCGAATAAGCGATGCCAGAGCTTCCCGAGGTCGAAACGACAAGGCGCGGCATTAGCCCGCATTTGCTGGAAAAACAGGTACTGGCGGCGCGGGTGCATCACCCGACGCTGCGCTGGCCGATTCCTGTCGACCTGGTGGAACGCCTGACGGGCGCGACGTTCCTGAAAATAGAGCGTCGCGCCAAATACCTGCTGATGACCACCACCGCCGGCACCTTGCTGGTTCACCTTGGTATGTCCGGCAGTTTGCGCTTGTCACCCAAAGACGAAGAACGCTTAAAGCACGACCATGTGGAGCTGGAAATGGCCGATGGTCAGGTGCTGCGTTATTCCGACCCGCGCCGCTTTGGCGCCTGGCTCTGGGCGGGGGATGACCCTTTCAGCCATGAACTGCTGATCAAGCTTGGGCCAGAACCGCTGTCTGACGCCTTTGATGGCGAACACCTCTTTATCCGCTCGCGGGGCAAAACCCAGAGCGTCAAAACCTTTGTGATGGACAATCACAACGTCGTCGGTGTCGGGAATATCTACGCCAGCGAATCCCTCTTTATGGCTGGCATTCTGCCGACCAAGGCCGCAGGCTCCATCAGCCGTGAGCGTTACAACCGGCTGGCGGACTGCATCAAGGAAGTGCTCGACCGCTCCATTACCCAGGGTGGGACGACCTTGCGCGACTTTGTCGGTGGCGATGGCAAACCCGGCTACTTCCAGCAACAGCTCTATGTCTATGGCCGTGAAGGCGAACCCTGCCGTATCTGTGGTCATGAGATTAAAAAGAAAGTCATCGGCCAGCGCGCCAGCTTTTATTGCACGACCTGCCAGCGCTAGAAGGCGTTTGGTGTGGCTTTCCCCATGGTTGGTGCTATCCGGCGGCAGTTGTGATCGCCGGACGCGTTTAGCTTGTGGACATTCATGAGCAGGTCTTGCACAGCGAAGTAGTTGCTATGGTACAAGGGGTCGATACGGTGAAATGGGAGCTGAATAAGGTAAGGGTTAAATGGGTTGAGGTTATTTCTACTGACCTATTGGATAACTGACGATACATTGAGCATCTTCAGCGAGATAAAATTGATTTCCTTTCAGCTCTGCAAATGGAAAGCTTGAGTAACTTATGTTTCTTTGGCTCAAGTCAATTGCTAAATCCGTACTAGAAATTTTGAGTTCCTTTGCCTGCGCAGGAAATATTCCTTTACCTTTTTCTACTAATAAAAAAGCAATAGGAAAGAATGAAAGTAAACTCATTCTGCATATATTTCCATTATTGAAAAATACTACTAGCTTAGCGCTAACATGTTTTTTAAGTGGATAAAACCAATAGTAAATATCATGCGTATTACTTATGGCTTCGTCATCTCCTAATACAAAATTTTGAAGTGGGGTGAAATAGTCGGTAGCTATAGGTCGGCTTTTACATTCATTAACACTAGTTGCTGATAGAATATGACCAATCATACCTCTTATATATTTAACAGCATCAAACTTAATATATTTGGTACTGAAAAGATCAGTCCCTGATTGAAAGTAATTTTTAATCATTGGTGTAAGCTCTCGGCATACCCGAGCAATTTCAGAGTCCCCTAAGCTTAGAGAGCTATTGCAATCTTTACATATAGTTTTAAATTTACTGCCATTCTTGGATACTATGCCTTTTATTTTTTCTGAACTTGTGCCAAGAACTTCGCAAATTAACCTTTGTTCCGTCTTCGTGATTATTACAGATCCTCGAGGTGGAACATGATCTTCTGTTAGTTTTTTAAAAAAACCACAAATCAGACAGTGGCCTTCTTGTATTTTTACTTGTCCTATTCTTTTTGATATGCCTTCTGAGTAACTACCCATTTTCTGTATTCCTAATGTTTAGCTGATAGTTAACTATAGCTGCAATTTCTCTCTCCTTTGCATCATCACTTTGCGCTAAATGCTCCGCCATCCCGCGACGATTCTGCTCGGTTTTATTCTGCCCAAGTTTCCACTTGCCGGTCAGTGACGTCACCTTTATCTCAATACCGACGATAGCCTTCAGCATCGCCTGAATGTACTCCTCTGGCGCATCGTGAATGCTCCAGGGTTCAGGCTGGCTGGCTTCATGGGTGGTGCTGAGCTGGTCCAGCAACGCCAATAACCACTCAGGTTCCTGCCGGAAGTGAAGCGTGCCGTGGACATGGACAACGGCGTAATTCCACGTGGGTACTTCTTTGCCGGTGTCTTTTTTACTTGGGTAATAGTTGGGCGAAATATAGCAATCCGGTCCGTGGAAGATAACGAGGGTTGGCGAGCCCTCCTGCAGGTGTTTCCACAGAGGATTAGCTTTGGCGATATGCCCTTGCAACACGAGTGCACCATCGACGTTCTTCACCTGCAAAGGCAGATGATTCGCCTCCAGCGCTAATGATGCTGCACCTTGTTCACCAGCCCCCTGAGTGTGAGTGACCAGTGTCGCAAAGGGGTACGCCTGCATCAGGCGAAGTAACTCATCTTCATCGTCTTGCTTAAATGGCGTAGGCAGGTACAAGGCAAATCCCTCTTTTGGGTGGCAGCAGCCTATGACTATCGGCGAGGCTGCACCCTGCGTCCAGTGGTGTGCCGTTACAGGAATTTCAGCCAAAGTGGCCCTTTTGGCGGTGTATTTTCTGCGTTAGGCTGGGGAGTATTTGCCCGTACTGTCAGGATGCTTTTGCCATGCCCATCGAAATTCTCGAAGCCGACTACCATAACCCGCAGCACCAGCGCGATATTCCTGAGCTACTGAATGCCTATGCGCTGGACCCGATGGGCGGCAGTGAGCCGTTGTCGGCTGAGGTGCGGGAGGTGCTGGTCAGTAAACTGGCGCAGTTGCCTCACGCGTTTTCGGTACTGGCCTATGTCGATGGCAAGCCTGCGGGGCTGACCAATTGCTTTGAAGGCTTTTCGACCTTTGCCGCCAAACCCATCGTCAATATCCACGATATCGCCGTACACCCTGAGTTTCGGGGCTTGGGCTTAAGCCAGAAAATGCTGGATAAGGTTGAGGAAATCGCCCGTCGTAAAGGCTGCTGCAAACTGACGCTGGAAGTGCTGAGCAATAATGACATCGCGCAGAATGCCTATCGCAAGTTCGGTTTTGCCGGTTATGAGCTGGGGGAAATCAGCGGCCATGCGCTGTTCTGGCAGAAGAAGCTGAAATAATTAGGGTGGCAGTGAAGTCACGCACGCCTGCAGGTGATTGGGCGTTGCCACAATCGCAGAGTCAGACTCAGGGAAAGCGAACCGCGATGACCATCTTTTTACGCACGCTGCTGCGTTTTATCTCTTTTGGGCTGGGCCTTGCGCTGCTGATGACCTTTCTTTATCAGGTGCTGGCCGTGCTGGTATTCGGCGAGCAGCCGATGCCTGAGGCCAGGGACGCGCGGCTCTATTTTATCGTGATGCCGGTGTTTGGCAGCCTGACGCTGTATTACGCCATTCGTGGTCCAGAGGACGCGATGAAAAGCCGGATGTTCAAAGCCGCCCGCCGTCGCCACTAACCACACTCACTCGATATCTGATCCCTTAGGGCGGAGACCTTCGGCCCGGTTGGCGCCTTCCCTCGGTTGCCTGCGCAAAGCTCAGACCCTATCAGCACAGGGTTGCCGCTTTTTTAACCACTGCGCAGAGAGCCATGCCATGAAAACCCTGCCTTTAACCCTTGCCCTGCTTGCAGGCACAGCGTCGACTTCCGGCGTTGCCGCCACCCTGACGGATCTCACCAGCCTGCAATGGAAAAACCGCATCATCGTGGTGGATGAAACCGCCAATCCTGACAGCGCGGCCAGCGTCTTTGAGCGTCAGCAGGCCGAGGTTCAGGATCGTGATGTGGTCTGGTTTGTCTTTCAGCCAGAGCAAACCCTGACCAACTATTCCGGTGATCTGGACCCGGCCTTGCTCAGCAATACTCGTGAACGCTATGGCCTGAGCCCCGGCAAGGTGCTGTTGATCGGCAAGGATGGCGGGGTGAAGAACCGGCTGGATGCACTGAATCTGGAGCTGTTGTTTAACGATATTGATCGCATGCCGATGCGCAAGTATGAAAAGCGTGACTCATAAGCCGCAGTCGTCCAATTCTCCCGAAAAATGCCGTTTCGATGGCTTTCATTCATTAATCAGGCTGATGTCTTGATCAACAATTCTGGTCCGTTCGGCTTGAAATAACTGAAATGGATGATTACAGAAACGGTAAAATGCTCACTTTTGGTGCGTTGAAAACCTGAGGTTGTGGCGCTCTTACCCGGTTGCCACCACCTCAACAAACACCATCAAAACGTACTCCTGAAAGTACTTGTTTTGGGAGTGCGGGCAGCGTACTGGCGGTGCGCTGCAGGGCGATCAGGGTGTCGTGATGAGCGTATTCGTGCGGTCATGACGGCATCGGTCATAGACATAACAACGAGAAACACCACTGGGGGAAGACCATGGCGATAGGCGTATGGATTAGCCTGCTTTTATATTTTGGACTCATGATTGCGATCGGCTTTTATGCCTGGCGCAAATCCACATCCTCTTCTGAAGAATACATGCTGGGTGGCCGTAACCTGAGCCCCTCGGTAGCGGCACTTTCTGCTGGCGCCTCGGACATGAGCGGCTGGCTGCTGCTGGGTTTACCGGGCGCCCTGTTTGCCACCGGACTGGTGGAAGCCTGGATCGGCATCGGCTTGTTTGTGGGTGCCTTTGTTAACTGGATTATCGTCGCGCCCCGGCTTCGTGAGCAGACCGAACGTTACGATAACAGCCTGACCATTCCCCAGTTTCTTGCTAACCGTTTCCCGACCCGGGCGCAGGCGCTGCGTACCGTCTCGGCGATCATCATCGTCATCTTCTTTGCGGTGTATACCGCCTCAGGTCTGGTCGCGGGCGGTAAGCTCTTTACCAGTGCCTTTGGTGATCTGATCAATATTGGTTCGATGAGTGACTACAGCGTTGGTATCTGGCTGACGCTGGCGATTGTGCTGACCTATACCGTTATCGGAGGTTTCCTGGCTGTGAGCCTGACGGACTTTGTGCAGGGCTGCATCATGATGCTGGCACTGATCATCATGCCGCTGGTCGTGCTGTTTGGCAGTGGCGGCGGTGGCTTTGATCAGGCGTCTGAAACCCTGGCGAGCGTGGACCCTAACTACCTGTCGTGGACCCATGGCCTGACCTTCTTTGGCTTCCTGTCTGCCGTGACCTGGGGTCTGGGCTACTTCGGCCAGCCGCATATCATCGTGCGCTTTATGGCGGTTCGCTCCGTTAAGGAAGTACCGGCGGCGCGTAATATCGGCATGAGCTGGATGGCGATTTCCCTGATCGGTGCGATCTGCCTGGGCGTGTTTGGCCGTGCCTACGCAGTGCGCAATGGCCTGAGCGTGGAAGATCCGGAAACCATCTTTATCGTGCTTTCCAACCTGCTGTTTAACCCCTACGTGACCGGCTTCCTGTATGCGGCACTGCTGGCGGCGATCATGAGTACCATTTCCAGCCAGCTGCTGGTGTCGTCTTCATCCCTGACTGAAGATTTCTACCGTCTGTTCCTGCGCAAGGATGCGACCGAGAAGGAAAGCGTGATGATCGGCCGTTTGAGCGTGCTGGTGGTCGGTGTGATTGCGGCGATTATTGCCGGTGACCCGAACTCCGAAGTACTGGGTCTGGTCAGCCATGCCTGGGCTGGGTTCGGTGCTGCCTTTGGCCCGCTGATTATTCTGTCTCTGACCTGGTCCCGCATGTCCGGTAGTGGTGCTGTGGCTGGTCTGGTGACCGGTGCACTGACCGTGATTATCTGGATTGCCTTGGGTTGGGATAAGAGCGTGCTGGGTGGCCCCGGCGTGTATGAAATTATTCCGGGCTTTGTGGTGTCCTGGATCGCGATCTGGCTGGTCAGTAAATCGACCTACAGCGAGGGCGAGTTCCGCGCACTGTCTCACTAAACCTGAACTCACTCAGTGACCTGGATTACTGAGTGAGAACGAAGCACGCAGGATAGGCTTTAGCCCGTATCTGTTGCGATCTTCAGAAAAACGTCAGCTTAGGCTGGCGTTTTTTTATGCTTCGATTTTATCCACAGATGCAGTAGGCTACGCCCCTTCAAAAAATCCGGTGCCGGGATGGCATCGCCTTTCTTACCGCAGGGATGTGATATGCCACGATACGTTTGGATGGTCAGCTTCACGGAGGAAGTATGTTATTTCGATTAATTAGCCTGCTGTTAGCAGGTGGTGGAATGTATCTCTTTGTGGAAGACAGCCCGGTCGCGGGCCTGGTCCTGATGGTCGGCGGCGCCATGCTCTTTCTTATATCGCTGACCTCCGTGACTGGCCCTGGTTCAGGCTCTGGCGCTGGCAGCGTTTATATTAACGATAGCCCTGGCGGTATCTCGTCAGATTCCTACAGCGGCCATTCGGGTGGCTCGTTTGATTCGGGCGGCTCCTGTGACTCGGGTGGTGGCGGTGGTGGCTGCGATTAATCTCTACTGACGCGGGCAAGAGAGTTTCGCGGATAAGTTTCAGGGAGGAAGTATGTCTCTTCGCATCGTTACCCCGGTGATGGTGGTATTTAACGGCTGTCTGTTTGCCATTGTTCCTCAGTTGGCTGCGGTGTTAGCAATCGTCACGCTCTTTCTGGTGATTTTATGCTTTCCCGGTAAAAGCTTTGTCTCTGGGTTTGGCGTGACGCACAGTTACAACCCTAATGCCTTCAGCGGGCCTGAGGCCTTCTCAATCACTGATGTGGCGAGCTCTTTCAGCGATGCCGGCAGCGGATTCAGTGATGGCGGCAGTTCCATCTGCGATGGAGGAAGCTCTTTTGATTCGGGCGGCTCTTGTGACGTTGGCGGCGGTAGCTTCGACTGAGCTTGCTGAGAAAGTGATTAATGAGGGATTAACTTCACAGGGAAACAAGTGATGTTACGACTGTTTGGTTACGTTCTGATGGCCATCGGCGCTGGCGGTATGTACCTCGGCGAAATGGCTGGTGGCGGTGTGATGCTGTTTGTTGGCTTCTTCTGCCTGCTGTTTGGTTTGTCGGAACCGGGGCTGCCCCGGTCTCGCCCACGTAAGTCGGGGGTTAAGGCGCGCTACTCTTTCGGTGAGGGTGACATTCGGCTTGAAGTTGGGGGGATCAAAAGCCCGGGCTATGACCCTGATGATGACCGGTATTGGCATAAGGTGGGTGGCGAGGATGATCCTGACGCGGGCGAGCCTCAGGGCGAATGGTATGAGTATCAGAACAAACATGACCAGCCGGATGTGCCGCGCAGCATGGAAGAGCATCGCTTTCGCTAAGGGTGATGCTGTTATCCACAACTTGAGTACGCCAGCGGCGGTCAGCATAAAGTGAAAAAGGGCGAATGAGTCGTCCCCTGTGCTTAACTGACTCGCTGGCGAATTGGCGCCAGCGCAAGGATGCCGTGTGATCATGCTATGGAGTGCCGTTTTTGCTTTTGTCCTCATCTGGTCGGCGTTAAACCCGGTTGATCGTCCGACCTGGTGGCTTGAAGTCATTCCTGCCTTTATCGGGGCTGCTGTTCTGGCGGCAACCCGCAAACCCTTTCCTCTGACTACGCTTTTGTATGTGCTGATCCTGATGCATTGCATCATCCTGATGGTCGGCGGCCATTACACCTATGCCAAGGTGCCGGGTTTTGATGGCTGGTTCGGTAGCGATCGCAATAACTACGACAAGCTTGGGCACTTCTTTCAGGGCTTTATGCCCGCGATTCTGGCGCGGGAGATTCTTATCCGCCGTGCCGTCGTTAAAAGCCAGGCCTGGTGTCATGTGTTTGTGGTGAGTATCTGTCTGGCCTTCAGCGCCTTCTATGAGTTGATCGAGTGGTGGGTTGCCTTGCTTTCGGGTCGTGATGCCGAGGCCTTCCTCGGGACGCAGGGTTATGTCTGGGATACCCAGTCCGACATGCTGATGGCGCTGATCGGCGCGATCTCGGCACTGGTACTGTTGTCGGCCTGGCATAACCGCCAGCTAAAAGCCTTTCCTGTGACTCCGTAGGTGCCCAATACCTTGATTTACCGCTGCTTTTTACGCGGACACTGATGAACCCGGTTCGGGAAACCGCTATCATGTCGCCCCCATAGCGGCAGCTGCTCCGGCTGCCGCAGGGTGTCGGGCCGCAGGATCGCGGAGTTCCAGGAAGGTGCATCAATGAGCTTTGCCGTTGTCAGAACGCTGGTGTTAGCAATCGCTGCTGCGCAGCTCGGTGGCCTCTGGCTGAACAGCCTGGTGGACAATGCCCTGCATTCCTCCCTGATCCGCTATGATGCCGCGCGCCGGGCGGCGGTGTTTGCCTATGGCGCTTTTGGTAATCAATGCCTGCAGGACGATGCGCTGAAGAACAGCCAGTGTCAGGGCTGGGGGTCGATGGCGCAGTCTGAGGCAAACCGTCAGGAAAGCCGTAGTGCCGACTGGTTAAACCATCATGCGCAGACACTGGCCCAACTCGCTGCCAATGCGGTGGAGTTAACCAAGACCACACTGGGAATCCCCGTCTCTGGCGGCGTCACCGAAGTACAGGTGCTTGCCAGCCATCAGCAACAGCCGGTGGGTTTTCTGGTCAGCCAGCAGCAACCCCAGGGCAGCTATCATGATTACGGTATCTGGCTGAGCCGCAAGCCTTCGCCCTGAGCCACTCCTTCTCACTCTGCGCGTACTCCCCCCTAATTCTGTATTCTCTGTCACGCTTCGCTGATCGCGGGGCGACTTCCTTGCTTCTGCCTTTCTTATCAAAGCGCGCTGTTGCTACACTGCCCCAAGGCCGAAATCCGCTGGCTGGTTTGATGGCACAAGGAGCAACCATGGCATTTCCCCGCTTTCCCCTGTCTCTGATTCTCGCTTCGCTGATGCTGACCTCAGCGGGTGCGAGCCATGCCCAGACGCTGTCCATCCCGCCCAAACCGGATTCCAACCCGACCTATGCCACGGCATCGCGCACGGTGACTCCGCTTTCCGATGAGGAGGTGCGCTTCCAGCGGCAGGCTCTGGAAGCACTGATGGCCAAGTCCCCGGCGATGGTCGATAAAATTCAGACCACGCCACAAAAGTATGCGCCTCCCATCCTCTTTGGCCTGGGTTTTCAGCAATTTGAGGCCGCAGGTGATGACAAGGATAAGGCCGAGCAGGCCATGTTCTGGATGACGGCGGGTTATCTTCGTGCCCTGAGCGATGCCGAAAAACTGGCAGACAGCCCGATTCGCGGACGAATGGAATCCTGGGTATCGCGTTACCTTGGTCAGCCTTATGCCCAGGCGGTTGGACGCTATCGCGGCGACATGCAGGCGCTGGTCAAACAGGTGACCGCTTGGGATACGACCACTCCGCGGGATTATCACCCGGGTTGGCTAGGCTGGATGCAGCCGGATGCGCCTGCTCAGGCATTTGCGCTTGAGCCCGAAGCCAAGTGGCCGGCCATCGATGCCAAGGCTCGGGTGGCACTGGAAAAAGCCGTACTGGCGGATCTTAAGCAGCGTCAGTAAGTGTCGCCACGGGGGATTGCGAAGCGGCTGAGAGTAGTCGTGTTGAGAGTAGAGGGATTCGGCAAGGAGAGGGTGAGATTGCATGGCGACCCGGCGAGGAAGGTGTGGTCGGGTCGCCATGCAGGCTCGGTCAAGCTACCAGAGAGTTATCAGGGCACCTGAAAGACGTACGCGATGCACCTGTCTGTTTAGTGTGACCGCCGGGGGCTAAGTTCCACCACGGATCACGCCAATTTCAAAATGCGCGATGGTTGCGCAATCCATTGAAAGTTCTGCACTTTTGCCTGTCATCAAAGGGGCTGTCAGAGGCCTTGGTCAGCGCCTGACAGCGAGCCCTTTTTACGACGATTACAGGTCGAAATTGGTGGGCATCAGCACCACATCCCGAATGGTCACATGGCGCGGACGAGTCAGCATAAAGAGGATGGTGTCCGCCACTTCGCTGGGTTCAATCAGGCTGCCACTTTCACGGGCTTCCTTGAGTTTTTCTGCGGGCCAGTCAGACAGCAAACCTGTCGCCACCGGGCCGGGAGACACCGAGCCAACGCGCAGGCCGTGCTTGAAGACCTGACGGCGCACCGTCTGTACAAAGCAATTGATTGCCCATTTGGAGGAGGCGTAGACCGGCTCCCACGGCGTGGGATAGTGCGCGGCCAGTGAGCTGGTGACGATAATATCGCCGACGCCGCGTTCAATCATGTGAGGCAGCACGTCGTGGACATTCTTCATCACCACGTTAACGTTGAGGTTCAGCATGCGGTCGATGGCGCTGCTGTCGGCATCGACCAGATCACCACCAACGTAAATGCCAGCATTAGCGTGGAAAATATCCAGCTGGCCCGCCATTTCCAGAATCCTCGGCAGCAGGGTCGCGCAGGCGGCCGGATCCAGCAGGTCCAGCGGCAGTGCCATCAGCTGATCACCGTGTTTTTCAATCAGCGCTGCCATCGCTTGCTCATCACGATCGACCATGATGACGCGGGCGCCCGCCGCCAGCAGCATTTCTGTGCTTGCCAGACCAATACCGGACGCTGCGCCGGTGACGGCGGCGACTTTGCCTGCCAGAGGGTGAATACCTTGTCCGTTTGTCATTATTTTCTCCTTGAAGGGACAGAAGCCACCGGGGATCTCTGTGGGTGAGACTCATCGGTGCTGAGTAAAAGCAGAATGGATTCAGCCTGCAGGGTATTTGGGAGAGATTCCCGCGCAGGCAAGGGGGAAAGGCGTCCTGAGTCGGGCTTTCCGATGCTCTGCAATTTACATACGAAACATGAGGATTACCATACATTCTTGTCATCGCCAAGGTCGGTATCACTGCCCGCCTGTAGGCATGGCGATAACCCCTGCGGCGTGGTAAAAACGTGGCTCGGAATACGATCGGTTACCGGCGAGCCATCGCCGCTTTTCACGCCAGCCTTCAGGGGAATCGTTATGTTGAAAGTCTTTGGGATGTTGCAATCGGGCAACTGCTTCAAGGTCAAAATGCTGCTGACCTTTTTGGGTATCGAGCATGAATGGATCAACACGGATGTGATGAAAGGCGAGAGCCGCACACCTGAGTTTCTGGCGATGAATCCCAATGGCAAGATTCCCAGTGTGCTGCTGGAAGATGGCCGGGTACTGAGTGAGTCCAACGCCATTCTTGGCTATTTCGCCGAAGATACGCCGTTTTTACCCAGTGATCGTTACACCAAAGCCAAGGTGTATGAATGGCTGTTCTTCGAGCAGTACAGCCATGAACCGAAAATTGCCGTGGCGCGCTTTATCAAGGTATTCCAGAACATGCCCGAAGCGCGTAAGGCCGAATACGAGAAACTGTTTGAGGGCGGTTACAAGGCTCTGGACCTGATGGAAGCAACCCTGTCCAAACAGGATTATCTGGTGGGCGATAGTCTGACCATCGCTGATATCTGCCTCTATGGTTATACCCACGTGGCGGATGAAGGCGGCTTTGATATGAGCCGTTATCCCGGCATTCGCGCCTGGTGCGAGCGTATCGCCAGCCGCGAGGGTTATCGCGATATGAATGATCAGCCGCGCAGCTAATAGTTTTACTCACTCACTCATTAAATCAGTTAGTCGCGCTGATATCAGAGCGCCTGCCGGGAAACCTGCAGGCGCTTTTGCTTGATATGTGCGCATTGAGTCCACAGTGAAGGAAGGTTGCCATTAGGCGGCGTGTCGGGGGTTAACCGGTGCGTCGATATCTCAAAGGCACTGTCACAACCTTGTGCCAGCTGCCTGACGACCTCTGGAGACTTCCCTGTGACTCGACTTTTTCCCGCACGATCTTCCCACGCTTCGGCGTATCCCGGGCTATCCCGACGCGCTTCATGGCTGATGACGCTGAGCACCGCGCTCATGCTGATGGCGTCTTTGCTGGCAGCGCCCGTTCAGGCGGCACCGGCGTACACCATCGACAAAATGAAGGACAACGTCTATCGCTATACCGCCGGTAACTACCGCTCGGTCTTTATGGTGACCACCGAAGGCATTGTTGTGACGGACCCGATTAACCCGGAAGCGGCAGCCTCGCTCAAGGCGGCGCTACAGAAAGAATTTAACCTGCCCATTAAGTACATGATCTACAGCCATAACCATGCTGATCACACTCTGGGGGGGGAGGTTTTTAAGGCGGCCGGAGCCACGGTGGTTGCTCAGCGTTATGCCGCTGAAGATATCGCCTGGACCAGGTTGCCGACGGCGATGCCGGAAGTCACCTTTAAGGACAAGATGACTGTCTCTCTGGGCAACAGCTGGGTTGATCTTGAGTACCACGGGCCGAATAACGGCCGGGGCTCCATCAGCATGCGGTTTATGCCCGCCAATGTGATGTATGTGGTCGACTGGATTGTGATTGGCCGCATGCCCTACAAGGATCTGCAGGGATATGACATCCACGGCATGATTCGCTCGACGCGCGAAATTCTGGCCGAGCCGGATTTTGATCTCTTTGTCGGGGGCCATGCTGAGAAGGGCAGCCGTGAAGATGTTGAGCAGTATCTCGGTTACATCGAGGCGCTTTATACCGCAGTGCGCGACGGCATGCTGGCGGGGAAAGACCTGCCGACCCTCCAGCAGGAAATCCGCCTGCCTGCCTATAAAGACCTCAAGATGTACGATGCCTGGTTACCGCTCAACATCGAGGGGGTCTATAACACCTTTATCAACGACTCCTACTTCAGGTTCCGCACAGACATTCCGGGGCAGGAGAAGTCCTGATCTCGATTATTATCAGCACTCACCCGGCGCGGTTCGGGTGAGTGCTTTGCGGTTCACTCTGGCAGTCTTATGACGACACAGGCTCAGATGGATTGTTTGCTGCTGTCTTCCTGACGCATTGATTTCTCATGATGTTTGCCCTGATTACGGGGTTGTGATGAGTTTCTGAGGCCTCCCGCTGCTGAGTGCCAGTTTGTTGGTTGATATTTCCTTTGTATTTTTTGATCAGATTGAGTGGCAGAAGTGCGTTTCTTGGTCAGGCTATAAGGGAGAGTATTCAGCGACTCCCTGAGAGGCACATGGAATATCAACGTTCTTCCCTGCCAGCATTGCACTTTTCTCGCTCCTCACGCCTGCACTGGTGGCACTGGCTGGTGGTGGGCTTGTCGCTCGCCATTACCTTTATTGCCTGGTTGATTACCTCAGAGCAGGCGCAGGAAAAGTCGAAGGCGAAATTCGCAGCCGAATCTGCTCAGCTGCTGGAGCTGGTGCAGGAGCGGATGGCCATGTACGAAGAGGCATTGTGGTCAGGGGTGGCGGCATTGCATGTGATGGCCGCACCGGCGACAAGGCAGCAGTGGCGAACCTTTGCTGCGAGCCTTGAGATCGAACGGCGCTATCCGGGGGTGAATGGCATGGGTGTCATTCACCATGTGCCGCCGACGCAACTGCCTGAGTATCTGCGCTGGCAGCGCGAGCAGTTGCCGGACTTTGACATTCACCCTGAGCACACTACGCCGGATCATTGGACTATCAGTTATATCGAGCCTGAGCCCGGTAACCGGCAGGCGGTGGGGCTGGATATGGCGCATGAACGTAACCGCTATGAGGCCGTGCAAAAGGCGCGGGATACCGGCAAGGCCACCATTACCGGGCCGATTATTCTGGTGCAGGATGCGAAGAAAACCCCGGGATTCTTACTATTCGTACCCTGGTATCGCGATATTCAGGTACCGACAAGTCTGGAAGATCGCCGTCAAAGCATTATTGGCCTGGCTTACGCTCCCTTTGTGATGGCTTCCCTGATGGATGGCACGCTGGCGAAAACCCGGCGTTATATCCATTTCAGCATCCGCGATGGCGAGGTGCCGCTCTATAGCGAGCTGAATGATGAGACGCCGGGTTTTGATGCCCAACCGCTATTTCGCAAAGAGCAAAATGTCGCCATGTATGGTCGGCCCTGGCAGTTTACCTTTCAGAGCAGCGCACTGTTTCGGCAGGAAAATACCACTCAGCAGCCGCTCTTCATCCTGATCGGCGGCCTGCTGATTGATGCCATTCTCCTGTCATTTTTCATTATGCTGGGGCGCTCCAGCACTCGCGCGCATGCCTATGCCGATAAAGCCACTGAACATATACGCCAGCAGCAGACCCTGCTTGAACGAACCCACCAGCGTCTGAATAGCGCCATGAATGCGATGATCGACGGGCTGGTCGTGATCGACACCCAGGGCATTATCCGCGACAGCAACAGTACTACGTATGAGATCTTTGGTTATCCGCCGGGTTCGCTGATCGGCAAAAACATCAGCGTACTCATGTCGCCCGACAGCGCTTCAGTGCACGATATGTTTTTACAGCGTGCCCGTGATCACTCCAATAACGAGCTGGCGGCGATCGGCAAACATCGGGCACTGACGGCACTGCGCGCGGATGGCAGAGAAATCCCCATCAAGGTTTGTATTACCCGTGGTGATACCGAAGAGGGTCAGTTCTTTACGGGCATCATTCATGACCTCTCAGCGCTGACCGATACCCGCCAACGCAATGAGGAGCTGAGTAACATCATGCAGGCGGCGGTCCATGCGGCGGGAGCAGGCTTTCTGCTGTTGTCGCCGGATAATCGTATTTTGCAAGCCAATGAGGCGCTGCTGGACTGGCTCGGTTTCTCTTTGGAAGAAGCTCCGCTTAAGCAGCTGGAAGACATTATTGTGAGCCGTGCTGAGCTGCTGCTATTGCAGGAGCGGCTGCGTCAGGAAATCGTCCAGGCCCTGTCGTGCAATCTGGTGTTTTTCAGTGCGGATGGAAGCCCGCGCTGGGGTTATGCGACGCTGGCCAAGGTCCATGACCAGCGCGGCCAGATTACCTACTGGGTACTGCAGGTCATTGATATTGATGAGGAAGTTCGCTTGGCGCGGGATTTGGCTCAGCGCAACACCGAGCTGGAAGAGGCCAATAAAGAGCTGGACCAGTTTGCCTTTGTGGCCTCCCATGACCTGAAAGCCCCCCTTCGTGGTATCCAGCAGTTACTGGAGTGGATTGAAGAGGAGCATCCTGCGCAGCAGAGCAATGAGGTAAAGGAATACTTTGCGCTGGCCTTCAGCCGTATTGGCCGCCTGCAACGGTTGCTGGATGACCTGCTGGATTATTCCCGCGTTGGTCGTAAAGCCGATAGCTTCAAGACTATTCACCTCAGAACCACGGTGGAGGAGGAGTTCAGAGTGCTTGGCGCTGGTCAGCACGTGACCTTGCATAATGGCGTTACCCTCGGGGAAATCACCACGCTGGCGGCGCCCCTTGAGCTGATCCTGCGTAACCTCATGAGCAATGCCATCAAGCATCATGATCAGCCCACCGGCAATATCTGGGTACGAGGCTGGGCGGAAGAAGACTCCTATCACTTTGCCGTGGAGGATGATGGGCCGGGGATTGCGCCAGAGCATCAGCAGCAGGTTTTCGGACTCTTTAACACTCTCAAACCCCGTGACGAAGTCGAGGGCAGTGGTATCGGCCTGACCGTGATCAAGAAGATACTGGACCGTTACGAGTGCCAGTATCTGCTGGAATCGGACGGCGTGCGCGGGACCTGTTTTCATTTCACCTGGCCCGCTGAAGAAGTGCTAAGGAGAAGCAGCCATGCCAGCTAGCCCCCATGCACTGGTCAGCATCCTGCTGATTGAGGATGACGATATTGATGCACGGGGTGTCGAGCGGGCGCTGAAAAAACGCCAGTGGACTAACCCGCTACTGCGAGCACGCAGTGCGACCGAGGCGCTTTGTCTGTTGCGAGATGGCAGGGTGGTATCGCCTTTTGTGGTGTTACTTGATCTAAACCTGCCGGGCATGAGCGGTATTGAATTCCTGAAACAACTTCGTCATGACCCTTCCTTGGCACAGACTATAGTTTTTGTATTGACCACTTCGCGCCGCGATGAAGACATTACTGCGGCTTATCATCAGCACGTCGCCGGCTATATTGTGAAATCCTGTATGGACAGGGACTACAACGCCCTGCTGTCGATGCTGGAATCCTATTGCCGTGTGTTGGCGTTTCCTATAAGGAGATCGGATGGACGTCCTGATCATTGATGATGATGCCGTAGATCGAATTGCCGCGAAGAAAACCCTGCGCTCTGCTGGTCTGCAGGTTCGCCATATCGTTGAGACCAGCTCCGCCGAAGCAGGCATCGAGCATGCCCATGCCCATCGCTTTGATCTGGTGCTACTGGATTACCGTCTGCCACCCACCAACGGCATTGAAGTCACCCGCCGGTTACGTGAGCAGGGCATGACGTCTATGGCCATCATCATGCTGAGCCACAGTCAGGATGAAAGTATCGCTATCGAAAGCGTGGAGGCCGGGGCGCAGGACTTTCTTATGAAGTCTGAACTCTCCGGGATGCGTCTGAAGCGGGCCATTCTCATGGCGCGGGAACGTTACCAGATGGAGCAGCAGATTCGCTCCAGCCATGATCAGCTCAAGCAACTGGCCGAGTGCGATACGCTGACCGGGCTGGCCAACCGCTATTATTTTGAGCAGAGCCTGAAAGTGGCGCTGGACACTGCCGGAGCCTCGGAGGGTAACGAGGTCGCGCTGTTATTGCTCGACCTCGACAAGTTCAAGGACATTAACGATACCCTCGGCCATGCGATCGGGGACCGCTTTTTACGGGAAGTCGCTAAACGTCTGTCTCTGTGTATGCGCGAAGGGGATCTGCTCAGCCGACTCGGGGGCGATGAGTTCTGTATCCTCATTCGGCGGGATGCCAATATCGGTCGTATCCGTATGATTTTGCATCGGATTTTTGACAGCTTTCGCGAGCCTGTGAGGCTCCTTGGCCATGAACAGCGCATCAGTAGCAGTATTGGGGTGGCGACTTTCCCGGAAAGTGCGACGACCCCGGAGGAGTTGATGAAGTGCGCCGATGTGGCGATGTACAGGGCCAAGGAGTCAGGCAAGAATCAGGCGCATCACTATTCCCGTCATATTCATAACGAGCTGCAAAAGCGCATTCGCCTAGAAGGCGAAATTCAGGCGGCACTGGCGCAAAAACAGTTCGAGCTCTACTACCAGCCGCAAGTCAGTGGCGAAACGCTGCAACTGGTCGGCGTTGAAGCGCTAATTCGCTGGAATCATCCACGGTATGGGCTTTTAGCGCCGGATCAGTTTATCTCCATCGCAGAAGAGTCAGACCTGATTAACCAGCTTGGGCGCTGGGTGCTGCAGGAGGCATGCCGGCAGTTTAATGACTGGGCGGACGTGCTGGAGCCGCGTGGCCTGCAGTTCACCATCGCGGTGAATCTCTCTGCCCGGCAGCTGCGTAATTCGGGTCTGCTCGACGACTTGAGAAAACTGATTGCGCACTATGACATTCCGCCTGAACTCTTGGAGCTTGAGTTGACAGAAAGCTCGCTGGAAACCAGCCTGTCGGCGATGGAAACCCTGAACGAGATTACAGCGATGGGGATTCAGCTAGCGCTGGATGACTTTGGCACCGGCTATTCATCACTTTCTCATCTGCACGAATACCCGTTTCATGTTCTTAAGATCGACAAATCCTTTGTACAGAGTGCAGAGACTCCGGCACGGGCGAATTTTTTGCGCGCCGTTAGCGCCTTTGCCCATTCACTGGAATTTGCCACCGTCGCCGAAGGGGTGGAAACCGAAGCTCAGAGTGAGCTGTGTCAGAGCCTCGGAATCCATCGATTGCAGGGTTACTACTTCGCCAAACCGATGCCAGCCAGTGAGCTGAAAGCCCAGTGGCTCATGGAGTCGGGCGAGTTTAGCGGCGCGCCAGCCAAAGCAGGGCAAGTACACTAGCGGCGACCAGCCCCGTCATCCACTGCCAGGGTTCATCGAACAGCACCATGGCGTAGCCGTAGGTGAAAAAGGGCTGCAACAGCTGAATCTGGCTGATACGGGCCACTCCACCTTCAGCCAGCGCACGGTTCCAGGCAAAGAAGCCGAGTAGCGAGCTGACCAGTCCCACGTACAGAAGCGCACACCAGCTACCTGCATCCAGCGCGGACAGGGATTGCAGCCAGACGCTCGGCTCCATCACCCACCAGCACCCTAATGCCAGCGGCAGTCCAAGGGCATTGCTCCAGCAGCTGACCTGCCAGCCCGGCATCTTCTGACTTAAAAGCGCGCCCTGGCTGTAGCCGCAGCCGCAGAGAATCACTGCGCCGATCAGCGCCAGATCGCCCCAGTACAGATCATTCGCGCCGCTCTGCCAGAGGTTGTAACCCAGCACAATCGCGGCGCCGCTACAGGCATAACCCCAGAATTTCGGATGTGGCGGATGCATGCCGTTGATCAGCGCAGCACAGCTGGCGGTGGCCAGTGGCAGCAGGGCGATGGTTAACGCGCCATGACTCACCGGCAGGTAGTTCATGCCCACTGCAATCAGCACCGGGAAGCCGATGTTATTGCAGATCAGCACATGGGAAATCAGCCACCACTGACGACGGCTCGGTAAGGGCGCTCGCCCCAGCCACAAGAGAGGAACCGCGACCAGCGATGCGATGATGATGCGAAGTACGGTGATCGCCAGCGGCGAGAGCTGACCGGCCAGTACTTTGGTGGCGGGCAAGGTCATGGCAAAGCTGGCAACAGCAATAAAACCCAGCACGACCGCCCGTTGCTGGCGGCGTTTCTCGGTGCTGAGGTCATCCGCAGTGACCGAAGTCACTGCTGTGTCGTTGGCGGAGATAAGGCTACTCATGATCAGGATTCCCTGCGGTGATCAGCTTGGGGTGGAGAGGGATAGCTCGCGGCGCTTCAGTCGGGCCTGCTGCCAGCGCGGGCCAAACATGTTGATCACCACGGCCAGCAGAATCAGCACCACGGCCAGGGTTTTGTGCGCATCAATGGTTTCGCCAAACATCAGGTACGAACCGAGAAAGCCAAAGATCGGCACCAGCAACGTCAGCGGCGCAACGGTGGCGGCGGGATACTTGACCATGAGCGAGTTCCAGATCCAGTAGCCGATTAGCGTGGTCGGGTAGACCTGTACCAGCAGCGAGATCACCGCATCACGGTCAAAGGCTTGCCAGGTGGCGACAAAGACCTCTGGCCCCTGCGTCAGCCAGGCCAGCGCAAACAGTGGAATCGGCGCGAAAAGACTGGTCCAGACCACAAAGGAAAACTGCGCCTGGACGCGGATTTTCTTCACCAGAATATTGGTGCCCGCACGGGAAACCGTCGCCAGGATTACCAGCAGAAAGCCTGCGACGGTCATACTGCCATCGGTCACACCCATCACCAGCAGCAGGCCAAGCAGGGCAAAGGCCATGGAGATCAGGTTAAAGCGGCTGAGCTTTTCATTGAGTAGCACCGCGGCCATGAAGATCGTCACAAACACATGAAACTGCATCACCAGCGCGGCCAGCCCCGCCGACAAACCAAAGTGAATACCCAGAAAGGCCATGCCCCAGAGGCCGACGCCAAAGAGCACGCCATAGAGCGCCATCCAGCCCATGTGAATGGCGGGTCGCTTGATAAAAAACACCAGCGGCAGGGCGCTCAGGCTAAAGCGAAGCCCGGCAAGAACGAAGGGATCGAGGCTTTTCAGCCCGAGTTTGATAAAGGAGAAGTTGATACCCCAAAGCGCCATAACACTGATGCCCAGGGCCAGATCGCGGAATTTCATGATGGCCTCTCGCTCAAATCCCGTTTTGGAATTCGTGGTGATGAATTCTCAGAGGGCGCCGTTTGAAAGCGCCATGAAACCTCATGCTAGCGAAGTGTTAGGTCGATGAACCTAGACAGTTGCGGACACTTTTTACAAACTGTTAGGTGTTATTACCAATACACTTTGCGGGCCGGGTCGCAGTACACTGGGCACTTTGCGGATGTGATAGGCCCGTTATGAAGCCGGGCGGGAGCAGCACGATGATTTCACTGGATCGGGACAGCAGCGTCCCGCTGGTTAACCAGATCTGTGATGGGGTGATTGATGCCATCGCCCGTCAGGTGTTTATCGCCGGTGCCAAGTTGCCCTCGGTGCGACGGTTGGCGGATCAGTTGGCGGTCAGCAGCTTTACCATTGCCAGCGCTTACGACCGGCTTTCCGGCCTTGGCATCATTCAGTCCCGGCGCGGCAGCGGTTATTACGTGATGCCACCGGCTAAGCGACCTTCTGCCCCGGCGACACGGGCCATTACCACCGATGACCTGCCGAGTAGCGGCAGCGTTTCCGTCGACTTCTTCCGCGAAGCCCTGAATACCCGCCACTTTGCCTTACCTGTCAGCTGTGGATTCCTGCCGCCCAGCTGGATCGGCGATGCACTGTCGCCGGTCGTGACCGGCAAGCTGATGCGTCAGGCCTTTATGCAGGGCGAGCCTGCGGCCATTGCCGGGGGTGAAGTACTGCGGGAACGACTGGCCCAGCGCCTGCGTGAGCTTGGCCTGACTGCCGATGCATCACGAGTGCTGATCACCAGCGGCGCGACTCACAGTTTTTACCTGATCGTGCAGACGCTGCTCTCGCCTGAGGATGTGGTGGTCGTGGAAGATCCGAGCTATTTCCTGCTGCAGATGCGCCGCTCTGATGCCCGGATCTCTGCGCGCATGATGTCGGTGCCGCGAAAAGAGGATGGGCCGGATCTTGATGCGCTGGAAGCGCTCTGCAAAACCCATCGGCCAAAGCTGATCCTGACTCAGACGCTGGCGCACAATCCGCTGGGCGGGAATACCTCCATGGCAGTGGGGCATCGTCTGCTGCGACTGGCGGAAGAGTACGATTTCTACATTATCGAAGATGACATCTTCGGCGACCTGGCGGGCAAAGACCGGTTCTATTTATCGCAATTGAACGGCTCGGGCACGAAACAGCGGGTGTTTTATATCAGCAGTTTCAGCAAGACACTGAGCGCCTCGGTGCGTGTTGGTTTTATGCTGGCACCGCCAGAGCTGATGTCGCCTCTGCTGGAGACCAAAGTGGCCACGGTGCTTTCCGGTTCACTGCTCGATGAAACCCTGGTTCAGCACGTGCTGGAATCCGGCCGTTTTCAGCGTCATACGGAAAAGCTGCGTGAGCGCGTTTGGCAGGCGCGGGCCAAAACGGTTCAGGCACTGAAAAAGATGGGCGTCATGGAGAATGACCCGCCGCAGGATGGGCTGTTCCTCTGGGCAAAAATGCCCGATGGCGTCGATGTGCCCGCACTGATTGATGAGGCGCGCCAGCGCAGCATCTTCCTCTGTAGCGGCGATATCTTCAGCCAGAAACCGGGCGCAGAACGATACCTGCGCCTTAACGTCAGCTACGCCTGCCAACCGGCCTTTCTTGAGTGGCTGGCAGGAGTGGTTGCACAGTCTTAGAAGGGAAGAATCTTATTTTTTCTCCTTGGCTTTGATCTGCTCGCGCAGTTGTTTATAGACATCATCCGGCATATCACGCCAGTAGCGTTCAGGGCGTCCAGTGAGTTTGTCATGGTGAGAGGTGGTTGGATCAAGAGGGCGCCACGCCTCGAAGGAAGGAATATCCGGCAAAGGTCGGGTCACATCCATGTACTGCTGCAGAAAATCCCAGCAGATTTTGGCTTGATCGATAGTGTTGGCGAAAGGAAAGAAGCCACGCGTAAGTCGGATCGTGTGGTTTGGGCTATCGACCTGCCGCAGGTCCATTTTTACCCCGATCTGAATACCGTTATCCGCCATCATATCGCTGCATTCTGCAACCATGCGACTAAAAGGTACCTCGGCTTTGACACGCCCCCGTTGTCCACTGGTGTCGTAGAGAATAACCATGCCGGTACGGCGGTTAAAGGCAAATGCTGGGCGGGCAAGTTTGACTACCAAGCGGGCAAACAGCGGCATGGCCCAATAGGAAATAAACCAAGCAGCTCCGAATATTAAAGCTCCAATTAAAGGGACTCTAGCCAACCCAACCGCTGCCTCTTGATCTACTGAAGTCCCTATAAGATACAAAGGTAAGATGAAAATGATGCTTAGCCAGAATAAAACACGAGAAAACCCGTAAAACAAAGGGAATAGTCCTATTAAGTAGTCTAGTTTTCCTGTAGAAAAATGGCGCATCATTTCGCAATCCATCCGAATAGGGTGGTCTACGATATCCGGATTTTTTAAATCATCTAGTTTCGCATTTCTTAGTTTATGACTATCTTCGATGGTATTGGCTGAGACAGCCCCTTCCACTAAATAACTGGAAGGAATTCTATTGGTATAAGGGCGGCCCTTCGGTAGAACATAGTGTGTAAGACGAGGGCTATAATTATTCAGACTATCGTCATATTGGGCACGGTAGACGGTTGTGGAATAGAAAATATCCTCTGATGTTTCGGTATAGCCTGATTTGCCCTGA
Organism: Pokkaliibacter sp. CJK22405; assembly: GCF_046614695.1. NCBI lineage: Bacteria > Pseudomonadati > Pseudomonadota > Gammaproteobacteria > Oceanospirillales > Balneatrichaceae > Pokkaliibacter > Pokkaliibacter sp. CJK22405. The sequence continues at coordinate 70,121 of NZ_JBKKHQ010000017.1, forward strand.
AGAGCATACTTCTGAATGGCGAGAGTCTGAGTCGACATTTAAATTCCATCCCTGAGAATTTAAGTAGATAGGAGGGCCTGCGTAAGGGCGTATCCTAGCAAACGGGACGCTGTTCTCCTAATCAGACGACAGGTCACTTTTATGGTCTGGTAGCTTGGAGTTCTAACAACACATGTGCATCATGGGCTTCATAAGCGCTAGATGAAGTTACAGGAGTTGATATTGATGCTGATGGTTGGGGGGCAAAACTCCTAGAAAACTTGGTGCTCATATTCTCTTACTTGAGAGAAGACATCCCCCCTCTAAAAAAGCGCCAGTCACAGTATTGCCCAAACAAGCAAGTTGGTAATGGATATGAATAAGTTATTTTATCTAATCGCGATATTGATTACAGGATGTGCAGGCTTAATGAAAAATGATGAATACCCATTTGATAAAGTTGAAGTGATAAATTCTGCTATTGTTGGGGAGTAATTGCATTTAAATTATAATACTTTTTTGGAAACGATGTTTTACTCTCCTGGGATTAATGTAGAACATAATAAGAATGCATTGATACTTCATGTGGTTCGCTGTGAGCTCAATGCTGCATGTGATGTCGATGTGAAGTCTAAAACTGAAAATGGCGGATACTTGGCAATAATTAATGTTCCAGAGAATACTAAGCATATTTATATTTTTAGTGAGAAAGATTCAAATAGAATTTCTATTGACTCACCATAATAGACAGTGGGTTGCTCAGAATTTTTCATATACGAAGTGATGACTAAAAAACTCATTTTCGTTCTGATTTTTAATTAAAAATCCCCACTTCATGCAAATATAAGCGTTCTGAAGTGGGGATATGTTTTATCGCAAAAAATTATCCCGCAGTAGCGATACCACTTCATCGGCGCGGCCATTTAGTACGGCTTTGACGCCAAAGAGAGCGGTGGAGGCGACTTGTCCTGCTTCAATTTTAGGTGGCATGACCAGCTCCATGCGGCTGACCCGCACATCCAGTAAAGCCGGGCCGGGTGCGGCGAGCCACTGGCTCATGGCGCCTTCGAGCTGCTCCATCTTTTCGACGCGCCAGCCATCCATGCCGACCGCCTGAGCGACGCGGGCAAAGTCCGGGTTTTTCAGATCCGTAAAGGCATCCAGCAACCCCGAGACGCGCTGTTCCATTTCCACAAATGCGAGAGACTCGTTATTGAAAATCAATAACTTAACGGGGATTTGCTCTTGCACCAGTGTGAGTAAATCGCCCATCAGCATGGTCATGCCGCCATCGCCGCACATGGCGATGACCTGCCGGTCGGGATAGGCTTTGCTGATACCGAGGGCTTCGGGATAGGCATTGGCCATGGTGCCGTGCAGCAGGCTGGTGAGGAACCGACGCTGGCCAGAGGTGCGCAAATGGCGCAGTAGCCAGACCATGGGCGAGCCGCCATCAGCGGTGAAAATCGCATCGGGCGCAGCCATCCGGTTGAGTTGGTGAGCAACGGTTTGCGGGTGGATCAGGCCATGCTCAGAGACCGATTCGCTCTCGTAGCTTTTCAGGTCTTTTTGCCATTGTTCAAGGGCACGCTGAAGATGCTTGTCACTGCGACTTTTCTGCTGATCAATCAGGGGCATCAGCGCTTTGAGTGTCGTGGCCACATCGCCGACCAGACCCAGATGCACCGGGCTGCGGCGGCCAAGGTTCTGGGCTTCAATATCGATCTGCACGACCCTGGCTTTCTCAGGATAAAACTGGGTATAAGCGAAATCCGTGCCGAGGCAGAGCAGCAGATCGCAGTCGGCAACCGCTTCCATGCCGGCCTGATTGCCGAGAATCCCGGTCATGCCGATGTGATAAGGATTGTTGGGCTCGATAAATTCTTTGGAGCGAGTGCTGTGAGCAATCGGGGCGTTCAGGGTTTTGGCGAGGGCCAGCAGTTCCTGATGAGCGTCTTTGGCGCCAATACCTGCATAGAGGGTAATGCGTTCAGCCTCGTTGATCAGACCGGCCAGTTGCTGTAGCTCGGTGTCGCTGGGCAGCGCACGGGGCGCAGGGCGGTGTACTGACCAGGCCAATGCATCCTTGGTGGTTTCCTCAAACATGTCGCCATTGACGATAATGACCGCCACGCCTTTCTTGTTGAGCGCCGCCTGGGCGGCCTGAACGGTGATACGCTTGGCCTGATCCGGATGGCTGATGCGTGCACAGAACACCGAACATTGTTCATAAAGTTTGGCCTGATCGACTTCCTGCGGGAAGTTAAGGCCTTCCTGGGTGCGGTCGACGGTGGAGGCAATCAGCAGCACGGGCGCACCGTTACGGTGGCTCTCAAAGATGCCGTTGATAAAGTGCAGGCTACCGGGGCCGCACGTGCCCGCACAGACGGCCAGTTCGCCGGTCATATAGGCTTCGCCACCGGCGGCCATGGCGCCGACTTCCTCATGGCGCACATGTATCCATTCCAGTTCAGAGTCGCGAATGGTGTCCGTCAGGTGGTTAATGGTATCGCCGACGATGCCGTAGCAGCGCTGGGCACCTGCCTCAAGCAGGGTATCGACAATAATGCGCGAAACGTTCCGGCTCATAGTTCGTATCCTTTCTGCTGATTAATTTTGCTCTTGCGGAAGGCGTCCACCAGATCCGTGCGTGGCGCGAACGTATCCGCATCAGCGGCCTTCCACCAGGCGGCGTAAGGCGTTTCTTCAGGTTCATCCAGCAGGATGTTACGGGGCAGGAAGGGGTGGATTTCGATGAGGGGTTTGGACTGAGTGGCATCAATGCGTGCGGTGAGGTGATGGGCATCCAGATCCTTGGGGTGGGTGTGGCCCGCGGAGGAGACGATATCCATCAGTGCTTCGATCGTTTTTTCATGGAAGCGGGCGGCGCGTTCCGCCTGCACATCAACGACCAGGCCGCGCTGACGCCAGGCATCCTGTGTGGTGATGCCAGTGGGGCAGGTGCCTAGATGGCAACGTTTGGCCTGAATACAGCCGATGGAGAACATAAAGGCGCGGGCCGCATTACACCAGTCAGCGCCGAGGGCGAGGTTTTTGGCAAGGCCCATGCCGGAGTAGATTTTGCCGCTGGCCGCGAGTTTCACATGCTGACGAAGACCTGTGCCGACGAGGGCATTACGCACCAGCACCAACCCTTCGGTGAGCGGCATGCCCACCCAGTCGGAGAGTTCCTGGGGCGCTGCGCCGGTGCCGCCTTCGCCGCCGTCAACGACGATATAGTCCGGGTAGATGCCCGTCTTGAGCATGGCTTTCATCAGCGCAAAGACTTCATGCGGCAAACCCACGCAGAACTTGAGACCGACAGGTTTGCCGCCGGATAGCTCACGCATTTTGGCAACAAACTCCAGCATCTCCACGGGGGTTGAGAAGGCGGAATGGCCGTGGGGTGAGAGGCAGTCCTGGAAGACGGGAATGCGGCGGGCCTCAGCGATTTCCGGTGTGACCTTGGCGCCGGGCAGCATACCGCCATGGCCGGGTTTGGCACCCTGATTCAGTTTGATTTCGGTCATCTTCACCACATCCTGCTGGGCCTGATCGGCAAAGAGGTGTGGGTCAAAATTGCCCTTGTCATCGCGGCAGCCGAAGTAACCGGTACCCAGTTCCCAAACGATATCGCCGCCGTGTTTAAGGTGGTATTTACTGAGGCCGCCTTCGCCGGTGTCATGGTAGAAGTTGCCGATCTTCGCGCCCTTGTTCAGGGCTTCAATGGCTTTGGCGGAGAGGGCGCCAAAACTCATGGCGGAGATATTCAGTACCGAGGCATCGTAGGGTTTGCTGGTCTGCTCGTTGCCGATGGTGACGCGGGGGTCTTTTTCCGGCTCATTGGCGGGTGCCATGGAATGGGAAACCCAGATATAGCCTTCACGGTCGACTTCCTGTTCGGTGCCGAAAGGCTGGGTATCGGTTTTGCCGCGAGCACGGGCATGCACCAGGTTGCGGGCTTCAAAGGAGTAGGGCGTCCCCTCCAGATCCCCTTCAACAATGTACTGGCGAAGGAAAGGGCGCAGATCGTAAAACAGCCAGCGAATGCGAGCGGCGACGGGATAGTTACGGGTCAGGGTGAATTCACGCTGGTTGAAGTCATAGATGCCGAAAATGATCACGGCAACACTGACGACAGCGATAATCCAGAACCAGGGGCCGGGATAGAGCGAAATGCTGGCGAGAATCAGCACCAGTACGGCGACCAGTGGCACGATGGCCCGAATAGCAAATTCAGAAAGGTGGTTTAACAAGCTTTTCATACGCAAGGTTCCTTATCGAGCGTGGCGAAGCAACAGGAGGTTCCTGACTCTTGGGGAGCTGGCTCAGGAATCACAGGTCGTCCGTGCCGGTGTTTCGCTGCCATGGGTTACTAATCCAGCCAGCGCGAGGTGAAGCTGTGCAGGAAAAGGGTAAATGTGCGGCAACCATGAAGGTGATGCCTGACGAAGCAGGCGACTTGAGCATAGACCTTCGGCTGCGGCTTTGCTGCTGAGGAGAGCACGGAGCATGCCGCAAGTGTTGCGCAAGGGGCTACAGAATGGGCGGGAAGCATAAATGTGCAAGAAAATGGAACTTCTGCTGAATGGCAGCCACTTACTTTCACGATGGGACTTTTGTACTGTCTCGCCCGGCGTTAAGAGCTGGTAAACTGACGACGTTTTTCTATCCACAGGTAATGCTTTATGGACCGTGTAGCCTCCATGACCTCACAGATGAGCCCGTTCGCTGATGCGTTCAACGGCGGTTCGTCCATGTTTGGCGATCAGGGTGGTTTACTCGGTAAAGGGCCTACCGAACTGGGTGGCACTCAGGCGCTGGATTTTGGCGGCGGTCAGGATGCTCCCAAGGAAAACTTCTCGCAGAACGCGCCTTCTCCGGGTGGAGCTGATCTCTTCGGCTCCGGTTCAGACAAGGTCTCCGATCTGCTGAAGGATATGCTTTCCTCCTTTTTTCAGTCGTTTAAAACCGATACCCAGAACGGTGTGAACCCCTCAAGTCAGGGTGGCTTTGGTGCCAGCATCGGCCCTGTCGGCGGCAAAACGGGTGGTAATACACTGGCCGTGGCCGGTGCCGATCAGGGCGCTGCGGGTCAGTTTAATACCCGCTATCAACGCCCCGTCGAATACTGATTCACTTCACCGCATCGATTGCCGGTGAATGAAAAAAAGGCGACCCAATGGGTCGCCTTTTTTATTGTCTGCATTATTTACCGCAGGATTAGCTGCCGGTGGCGCAGCCGTGGAACATGTCATCCTTGGATTCATATACGGAGGTCTGAATTTTCAGCATGCCGAGCATGGTGGAGAAAAGGTTGTCCTGACTGAAGGGCTCCTTGGTCTTGTCGCGCATACAGCTTTGGTTGATGCCGTAAGTGGCAGTGAATCCTTGCGATAGCCAATAGAACATGGGGACATGCTTCTGCTCGATGGGCGCCAGCATGTAAGGCATGCCATGCAGATAAATGCCGTTCTCTCCCAGCGACTCACCGTGATCCGCCAGATAGACCATGGCGGTGTTGTAGTCGCCATTTTCCTGTTTCAGCCAGTCAATAACGCCTGCCAGGAAAGTATCGGTGTAGCGCATGGTGTTGTCGTAAGTGTTGATCAGTGCTTCGCTGCTGCAATTCTGCAGCTGATTGGTTTCACACTCGGGCGTGTAGACTTTGAACGCCGATGGGTAGCGGTGGTAGTAGTCCGGCCCATGGCTGCCATGCTGATGCAGCACGATAAAGACATCTTTGTTGTCGGCGGGCAGTGCCTCTTTCAGCTTGTCGAGCATCACCAGATCAAAGCACTCGCGATCATTACAGTGCTCGGGGTCTTTCCAATGGCGCATATCGGTCTCGCCAACACGGTCGCAGGCGCCATAGCAGCCGGAGTTGTTGTCACGCCAGATCACATCGACACCGGCATGATTCAGCACATCCAGCAGACCTTCCTGTGCCAGCCCTTTGCGGGTGTCATAGTCATCACGGTGATAGGCCGAGAACATGCAGGGGACGGAAACGGCAGTGTTGGTGCCGCAGGACGTAAACTGCTCGAAATTCACCAGCTCATCTTTCATGGCGGCCAGCTTGGGCGTGGTTTCACGGCGGTAACCATTCAAACCAAAGTGATCGGCGCGGCCGGTTTCACCCACTACCAGTACAGTCAGTGTCGGCTTATCGCGATGGGTCAGTACCTGTTTTGCATCGGTGCCATAAGGCTTGGCAATGATAGGCCCGGTCGGTTCCTTGAAGGCATAAGCACCCGCAGCGTAGAGGTAGCTCATGGGAATGACTTTCTGACGGACTTCCTTGTGGTTACGGAAGAAGGAGGCGTAATCCTGCGACATGCTAAAGAGCAGGCCGACCAGTACCGCGAGCACGCCAACCATGAGTGCCGGGCGCTGCCAGAGCTCGCGTTTGAAACGAGGGAACGTCGGTTTAATACGCAGCACCACAAGGGTTGGAATCACGCCAAGCACCAGCAGATACGCCAGCAGCTGTGGGCTGAACAGGGCGCCGGCTTCAGCCGGGTCGGTTGACATCGTGTTCTGCATCATCGAGCTGTCAAAGACTATGCCGTACGTCTGCATAAAGTAGGACACCGCCGCGCCGGTAAAGAACAGGAAGATGGCGATTGGCTTGTTCAGCCTGGGCAATGAAATCAGCGTGAGCACCAGAAAGGTCAGACCGCCCACCAACAGGCTGATATTGACAGTGAAAAGCACACCGCGAACGCTGTTGGGCGCATCAACCTGCCATAGCGCTTTATAGAATGGCGCGTTGTAGGCCAGGGTCATAAAAGCGCTGATGAGCGCATTAAACAGGTGATGGTTCATTCGCCAGGCAGGGCGGAACCAGCGGCGTAATTCGTTTGCGAAAGCCATGGGTAAGACTATCCAGCTAATTGTTATTCGTTAATTCGATGATGCTGCGAACACCGTGGTGCTGGAGACAGCAGCACGGCGTGGGGCAAAGAAAAACCAGTAAAGGCAAAGGCTGATGCTCCAGCAGATCGTCAGCGTCCATACGTCATGCATGATGAAGTGGGCACCGCGTAACTGTTGGGAAAAGCCAAACACCAGCCCAAGACCGAGTCCGAACGCCAGAGCGGCAAAGCGCCAGCGAGGAAATGCCTGACGGGCAAAGAAGTACAGCGCGACCCAGATATACCCGGCTGTCGCATGGCCTGCCGGAAAGCAGCGGCCGGGGCCGGGGTTATTGGGGTCGAGTAATTGTGAGATTAGTGTGCGGTAGGGCAGCCCGCCACCATAGCGGGTGAATTCCCACGGACAATTCACATGGGTGAAGCCTTTGAGCAAGGGAATTGTCATTGAGCCTAAAATCAGGCTTAAAAGAAGGACGCCCAGTGCACGGCAATAACCACGGAGTTTTTCAATACGGAAGCTGGCCAACCAGCAAGCAAATACCACGACAGCCAGCACAATGGAGAAATTTTTGCCGATCTGGTGGATCAGGTCATCTGTGAACCAGTTGCGCTTGAGCGCCCATTGATGGCCTTCGAGGTTGTAGAAGAAGTCAGCCAGCAGTACGTCCAGATCCCAGTGGGTACTGGCAAACAGGATGATGCTCAAGGTCAGTAACGGGCACAGTAGATGTCCCTGCCAGAATGCCCAGCCGTTGGCGTCAGGCTTTGTCGCCTCAGTCAGTCTTACACGAGAATACATAGCCACACTCCGGCTGCGACCAGCAGGGCCACAGTGACTGCGGCGGAGCCGATGTCTTTGGCCATGCCGCTTAAGGGGTGATGCTCGTGACCGATACGGTCGATGGTCGCTTCGATGGCGCTGTTGAGCAGCTCAACAATCAGCACCAGGCCGAGAGAGGCAATCATCAGCGCGCGCTCAACCCCGGTCACTGGCAGAAAGCACGCCGTAGGAACCAGCACCAGTAGCGCAAGAATTTCCTGACGTACGGCCGCTTCGTTTTGCCAGGCGGCGCGAAGGCCCTGCCAGCTGTACCGTGAGGCATGCCAGAGGCGAGTCAAACCGGGGGCTTGCTGTTTCATCGAAAGGCTCCGATAGCAGTTTGGAGCCCATTGTGGTGAGTGAAACTTAACTCTTGCTTAAGGGATCATGAAACGAAAAAGGCCGGATCATTGCGTTGATCCGGCCTTGGGAGAAAAGCGCTTCACTGCGCGATGCAGTGGAGCGTTATCTGAAAGGAGGTTACATCTCAGGTGCAGCCTTGAAGCGTAGCAGCGGCTGCTGGTCTGCGTTCATCAGCCACAGCTCAGTGCCTTTGGCTTCCCAGCTGCGTACGGAGCTCAGGGCATCCATATAACGCTGCTCGGTGTTCATGTCACGGCAGGCCATCTTGGTGGAGATCAGCGGTTCAAAGCTCATGCGACCACCATAGAGGCTGTATGTGCCGCTAAAGCGGTTACAGCCACTGTAACCCGATACCTGATTGCCCTGAGTGGCAAACTGAATCGATAGAGGTCGCGTCGTCTCCACGGTCACAGGCTGATCCAGCACCTGATAAAGCTGCCAGTCTGTACCCTGTAATGGCTCGGTCTGACCGCGCTCATTGGCAGGAGTCAGTGAACAGCCAGCGATCAGGGCGACCGCTGGCAAGACAAGTAGCAAACGCGTCATTCGACGTCCTCAGGTAATGCGTCCGGACTCATGACGAGCCAGGCGGACCGCGACAGATTTGGAAGTCGGGGTCAGGCTGGTTTGGCCCACACTCTCCATCGGGATGAGCGGGTTGGTTTCCGGGTAGTATGCCGCCAGATTGCCCCTGGGTATGTCATAAGGCACTAATTTGAATCCTTCAATAGTGCGCTCACGTCCATCGTTCCAGATACTGGTGACGTTAACCTGCTGGCCCGCTGTAAAACCGAGGCGAGCCATGTCTTCAGGATTAATGAAAATCACGTCACGGTCGCCTTTGATGCCGCGATAGCGGTCGTTGTAGCCATACACCGTGGTGTTGTACTGATCGTGTGAACGCAGGGTCTGCATGATCAGGGTTTCGGCATCAAACCGGGCGGCGACTTCATCAGGCACCAAATGGTTAGGTAGCTTGTGAGTGAAGAAGTTGGCCTTGCCGGTCGCGGTTTTCCAGTTCAAGTCGCGAGCGCTGTTGCCAAGATAGAAACCGCCAGGCTGACGAATACGCTCGTTATAGCCGGTAAAGCCCGGAATCACCGCAGCGATATGATCACGAATCAGGTCATAGTCGCCGGCCAGCTCCAGCCAGTTAACCGGATAGTCGCCCAGCACGGCCTGCGCCATACCCGCAATGATGGCCGGTTCAGAGCGCATCTCGGAAGACAGTGGCTCAAGACGGCCGGCGGAAGCGTGAATCATGCTGAAGGAGTCTTCCACGGTCACTTGCTGTGGACCCTTGGCCTGCACGTCGATATCGGTACGACCCAGGCACGGCAGGATCAGAGCATCCGCACCGGGAACCAGATGGGAGCGGTTCAGCTTGGTGCTGACCTGCACGGTCAGCTGGCAGGTCCGCATGGCGGCTTCGGTACGGGCGCTATCCGGTGTGGCGCGGACGAAGTTGCCACCCATGCCGATAAAGACCTTGCTCTCACCGTTTTCGATGGCATGCAGGGATTCTGTGACGGCATGGCCGTTTTCACGGGGCGGCTCGAAGCCAAAGCGGTCACGAATGGCGTTCAACAGGGCTTCTGAAGGACGCTCGTTAATCCCTACCGTGCGGTCACCCTGCACGTTGGAGTGACCACGAACCGGGCAGAGGCCATTACCTTCACGACCAATGTGGCCGCACAGCAGCATCAGGTTGGTGATTTCCTGAATGGTCTGAACGGAATGGCGGTGCTGAGTGACACCCATCGCCCAGGTGGTAATAACATTCTTGCTGGCAACATAGACTTCAGCGGCTTCGGTGATCTCTTCACGGGTGAGGCCAGACTGCGCCAGAATCATTTCCCACGGTGTGGCTTCCACTTCAGCAAGATAGTCTTCCATCCCCTGGGTGTGAGTGGCGATGAACTCATCATCAAAGACTTTGGAGCCTTTCTCGCGCGCGGCTTCATCCATGGCTTTGACGACTTTCGCCATGCCACGAACGACGGCCATATCACCACCCAGTTTCGGGCAGTAATAATGGGTGTTCATTGGCGTGGCGCGGTTAGTCAGCATTTCATCCACATGTTGAGGATGCTGGAAGCGCTCCAGACCACGCTCTTTCAGGTTGTTGAAACACAGCACCTTGCTGCCGGCTTTCAGGGCTTCGCGCAGGGTTTCCAGCATACGTGGATGGTTGGTGCCGGGGTTCTGACCAAAGACGAAAATGGCATTAGCCTTGGGGAAATCATCAATGGTGGTAGTGCCTTTACCGATACCAATAGCAGGTGTCAGGGCGCGGCCAGAGGCCTCATGACACATATTGGAGCAGTCAGGGAAGTTGTTGGTGCCATAAGCGCGACCAAACAGCTGCCACAGGAATGCGGCTTCGTTGCTGGTTCGGCCAGAGGTGTAAAACTCCACTTCGTTAGGGGACGACATGGATTTCAGCGTCTTGGCAATCAGCGCGTAAGCATTGTCCCAGCTGATGGGCTCATAATGATCGGTTTCAGCGTTATAGCGCATCGGTTCAACCAGACGGCCCTGAAACTCCAGAAAATAATCAGTCTGCTGATACAGCCAGCTGACAGAATGCTCGGCGAAAAACTCACGACCTACCTTGCGGCTGGTGGCTTCCCAGTTCACCGCTTTGGCGCCGTTCTCACAGAAGCGGATCGCAGCATTCTCATGCTTTTCACCCCAGGCGCAGCCCGGGCAGTCAAAGCCGGTAGGCTGGTTGGTTTTCAGCAGGGTGGAAATATTGCGAACGGCATTATCACTTTTAAGCCAGTGGGTTGCCGTCGCCTTCAGTGCACCCCAGCCACCCGCCGGGCCGCTGTAAGGTTTGTAATAAGGCATGTCCTTGGCAACGGCCTGATAGGCTTTGGTTTCAGTCGTACTACTCATGGTGGGCTCCTGATTCCATGTCCGTAATAGTGTGGGCGGCGTGAGAAAACACGCGCGGGCTGCCATGACGTGGCAGATGAATAAGAGTGAGGCCATAGCGCTGTGCGCTGGCCACAGCCAGGGTGCTGGGTGATGCCAGACTGATCAGCGTCGACAGTCCGGCGCGTACTGCTTTCTGGACCAGTTCCAGTGAGCAGCGACTACTGATAATGAGTGTACGTTGGTACAGGCTGATGCTCTCTCGCAGGCTGTGTCCCACCAGCTTGTCGAGCGCGTTATGGCGACCAATGTCTTCGCGCACGATCGCCGGGGTGTCGGAATGCAAGTCTTTGGGCAGCAGCCAGACGCCGTGTAAGGCTCCGGTCACAGAACCCACAGGGCGAAGCTCATCAATGCGTGACCGCCATGCTCCGAGTGCGTCCAGAGGAGGGAGATCAGCCGGAGGCAATTTTTCCAGCTCAGGGAGGGCGCGCTCCAGGCTGTCAACGCCACAAAGTCCGCAACCTGTTGCGCCAAGACGTTGGCGACGGTCCTGTCGGTAAGCTTGCTGGCGGCGTGCCGTCAGTGTGACATCGACCTGCCAGGTCAGGATATCGCCCTCGGGACAGTGCCAATGGAGATCCAGAATATCCGGACGGGCTTCAATCACGCCTTCAGCCAGCGCAAAACCATAGACGAAGTCCTCAAGATCGACGGGCGTGACCATCATCACCGCATGGGCAAGACCGCCAAAGCTGATGGCCAGGGCAATTTCTTCTACCAAAGGGATCCCGGCAAGTGCTGAAGTGTCAGCATCGCCTGATGAGTTCAATGTGATTGATCGATAACCGGGATGACTTTTTGGGAAACTGCTGGTGTCTGCCGGTATGACCTGATCCTGCATGCCAAGTTCCTCGCCTGTTTCCACGACCCGGAGGGGCTAGAAACCTTTTTCCCAGACTACCCCGCAGTACGTACAGCGTCCAATCATTCACCATGATGAATCAATAGAGGCTGTCTATTGAAATCGCCAGTAGTGAGGCGTGAAGTTGCAAAAAGGCTTATCGGATAAAGGAAATACAGGTGTTTGCTCTGCTATGCCAAAGGGAGAAGCGATTGCGCTCTTTGCATGAACAGTCTGGTGTTTTCGCGTTCGTCGTCATTGCGACAGGCAAGCACCAGTGTTGGCGGAGTTAATGCGCTGTCGATTTCGCGTAGGCGAAGTTCCGGATCGCGGTGCATTTCACCGGTTGGAAAGACGCTGCAGCAGATGCCCTGACGAACGTAGTCCATCAGCAACGAGGCTGAGTCGACTTCAATTTTTGGGCGAACCTGTAAGTTGCTTGAGTGCAGGCACTGCTCAATACGTTGGCGAAAACGCATTTGGCTGGTGAGTAAACCGAGGGGGTAGTCCAATACCTGAGACCAGGACAGGGGCAAGTCGCGGCCGGTGGCCTCGGCTATTTGCGGAAAATGCTGCGGGTGATAGAGCAAGGCAAATCGGGAAGGTATCAGAATCAGTGTTTGCAGGCCGGTCGCTTCCACGTCTTCAAGATAAGTAAGAACGATATCAAGGCGGTTGGAGCGCACATCATCCAGCAGCGCCTGGGCACTTTGGATGCTGAGTTGCAGGCTGACTTCGGGGGCTTCTTCGCCCATGTCTTTTAACAACGGTGCCAGATTTACCGCACTTAACGGCACCATGCCAAGCCGCAGCGTGCCGGTCAGCTGGCCTTTTAGCACGCGTGCTTCACTTTGAACTCCCTGAAAAGCCCGCAAGCTCTGTCGTGCCCAGGGTAACAGTCGTTCACCTTCCAGAGTCAGGCCTTCGAAGCGGCTGCCACGGCGAATCAGTGTCAGTCCAAGCTCTTCCTCAAGTTGACGCAGACGCATCGACAAGGTCGGTTGAGTAACGTTGCATTGTTGAGCCGCGCGGCCAAAATGCTGGCAATCGGCGAGGGCGCAGAGGAACTGTAGCTGTCGAATATCCATAAAAAAGCCGCCCAGCGAGACTGAGCGGCCATTATGCCAAAGGCGTTTATTCGCCTCCAGCGCATCACCCGAGGGTGAATTACATATCCAGTACCAGGCGGAAGCCCGAGCTGAATGAATCGTACCAGTAATAGCGGTCGTGATAGCGATAATAGGGCTGACCACCCACACTCACCCGCACCGCTGCCGATGGCAGGTTGAGCATCAGCTCACCGAGCGGAGCATTTACCACACGGTAACGTCCATCATGGTGACGGTAAAAGTGGTTATCGCGAACGTAATAAACACGATCCCGATACACCACCCGACGGCCAAAGTCCCGGCGGGGCTCCTCACGATGAATCACTACGGTTCGTCGTTCTTCTTTCCAGTGATGACGGTCACGATCATGGTGATCCCACCGGTCATCCCTGTCCCAGCGACCTCCATGGTCATTATTTCCCTGCTGGTTATCCCAGTGCGGATTGCCATGGCCATTGCCTGGATTCGCCTCGGCAAGAACCGGACTAAGTGCCAGGCAGATTCCGGCTGCAGCTAATAAGCGAACCAGAGTAGAGCGCTGTTTTTTCATTGTTGTACGAGCCGACAAAATACTCATGGATAGTCTCCATGACTGCCTATGGATTGCCTAAGCGATCCTTGCCACCCGATTACTTCTGTAACCACCCGTTTAGGGGTCAGGCAAGCCACGCCACATGGCTTGCTGATATTGCTAACTTTTCTTGCTTGGTACAGGTGAAGCGTTGGCTTCAACTGAGCTGCTTCAGGCCAGAACTGGCAGATGAATCTGGAATCGGGTTCCACCCAAATGGGATTCAGTCTGCTCAATGTAGCCATGGTGAGCATCAACCACTTCGAGCAGCTCGCTCAGGGGACGCAGGTCATTTAGCGGCTGGTCCTGATCCAGAGTCAGCGTGATTTCGTTTTTAACCACATCCATCTTTACCAGGACATAACGCTTGGCAGCATCAATACTGACCTTGATCATTTCCAGCAGGCTGCCGCCCAGGCGCTGACGATCAAAGCAAGCAGAAGTGCTGTCTTCTGGGTAGCTGACGGACAACATCTTGTCAGTGTCGGCATGCAGGGGCAGGGTAATCTTTTCCAGCCATGCACTCATGTCTTCCACAACGCGCAAGGGCTCACGGGTAACCCGGCTGGTAAAGCTCGGGATAACCTTGATGCCATTGCCCATGGAGTTAGGCAGAACATTCAACAGCAGTGATGTTGCACTAGTGGTGTTCATAGTTTTCAGACTTTGTGTATTGCTCATGGCGGCCATAATCCACCCCCTCTCTCGAAATCTTGTTAGTGGCTCGCCAGCTGGGTGGCTGACGATGCGCGAGCAGCCCGATGGCATGCTGTACCGGAGACAGGTGCCGTAATGCTGCTGGTAATAAAACCGTTAATCATGTCCAAGAAGTCTTCCAATGTGACATCAGAATTAGGGACTTCCTGGAATTCGTTACGCCAGACTTTCGCCATCGCTCCGTCGAAAATGGAGTGAATTGGCAGAATCAATTGCTCAACAGGGCGTACCGGAATTTGTCCGTTCGCCATGCCTTGCTGAAGTACATCAGCAAAGAATCCAAAAAATGCCGCATCCAGTTGCTCTCCACGAATACGCAACGGATCAGGTAAGCCCTGAATAAAACTGCTACCGCGGCAGGTATAACTGACACGCGCTGCTGCTGGGTGAGCGATGTAGTGTTCAAAAGCTCGACGGATCATGTCCTGAATGAGTTGCAGAGCGTCATCGTTAGGCAGTGCGGCATCGAAGCTTTTCAGCAGGCCTTCATGGAAGTCCAGCATAATTCGGCCACAAAGCTCTTCTTTACTAACGAAGTGTTTGTAGACCGTGCCTTTGGCAATCTGTGCTTCCTTGGCGATATCTGCCACGGTGACCTGCTGCCAATGGTCCTGATCAAACAGTTTGAGCGCGGCGCAAATAATGGCGTCTTCGCGTTCCTGAAACTGTTTTTGTTTAAGACTCGGTGCGGTCATGGTTTTTCCTGTGCTTGGCATGGGAATAAACAACGTTGTGACTGGTAGTCATTTTATGACCGCTGGTCACGAAATAAAAGGGGGGAGTGTATTTTCTTTTGCTTCAGCGCATTGACAAAGCTGTGACACACCGTTGCGTATAAGTGGTTGATCGAATTTGGTGCGTGGTCTGGCCTATTCATGCACCGTGATTGCACGGAGCTTGGCGAGCATGCGAGAGTAATTCTGTTTGTCGCGTGATAATGCAAGGTTTTACATTATCTGACCGATTGGCCGGATTTTTGCTTTTAAACAGCCATTCATTGTGAACCCGATGGATTCACTGGTGACGACTAATCCTTCTATATAAGAGAGTGAGAGTAATGAAACGCAAAGTGCAGCAGTGGCTTGCGGGCGTAGGCATGATGACATGCGCTGCCCTGGTTCATGCAGAAGACCCAATGAAAGTGGGCTTCGTTTATGTCGGCCCTGTGGGCGACCTCGGTTGGAGCTATGAGCACGACCAGGGCCGTCAGGAAATGGAAAAGCATTTCGACGGGAAAGTGAAAACCACCTACGTGGAAAACGTCCCTGAAGGAGCCGATGCTGAGCGTGTTATTACTCAGTTGGCGAAAGACGGCAACAAGATCATCTTCACGACTTCTTTTGGTTTCATGAATCCGACCTATAAGGTCGCGCGTAAATTCCCTAATGTCATTTTCGAACATGCGACCGGCTACAAGCGCGCCAAGAATATGGGAACTTATGTACTGCGTACTTATGAAGGCCGTTATGTTTCCGGTGTGGCGGCAGGCATGCTGACTAAGTCCAACACCATTGGCTATATCGGCTCCTTCCCGATTCCTGAGGTTATTCGCGATATCGATGCCGTTTACATGGGCGCCAAGAGCGTTAACCCAAACATTAAGCTGAAAATCGTCTGGGCAAATACCTGGTACGATCCCGGCAAGGAAGCTGATGCCGCCAATGCGTTGATGGATCAGGGCGTGGATGTGCTGATCCAGCACACCGACAGTCCGGCTCCGCTGATCGAAGCCGAAAAACGGGGTGGTGTACGTGCGATTGGCCAGGCTTCTGATATGTCCAAGTTTGCCCCGAATGCGCATGTGTTCTCTGTGCGTGACCACTGGGCACCTTACTATACCAAGGTGGTGCAGTCTGTAATGGATGGTACCTATAAGCCTCAGGATTTCTGGGGTGGCTTCCATGAAGACATGCTGCAGCTGGCTTCCGTCAACGATAACCTGCCTGAGGATGTCAAAACGGCGATCCACAGCACCTATGAAAAAATCAAAACCGGCGACTTTAAGCCCTTCACTGGTCCTATCACGGATAACACCGGCAAGGTTGTTGTCCCCGCTGGTCACTCTTTGACAGATGAAGAACTGGCCAAGGTGAACTGGTACGTTGAAGGTATCGACGACAAGCTGCCTCAGTAAGTCGCTCGCGCACCTGTCGTTTTACTGCGAAGGCTCCGTTAGGGGCCTTCTTCTTTCTATATAGGTAGTTGTGATGGCCTCACTTCCGCTCATCGACATTTCGGCCTTATTAAACCCTGAGGCTGACCCGCAACAGGTACAAGAAGTCGTCGCTACTATTGATGCGGCCTGTCGGGATGTCGGCTTCTTCTACATCACCGGCTATGGCATTGATGAGGCGCTGATTAGTAATGCCTTTGATGTTGCATCGGCCTTCTTTGCGCTGTCGGAAGCGGAGAAGCTCAGGATTGATATCACCCAAAGCCCTAATCATCGTGGCTATGGCTCAATTGGTGCAGAGCAGCTTGAGGCCGGTATTCCTGCGGACTGGAAAGAAACCTTCGATATGGCGCTCGATCTTCCGGTAACGCATCCCTACGTGCAGAAAAGCCCGGCCTTTTATGGGCCTAACCGGTATCCGGACTCAAACGACTTTGTGGTCGCCATGGAGGCCTACTATCAAGCGCTCTTCCCGGTGGCCATGCGTTTGCTGGAGGCGATGGCTCAGGGGCTGGGAGAGGCGTCTGATTATTTCACGCGCTACTTCACAACTCATGTCAGCGTGTTGCGTATGATTCACTACCCACCACGTCCTTCTCAGACCCACGAAAATGGCGCTGGTGCTCATACGGACTATGGTTGCATTACATTGCTGCGTCAGGATGAGGTTGGAGGCCTGCAGGTCAAAGGTAAGAGTGGTGAATGGCTGGCCGCACCGCCTATCCCCAAAAGCTTTGTGGTGAATATTGGGGATCTGATGCAGCGCTGGACCAATGATGTTTATCGCTCTACAGCCCATCGGGTGATGAGTCCGGGAAGTCAGATTCATCGCTACTCAAGCCCTTTTTTTGTCGAGCCTGACTTCGACACGCCGGTATCTACGTTACCGGGCTGTGTCAGTAAAGAGCGTCCGCTGCAGTATGACACTGTGAGTAGTGGTGAATGGATTCAGTCACGCTTTGCCGCAACCTATGCCTATAAGTCGGGTTCTTCTGCCTAGCTGGTACGCTTATTGCTGTTTAAATTGTGAACAGTCATTAAGGAGAGCCGCTATGGGGATTACTCTGACTTCTATGGGCCGTGGTTTGCATCGTTTGTTGAGTTATTCCGCCAAGGCGGCCAGAACGCCACTGGTGGAAGATGATGAGCTGTCCGGGCAGAGTTTGCGAAAGCCAAGAGATGCTGGTTCGACTGCGGCATCAGCTAACGGTGCTTATCGCGCTGGCAGTGGGCGTTTTATTCATCCTCTTTAGTTATCAAAGAGCACTGTCGGACAGGCCGTGGATCTGTCCGAGGTGTTTCATTAGGACGCAGTCTGCCTTGAGTAAAAATGTTACCTGCAGGTAGTAAATACCCAATTACCCCAGGCAGAACCCTATCCCACTTCCGTCTTTCAGGCGTTTGATTGCTGATTCGCCGCTATTGTTCCTTCTAGTGTTCCTATCATTACTACTGTCTTAAAAAGTGCAGATATTATGCATCGTTTTGCAGAACTATTTGTTTAGTGACCGTTAAATAAAGTGCAAGAGGAATATCAAAGTGGTTCAAGGCTGGCCACAGTTTGGGTATCTTGTATCCCAGATTTTATTAATTTAATGATCAATACAAATATTCGGCACTTCTTAAGGTAAGTGTCTACTATTGCCTGTTTGCACAGGGAAATAGATCGTCGAAGTTATGAATGTGAACTTTTGCTTAGATACCTGAGCGTGGTGACTCCAAAGGGGTTGCCAGAAGCGATGGGAGTTATTGCAGCAACGTGCTGGCACTCCCGCATTCGATTTCAGGATTAAGGAAGGTCTCTTCATGAAGAAGTCCCTGTTAGCCATTGCCATCGCCAGTGCCAGCATTCTGCCGGTGGTGGCCAATGCCGACGCAACCCTGTATGGCCGTCTGCATTTCCGTGTGAACTTTGATGATGGTAAAGATGCAAGCATCAACAATGCTGGCCATCGTCTGGGTGTTAAGGGTGAGAGCGAGCTGGACTCCGGTCTGACTGCTTTCTACCAGCTGGAAACCGAATACCACAATGACCGTGATGGTCAGTCCAGTGCTACTTCTGGTGCAGCTGATGCCAACCTGGCAGTACGTCATGCTAACGCTGGTGTGAAAGGTGATTTCGGTAAAGTGACTATCGGTCGCTTCGAGAACCCCATGTACCGCACTATTGTTGGTGACGTTTTCGAGCGTACTTCTGCAGCCTTCACTCAGACTCAGGAACGTATCGGCAGCGCGCTGTCCTATGAAACTCCCTCTTTCGCTGGCCTGAATGCTTACGCGACCGTTGTTGCAGCGGGCGAAGGCGACAGCAGCGACTACAAAGATGTTGATGCTTACTCTGCAGGTCTGAACTACGAGAACAACGGCTTCTACGCTGGTATCGGTTACTGGCAGGCTGAGTTCACTGAAGACCAGACCAACCATGACAAACAAGACCTGTCTGTGGGTGTGAGCTACAACTTCAACAACATCTATGTTGCGGGTAACTACGAGCACAACGAAGAAAGCCTGACTGATGATGGCGGCATCGACGTATGGGACGTAGCAGCAAGCTACACCATCGACAAGACCCGTTTCGGTATCAACTACAGCGAAGCTGATCCTGATCAGGGTAGCAAAATGACCCGTGGTATGGTCGGTGTGTATCACGACCTGGGTGGCGGTGCAGACGTTTATGCTGAGTATGCAAACGTTAACGGCGCAGCCGAAGACGGTAACGATGCCTGGGGTATCGATGGCCTGTCTGATAGCGTAACTCTGGGTTACCGCGTTAAGTTCTAAGCAGTATCCTGCTTGAATAAAAAAGGGCCGCTTTGCAGAGCGGCCCTTTTAAGACAGTTGGCAATCATTCCCCGTTGCCTACTGGCTGTACACCATAACGTGCTAATGATGTGACAGATTGCGATTTATTCAAGCTCGATAAAACCCTGGTTTCGCACCCAGGGTTTTTTTTCGTCTGCAAACAATGCCGACAAATGGCTTTGGAATCAAGAGCCTGAGGCAATTACGCGTTTGGCTTCCAGATAGGTTTTCTGCCAGTAGCTGGTGCGCAGATTATCAATTCTTACGCTGCCACCGGAGTGGTTAGAGTGAATGAATTTATTTCCACCCAGATAGATGCCAACGTGGCTTACGCGTCCGCGGCCATTAGCGCTGAAAAACACCAGATCGCCCGGCTTGAGGGACGTGCGGGCAATTTTTGCCATAGGCATGCGGATCAGCTCGCGTGTTGTGCGTGGTAGTTCTATCCCTGCAGCTTCGTTATAGACGTAATTAAGAAAGCCGCTGCAGTCAAAGCCAGAGTCAGGGGTTGTGCCGCCCCACTGATAAGGCGTGCCTTTTAGTGACAGAGCTTCTTGCAATACTCTATTAACTGTTGGGCCGCCCAGCTGGTAATCGCTACCTGGTAATGCGGGTTTGTCACGTTTGGTGACGTCGTAGTCGATCGCATCGCTGCCATCCGTCAGGGAATCGGTCGCTTCCTGATCTGCGGCGATGGCTGCATCACCATAGATGTCGGTTTCAGCCGCTGCAGAAGTCGATGGGCGGGTGCCATTGGAAGAGCAGGCCGCGAGCGTTACAGAACATAATATGACTAGTAAAGGTAAAAAACGTTGCCGCATTAAGTCACCTGCTGCGCCCCCGAACTGATGACTGCAGAGCCACGATTTTGCTCTGCCACCCCGGCGCAATCGAAAATAATGAAAATCCGATGAACTCTACAGCAACGCCCCTGCCAAAGTCTTGCCTCAACACAAGATTTTGCAGGGTTTTTTGTTTCTGCGGCGGTAATGGTGGTTTTTTAATCCCTGTGCAATAGTCTTTTCTATAGAGTTATTCCGGACTGAGCAAATTCCGGCAGGTGGTTTGCATCGGTTTGTGCTCAGAACATTGACGGCGCATTGCCAGAATATGCATCAGGAGAGAACACAAATGTGGCTTAACTGCGATATGGGGGAAAGTTTTGGTGCCTGGAAGATGGGGTTGGATGAGCAGGTCATGCCCTTTATAGATCAGGCCAATATCGCCTGCGGTTTCCATGCCTCAGACCCCCTGATCATGCAAAAGACGGTGCGCCATGCCCTGCAGCATGATGTGATGATTGGTGCGCATCCTTCCTATCCGGATCTGGTGGGATTTGGTCGCCGCTCCATGCAGTGCTCACCCACTGAGGTCACCGCGATGATTCGTTATCAGACCGGGGCGCTACAGGCGATTGCCGTGGCTGAAGGGGGGCAGGTGGCATACATCAAGCCCCATGGTGCGCTTCATAATGACATGATGAAGCAGCCTAAAGTGCTGGAGGCTGTCATGGAGGCGGTCGCCACCTTTGAGGTACCCCTGATGATTATGACGACGGCAGATAACTCGGCTGTCGAGGCGATGGCCAAGCGTATTGGTGTTGATCTCTGGTTTGAGGCTTTTGCTGATCGGGCCTATGACGCAGAAGGCTATCTGGTCTCTCGCAGTATTCCGGGCGCAGTTCACCATGATGAGTCCACTATCGTGCGTCAGGCGATCACCCTGGCGCGTGGGGAGGCGCTGAATTCCATTGATAACCGACCGCTTTATCTGCAGGCAGTGACGCTCTGTGTGCATGGTGATAACCCGGAGTCAGTGCGGGCGGTAAAAGCGATTCGTGAACAGCTGTCGGCATCAGCCTGAGGAGGAAGATGTGTCCTGGCAGATTACGGTCAGTGGTGTGGATACCCTGACAATTTATTTTGGCGACCAGATCGACGAGCAGCTTAGTCCGCGAATTTTGCAGGCCAGGCGGTGTATTGAGAAAAAGCTCCATGATCGGGTGCTGGAAATGGTCCCGTCATACACCAGCCTGCTGGTGCAGTATGATCTTCTCAAGGATGACCGCGCTTCGATCACGGCCGCTCTGGAGAAATGTCTTGCATCGCTTTCTGCCACAGGGCTGCAAACGTCCTCGGGCGAGCTGAAAATTATCCCCGTTTGTTATGACAAGGTGCTTGCGCCGGATCTGGAATTGCTGGCGCATGACAAAAGACTGTCGGTCGAGGAAGTGATTCAGCGCCATTGTGCCAAGCGTTACGTCGTCTTTGCGGTGGGCTTCATGCCTGGTTTTGCCTTTCTTGGAAAGGTTGATCCGTCTATTGCTACGCCACGCATCGCAACTCCCAGAAGTCGTGTCCCTAAAGGTGCTGTCGGTATTGCTGATCAACAAACAGGTATCTACCCAAGTCCCTCGCCGGGTGGCTGGAATCTGATTGGACGAACGCCTGTCGACATGTTTGATCCTAAGCGCGCTCAGGCGGCTTTTTTGCAGGTAGGGGATCAGGTTAGCTTTGAAGCGATCAGTCTTGAGCAGTTTGACGCGATGGGAGGTGAGCGATGAGTCAGTTACGCATCATTGATCCCGGTCGATTATCGATGGTTCAGGATCAGGGGCGGCGCGGCGTGATGGCGGCCGGACTGTCGGTCGGCGGTGCTGTGGATGGTCATGCCGCCGCCTGGGCCAACCATGTGCTGGGTAATGATCCACAAAGTGCTCTGATTGAGGTGACTCTGGGTGGTCTGGTGGTGGAATTCTGTGAAGCGACAAGTTTTAGTCTGACGGGGGCTGACTGTGGTGCTCTGCTGGACGGTCGTCCGGTGTCATTGTGGCAAACCCAAAAGGCTCAGGCGGGTGAAGTGCTAAAGCTTGGGTTTCCTCGCGCCGGCTTACGCAGTTATCTGGCGGTGGCAGGAGGCTTTTTGGTGACTAAAAGCTTGGGCGGAAGCTGTACCACGGTAATGCGTGAGGGGACAGGAGGGCTGTGTCAGGATGGCAGCAGTTTAAAAGCACAGGATGCGCTGTCTTACTCTCCGGGCTTTGTTGAAGATCATGCGATGAGTACGCGCTTTATACCGGACTATCAGCAGACGCTGACGTTGAGAGTCATCCTGGGCGCCCAACAGGAACTGTTTTCCAATGAGGCTTTGTCGCGCTTTTTTAGTCAAACCTACCGGGTGTCGCCCAAGAGTGATCGCATGGGTGTGCGTCTTGAGGGAGCGCCTGTATCAGCTAACAAGCAGGGGTTGGTGTCAGAGGGGATTGCGCTGGGAGCGATTCAGGTGCCTGCGGATGGGCAGCCTATTATTCTAATGCAGGATCGACAGACGATTGGTGGCTATCCCAAGCTTGGAGCGGTCTTGCCACTGGATCTGTATGCTTTGGCTCAGCGGCCGCCTGGTGCGACATTACGCTTTCAGCCTGTAGCGCTGTTTGAAGCACAAGGTTTGATGCAAACCTTCCTGCGCTTCTTTCACTAGTTGCAGCACCCGTAATACGCAGCCATAAAAAAACGCCCCGAGGGGCGTTTTTTCTTACTGTGAAAGCTTAGCGCTGACGGCTGCTGCTACGACCAGAGAAGCGGTCTTCACGCTTGCCGCCAAAACGGTCTTCGCGGTTGCCTGCAGGGCGGTCATCGCGACGACGTGGCGCGCCACGGTCCTGACGAGGACGGCGTGGGCCGCGATCCTGAGCGTCATCCGGACCTTCTGCCCAGGGAGACAGCTCCATGGACTGGTTACGGATGCTGCAGCCAGTCAGAGCGGAACGCTGGTTAGCATTCAGGTTCTCAGGCAGGTAAACGGTAGAGTAGTTACCGTACAGCTTGATGTGGCCGATGCGGCTACCGGAAATGCCTGCTTCGTTAGCGATGGCACCAACGATGTCGCGTGGTTCAACGCGCTGATCACGACCCAGAGCAATGCGATAACGAGTCATTGGCTCGGTGTCCTGAGGACGCTGGCGACGTTCACGTGGTTCGCCACGCTCATTGTTGCGGCCTCCACGGTCATTAGCACCGCGACGGGCTTCGTGTTCGATGATGTCAACGTCAGTAGAACGTGGAGCTGCCTTGGAGTCGCGAGCCATCCAGTACAGTGCTGCTGCTACATCGTTCAGGCTGACACCCTGCTCTTCGCACAGGCGGCTCAGAATGTTGCGACCTTCTTCCTGGCGCGCATCTTCCATGGAGTTCAGAACCTGTTTCAGGAACTGAGTCTCACGCAGTTGTGCCATTTCTTTCTTGGTTGGCAGCTTGTAGCGGTCCAGAGACTTGCCGATATGGCGCTCCAGAGCCTGCAGTGAACGACGCTCACGAGGAGTGATCAGTACCAGTGCGCGACCGTCACGGCCTGCGCGACCGGTACGGCCAACACGGTGAACATAGGCTTCACGATCCATCGGCAGATCGTAGTTAACAACGTGGCTGATACGCTCAACGTCCAGACCTCGTGCTGCTACGTCAGTCGCCACGATGATATCGATCTTGTTTTCTTTCAGGCGATCAACCACTTTTTCACGCAGAGGCTGGCTCAGGTCACCGTGCAGAGCCGCAGCGCGGTAGCCGAAGTGATCCAGCTTGTCAGCCAGTTCCTGAGTGGTGCTCTTGGTGCGAGCGAAGATGATCAGGCCGTCAAATTCTTCAACTTCCAGCAAACGAGCCAGAGCGTCGAACTTCTGGTGGCCGCTGACTTCAACGTACAGCTGCTCAATAGAAGAAACGGTTGCGGTTTTGCTGTGAATCTTGATCTGTTCGGCATCACGCAGATGACGATCAGCAACTTCACGGATAACCTGCGGCATGGTTGCAGAGAACAGGGCGATCTGACGGGTGGCAGGAGTCTTTTCCAGAATCCACTCAACATCGTCGATAAAGCCCATTTTCAGCATTTCGTCAGCTTCGTCGAGAACCAGTGTTTTCAGGTCGTCGAGTTTCAGCGTGCCGCGCTCCATATGGTCCATAACGCGACCGGGGGTGCCGACAACAACATGGACGCCGTCACGCAGGCCGCGAAGCTGGGTACGGTAATCCTGGCCACCGTAAACAGACAGAATGCGAATACCGCGCATCTTGGAAGCATATTCTTCCAGAGCGGTAGTGACCTGCAGGGCAAGTTCACGAGTAGGAGTAAGAATCAGCGCCTGAGGAGCGTTGTTTTTCAGGTCAATTTTAGCCAGCAATGGCAGGGCGAAAGCCGCAGTTTTACCGGTACCTGTCTGAGCCTGGCCCAGCATGTCCTTGCCTTTCAGTAGGGCAGGAATACTCTGCGCCTGAATAGGGGAAGGAGACTCGTAGCCCATGGTAGCCAGTGGCTCCAGCAGAAATTCAGGCAGGCCGAGATCAGCAAAGTTCAAAGTCGTTGCTTGTGCAGACATTTAATTATGAGTTCCGTATGAGTGAACGCTAAGTAGACCCAGTAGGGTCGTGAAAGACATATCGGAACTCACGGAAGGGCCCGGCCAGCTTCTCTGATTAAAGCTGGGCGATAAAGACCTGAATCAGACACGTCATTGGCAAACGGCTCGTTACCGAGTCGCTTCAACAAAACGCTGTCAGCAGGGATTTTATAGCGGCATCGGCCTCTCTGGTTAGGAGGCGCCGCGGGAACCGGACTGAACGGGAGTGCGATACATCGAGGGCGAGTATTCTATAGACTTTATGTTGATTTGGCAATCCGACCAGACAGGTCAGTTTTATCTTTTGACGCCAGGGATGGCGTTATTTACGACGATTGACCCGCATCATGGCCTCAACCATTAAATTTCATTGGCTGGCTAGTAATTGCGGGGATATACTCGGCTTCTGGTATCTTTTGAGGTACCCTACGATTGTTCGGTCGCGCGTGTGCGCGGACGCACAATGCTTCCTTGTACGCTGACGATGTCAGCACGTTATATTAAAGAGAGTTATATGTCTCAGTTAGTTACCGGCACCGTAAAGTGGTTTAACGAAGAGAAAGGCTACGGCTTCATCGCTCGTGAAGGTGGTTCAGACGTTTTCGTTCATTTCCGTGCTATCAACGGCACTGGCCGTCGTACCCTGCACGAAGGCCAGAAGGTTACTTTTGAAGTAACTCAAGGTCAGAAAGGTCCTCAGGCTGAAAACGTAACTGTTGTTGCCTAATAGACCGCTTTTTTCCTGGCCCAATATGCAGCGCATCGTCATTGTTTGAGCCCTGTAGGTTGCCCAGGTAACTAAAGCAAAAAACCCTGAAGTAAGCTTCGGGGTTTTTTTGTGCCTGAAATCCGCAAATAACGATATTTCTGCCTTATTTGTTGCCAAAAAATGAGGCGTATTACCAAGTTGTAAGGTCGCGTTCCAGACTGAATAACTCCGCGACCATCCACGGCACTAAACTCCTTTGCCCTTGAGTAAATCACCGTTAGAAGAACGGTGTTCGCTAAGGATCGGCTGGTCACAGCAGGCGCAATGCCTGAAGGCCATCTGCAAAATGACAATAACCCCTAAAGCCTGGCCAAGGGGAAATCAGCAGATTGTGCTGTATGTTCTAGGAGAGTGTTATGGCTTATGTTCCCGCTCAGGAGCGCAAAGACGGCAGCATGCCTGAGTCGCACCGTCTTGTCCCAATGGTTCTTCTAAGCTGCTTTCTGGCAGCTCTGGCCGGATTGTTGTTCGGTCTGGATATCGGCGTCATTTCTGGCGCTCTTCCTTTTATTGCTGACGATTTCAAAATCGATGACCAGATGCAGGAGTGGATTGTTAGCTCCATGATGTTTGGGGCAGCGGTGGGTGCCTTGTTGGCAGGCTGGCTGTCCAAACGTCTTGGACGCAAGTACGGCCTGATGGTTGGCGCATTGCTGTTTATTCTCGGCTCAGCGCTGGCTGCCGGAGCCTGGAGTCCCGAGGTGCTGATTTTCGCTCGTGTCATTCTGGGCCTGGCCGTCGGTATCGCGTCCTTTACTGCGCCACTTTATCTTTCTGAAATTGCGCCTGAGCACTTTCGAGGCTCGATGATCTCGCTTTATCAGCTGATGATTACCATCGGTATTCTGGCGGCCTTCCTGTCCAACACGGCGTTCAGCTATCTCGAGAGCTGGCGCTGGATGCTTGGCGTGATCATATTTCCTGCGGCAATTCTGTTTATCGGAGTGCTGGCCCTGCCGCGAAGCCCTCGCTGGCTGGCAACGCAGGATCGCTTTGATGAGGCCAAGGAAGTGCTCACCAAGCTGCGCGAGTCTTCTCAGGAAGTCTCAACTGAACTTCAGGAGATTCGCGATAATCTGAAAGAAAAAACCGGCGGCTGGGCGATGCTCAAGTCCAACCCAAACTTTCGCCGCACACTGATGCTGGGGATTGTGCTGCAGATCGTTCAGCAGTTCACGGGCATCAACGCGGTGATGTATTACGCACCACGTATCTTTGAAATGGCCGGCTTTGCCTCGACTGAGTCCCAGCTGTGGTCAACGGTATCCGTCGGTGTGGTGAATGTGCTGGCGACTTTCATTGCGATTGGCTTGGTGGATCGCTGGGGCCGTAAGCCGATCCTTTACAGCGGCTTTGTGGTGATGGGTATTGGTATGGCGGTGCTTGGCACGCTATTAAATATTGGTGTTGCATCAGGCCCGCTACAGATCTTCGCTGTCGCAATGCTACTGATTTTCGTGGCAGGTTTTGCCATGTCTGCAGGGCCGCTGATCTGGATTCTTTGCTCAGAAATTCAGCCGCAGGCAGGTCGTGACTTTGGTATCACCTGCTCCACGGTCACCAACTGGATCATGAATATGCTGATCGGTGCCTACTTCCTGACGACACTGAATACGCTGGGCGGGCCAATGACCTTCTGGGCATTTGCGGTACTGAACGTGGTCTTTATCATCATTACAATCAAGTATGTGCCTGAGACCAAAGGGGTTTCTCTGGAGCATATCGAGCGTAATGTGATGCGTGGCGAGGCGTTGGTAAATCTGGGGAAATGACCTTCAGAATACTGTAATCGGCCAATGAAAAAGGCACTCTGTTGAGTGCCTTTTTTGTATTCCTTACACAGCAACCGATGCTTAGCCGGCCAGAACCTTCGCAATGGATTCCGTCACGTAGCCGATATTGCCGCTATTCAATGCGGCGACACAGATGCGACCGGAGTCCAGGGCATAAATGCCGAACTCATCACGCAGGCGGATCACTTGCTCAAGGGTTAGGCCAGAGTAAGAGAACATGCCTCGCTGCTCACGTACAAAGCTGAAATCCTGGTTGACGCCCAGCGCCTGCAGACGGTCAATCATTTCTTCGCGCATGGCTTTGATGCGGGTGCGCATCTCGCCCAGCTCTTCTTCCCACATAGCACGCAGGGAAGCATCTTTCAGTACAGAGGCAACAACAGTTGCGCCGTGTGTGGGCGGGTTCGAGTAGTTGGTGCGAATAACGCGTTTAAGCTGCGACAGTACTCGTACCTTCTCTTCCTTGCTGGAGGTGACTAGTGACAGCGCGCCAACACGCTCGCCATAAAGTGAGAAGGATTTGGAGAAGGAGCTGGAGACAAAAAAGTTCATGCCTGAGGCTGACATGATGTTGACTGCCGTCGCATCCTCAGCAATACCGTCGCCAAAGCCCTGATAGGCCATATCCAGGAAAGGTACGTGGTTTCTGGCTTTCAGCACTTCGACTACCTGATGCCAGTTGTCCTCGGTCAGGTCAACACCAGTCGGGTTATGGCAGCAGGCGTGGAGGACTACGATAGTCTGCTCTGGCAATGACCGCAGGCACGCCAGCATGGCTTCGACATCGGCTCCATGGGTGCTTGGGTCGTAGTAGGGGTAGTCAACGACATCAAAGCCAGCGCTGGTGAAGAGCGCGCGATGGTTTTCCCAGGAAGGGTTGCTAATGGCCACTGCAGAATTCGGCAGCAGACGCTTAAGGAAGTCCGCGCCGATTTTCAGTGCGCCGGTACCACCGATGGCCTGCGTCGTAATGACACGGTCTTCCGTCACCAGGGCTGACTCTGCCCCGAACAGCAGATGTTGTACTGCGGTGTCGTAATCTGCGATGCCTTCGATGGGCAGGTAGCCACGGGGGGCAGCTGCCTGAATACGTGCCAGCTCTGCGGCCTGGACAGCACGCAGCAGGGGCAAGCGGCCCTGATCATCAAAATAAACGCCGACGCTCAGGTTGACCTTGGTCTCACGGGGGTCAGCTCGGAAAGCTTCGTTCAGGCCCAAAATAGGGTCGCGGGGGGCCAGCTCGACGGAAGAAAACAGACTCATGACGTAGTAGCTCACAGGTTGGCAAGGGGCGGGCGAGTCATCAGCGGCAGCATTGGGCTGCGTTCTGATTGATGGCACGCTGCCATCATTGATTCAGAGGCATCAGTATAGCGAAGTGCGATGCACGATACAGTGTTAAAGGTCAATTTCCTGTGTCGAAATGCTCCGCCTCACGGGGCGAGTTTGCCCGGCCAAGGGCTGCGTTTCGGTAGGGAAAACGTCCAAAATTGAGAATGTCCTGATAGTGCTGCTGAGCGAACTGCTCGAACTGCTCAAAGGCTTCAGCAAGATTGGGATACTGAGCCTCACCTTGCTGGCGCAGATAGCGGAACAGGGTCAGGGATTGTTGCTGATCACTCAGGTTCTCGCTGTGCTCGAAGGGCAGATAGAAGAAGAGGCGCTGTAGCGGCGGAATTTGCTGATCCATGCCTTGAGCAATGCCATCCCGAGCGAGCATCAGCGCTTTGCCATCCTGACTGTAGGCTGAGGCGCTGCCGCGATAGAGTTGCCGCGAGACCTGATCGAGCAGAATGATCAGGGCAAGTCTGCCTACCGGGTCATTTGCCCAGCCATCCAGCTCACCCAGACACGCGCGG
Organism: Pokkaliibacter sp. CJK22405; assembly: GCF_046614695.1. Taxonomy (NCBI): domain Bacteria; kingdom Pseudomonadati; phylum Pseudomonadota; class Gammaproteobacteria; order Oceanospirillales; family Balneatrichaceae; genus Pokkaliibacter; species Pokkaliibacter sp. CJK22405. The sequence goes on from NZ_JBKKHQ010000017.1 coordinate 99,133, forward strand.
CGGTGAAGCTCGCCCAGCTCCTCTGCGACCCTCTCATCCTCCCTTGCCGTGGCGTTAAACCATAGCGACTGCTTTTGGGAAAGAATCTCTGCCGGGTCCGTGTGTGAACCAAACCAGCAGAACAGGACGGGACGCCAAGGGGTCATAAGGTCTCCAGCGGTGATGGTCAGGGAATGAATGCACGTAACATATCAATGCCCATTTGGCCCTGGGCGTTATTCATGTCGCGCTCGTCACTGTCGTCAGCGGACTGCCAGTAGTAATTACTTAGTGGTGGCTTGAGGCGGATTTGCCAACGTCCTGCCTTAGCATAGATCCTGTCTTTCTGTTGCACAAAACCGAGCAGTACGCCTTCTTCGACATCCCTTTCTGCCAGAACTTCCTGGTCTGACTTGCGGATCAGTTTCCAGTGACTGTTCTCGGTGATAGGCCGAAGTGAGCTTTCTGGGCCGGTAGCGCAGCCTGCCAGGGCAAGGAGAAATACGGACAGCAGGGCCAGGCCGGCGCCGCGTAGTGCAGAAGTGTGCCGTACAGAACTGCGTCGGGAAAAGGCTGGTCGGTCAGGGCGGCGTAAATTGCGCCAGATGCTGATGGGAGAGAAAGACATGGGCATCGCTCTCAGTAAAAAAGATCAGTCGGATCAATTGGATAATACGGCCGACCTCTTCACGCGCCAACCGCTCCTGAAGTACCGAGGATACGATTTCTGCTGCCTGTTCGCGAGGGAAACCAAAGACACCGGTGGAGATCGCCGGAATCGCCAAAGAGTGAAAGCCGCGGCTGGCTGCCAGATCAATCACACTGCGGTAGCAGTTGGCGAGTAACCGCGCAGCATCACTGGGTTTGTGCTCATGATAGACCGGACCTACGGTGTGAATGACCCATGGGGCAGAAAGTCGTCCACCGGGAGTGATGACGGCTTCCCCCGTAGGCAGGCCGTTAGGGTAGCGGGTTTGCCTCAGCCGCTGACAGGCGCTCTGAATCACGGGGCCACCGGCGCGATGAATAGCGCCATCAACGCCTCCGCCGCCGAGCAGGGTGCTATTGGCGGCGTTGACCAAGGCGTCAACACTGGCTTTTGTAAGGTCTCCGCATTCGACGGAAACTCTGGCGGTCAGGCGTACTGGTTCCATGGCGCTGGTTCGTCTGGCTTAACGTTCAAGGGTATAGAATATATCCGCACCACTTGAGGTGGTACCTGCCTGTGACTCGAAATTGACATGGTTAGTCAGTTTGTAGCGCACCAGGAAGGTATTTGCCGGGTCCACCAGACCCACGCCGTACTTGATGTACAGGGACGGAGTCAGATACTTGCCAATATACACCGAGGCTGCATCAAGGCTGTCGCCGGTATCGATACCGATATCATCCAGATTAAAGGTATCGCCAATCCCGCCCAGTATCTTGTTACTGCCGCTGGCACCCAGCGCGAGGGCTGCCTTCATCATCATTTCCTGCTCAGAGCTGGAAGCCGCATCCGGGCCACGGCCCAGAATAAGGTAGGAAAGCTGGGCGCTGTTTGGCATCGCGGGGGTGGAGAAAAGATCGAGCTTGGGTGCCTTGATGGTGCCACTGACCCGCGCGCCAACGGTTACGCCATCATCCTCGAAGTCACGAGTGACGCGCATATCCAGTCCTGGGTTACTCACCGGTCCGCCGGTAAAGACCAGGCTGCCGCGGTCAATGTTGAGATCCTGTCCGTAAATGCGGTACTGGCCAGCGGCGACATTGATATTCCCGCTGGCAGTCGCCGCGCGATTGGCACTTTGATTGACCATCAGGCTGCCTTCGAGGCGACCATTAAAGCCAAAGGCATTTACGCGCACATCTTTGCCGAGGTTAAGTCGCAGGGCGACATTCAGCGCCTGCTGGCCGGGCAGCTGGCTAACATCATCTCCTTCGCCTTTGACGATCACCGCATCGCTGGAGCTGGTGATCGCGGAGGTATAGGTTGGCGGGCTGATCATCGCTTTGGGTACGGTAATCTCGCCTGTCACATCAATGCTTTGCGGCGCCACTTTGACCTGCATGTCCGGGCTGATGTAAGCCTGAATTTCCTCTGTTCCCATCGCCTGGAAGTTGTCACCCTTGATCTGCAGATTCACCTTGCCCGCCAGTGGCTCAAGATCGCCACTGAGATTGAGTTTACCCTTGCCGGACGTCACCGCACCGGTAAGGAGCATCTGCTCGGGATTGGCCGGATCATCGGCAAGGTTCAGGCTCATGTCTTTCAGCTCAAGCCCTGCCATCGGGATGGCCGCGCTGGCATTTTGCAGAGCAAGCTGGCCGGAAACCTTGGGTTTGGCGAGTGTACCGGCCAGGTTGATATCACCGTTGAGCTGACCTTTGATCTCCTGCACTTGTGGGGCAAAGACGCTGATCAGTGTCAGATCCTGAAGGTTCGTGTTGAGGTTGCCACTGAGCTGGCCTTTCTTGCTGACACCGGTGACTTTGACGTTGGCATCCAGTTGGCCATCCAGCTCCTTCAGTGCCAAACGCAGGCGGGCCGTGAGATTATCCTTCGCGCCCTCCGCATGGACGCTGACGTCATTCAGGCTCAGGCGCGTGTTCTGTGCCGCGGCGACCGTCATCGCTGCGCCTTGCAGGTTCACATCCGCCTGATAGGTGGGAAAGCCTGTGGCTCCCTGTGAAAAGTTAGCTTTGGCGTTCACTGTGCCTTCGACGCTGTCGGTGCCTGGCAGGAAGCCTGTGAGCTGCGATAATGGCAGGGCGCTCAGCTCGACGTTTGCCTTGGTGCCGGATTTCTGGCTCCAGTTGGCCGTCGAGCACAGGCGGCCATCACCGCCACGTTCCTGCTGCAGGCACAGATTGGTGAGTTTGGCGCTGCTGGCGCTGGCTTCAAGCGGGGTGGCTGAGGCCATCGCCCAGGGCCCGATCAGCTCCTGGAAAACACTCAGCTTGCTGATCTGGCCTTTCCATACCTGCGAATCCTGCCAGTCGCCATTGAGCTGGGTGTCGAGGCTGAGGTTCGGGCCTTTGGCCTGAACGGCCAGCTGATGCTGATGCTGACGGCCACTACCCTGCACCTTCAGGCTATCAATACGCTGGGTTCCCGCCTGAATACCGGAGGCGTTGAGCTGAATATCCGCAGGCTTGCTCCAGCCAAGGTCGACAAAGACCTGGGTATCGAGGTTCGCCAGACGATTCTGGCCATAGCCCAGGTCTTTTGCCGTCCCTTTGGCATTAATGATGGGGGCTTGTCGTGTGCCGGTCACTGTGCCGTTGAGGCTTAATGCGCCGCGAGCAGCAGGCATCAGCGCGTGAAGATCAGTGGCGCTCAGTGCCCAGTCCAGATTGACCGCATCACCGAGTTTGCCGCTACTGATCAGCTTGGCATTACCCCAGCTGACGTTGAGCTGGTTGATATCCACACTCTGACCCGCCAGTTGCAGACTGCCGGTGCCGGCGATCTTCTGCTGATGCAGCTCACCGTCCAGTTTTTCGATGGTCATGGCGACAGTGGGTGAGCCTGCCTTGATGGTGCCGTCGGTTTGCAGACGGGCGTTCAACTGGCCTTTCATATCCGGCCACTTGGCGCCGGGATTGATCTTGTCTGCGGTCACCGCCAATTTCCACAATGGCTGAGGAGCCCAGCCTGCCTGGCCGCTGGCTTTCAGCTGACCTTCCAGCGTATTGAGAACCAGATCCAGCTGGCTGAACCCTTCCGTGTTGCCGATGCCATCCAGTGTCAGATCTGTGGGGGGAATATCCTGACCCGCGACACTGGCGGTGGTGTTGAGCCTAAATTTATCCAGCGGCCCGGTGACGGCCAACGTGCCCTTGCTGCTTTTTACCGTGGGCGTTGCTGAAACAGGGTAAGCCAGCTGCTGCCATTTGCCCTTGAGATCCAGCACTGGGGTGCCGGTTAGCTCGGTGACTTTACCTTCGAGGTGAATCCGGGCTTGTTGGTCTTCCTGCTCAGCAGAGTCCGGCAGCAGCAGATCCAGCGTATCGAGGGTGACGGAGCTGAAGTCGGATGCCAGACGGCTATCGAGCTGCGTTTTACCGACTTCAGGCAGGCTGGTTTCCAGATGAATCACTGCAGAAGCCTCAGACAGGCTGCCTTTGCCTTCAATGGTGCCGTCCAGTTCGCTGCCTTCGAGGCTGGGAGTTGCCGCACTCAGGGCGACTTTTTCTGCGGTGATTTTCGCCTGCCAGGTCAGCTCGCTCAGCACCTTGTTGAGCGTAGCATTGAGGTCCAGATCACCGGCGCCAGTGATGTGCTGGTCGACGGTTAACTGTTCTGTGAGATTGCCTGACACCTTACCCTGACCGGTCAGCGTTGGGCGGTCAGGCAATGTCAGGGTCCAGTCCAGATTCATGGCCAGCGGATAGTTACCCTGCGGGGTCAGTTGGCCGGTCAGACTGGCTTTCCCCTGAGGCGCATCCACCGCGAGCTGCTGCAACTGCCACTCATCGCCATCAACAGACAGCGACAGTCGGGCATTATTGATGACGATGGTGCTGCCGCTGGCCTGATGGATCTGGGCGTTATTCAGGCTGATGTCCTGGATATCCAGCGCAACAGGCAGCTGAATATCAGGCAGGGTAAAGGGTTCATTACTGGCGGGCGTTTCGGTGGGCGGGGGCAGCGTAAGCTCCAATCCGTTGGCGCTCAACGTGTTGAGACGCAGGCGCGGCGTCAGGCTGATCAGTCCAAGAGGGCGCCAATCCAGCACGATGTCTTGCAGGGCGACCTTGAGCCCCTGTTCATTCTGATAACTGAGATTGGAGAATTCCAGCCGGTCACTGAGGCTGCCTTCGACGCTTTCATAGCTGAGCTTTCCGGGAATAACGCCTTGCACCTGTCCGAGCAGCCAGCGTGTGCCGGAGGCTGTGCTCACCAGCCAGCTGAGGCCGACTGCTACCATCAGGATCAGACCAAAGAGCACGGCCAGCAGCCAGTGCCACCAGCGTAAACCCTTGCGGGGAGAAGCGGGCGGTGGCGTTGGCGGTGTTGCAGGTGAAGCGGAGGGTTGGCTCACAGGTCAGGTCCCAGACTGAAATGAAGACGAACGGTTCGGTCCTCGTTAAGGGGATGGGCAAGGTCGACCCGCACGGGGCCAACGGGCGATTGCCAGCGCACGCCAACACCTACGGCAGAGTTCATGGATTCGCTGTAGTCATCAAAGGCATTTCCGGAGTCGAAGAACACGGCGGCACGCCAGTCTTCCTTGACCTGATAGTCGGCCTCAAGGCTGCCCACCAGCAGGTACTGGCCGCCGACGACGTCGCCATCGCTGTTGGTCGGGCCGAGGCTCTTGTAGGCATAGCCACGTACGCTGTTATCACCACCGGCATAGAAGCGGTGGGAAGTGGGGATCTTGTTGAAGTCATCGGCCCAGGTCGAGCCGACATCGGCACGGGCGAGCAGGCGCATCTTTGGCGTGACCGAGAAAATGTATTTGCCGTGGGCGGCACCCTGCACAAAGGTGGTATCCGACAAGGCACCCTCAAGCCCGCCCAGCACATTGAAACTCAGGCGATAACCCTGACGCGGGTTCAGCGGGTTCCTGGCTTTGGTATAGCTCCATTCTGCCCCCGGTAGCAGGAATAAAGAGGATTTATCCTCGTTATCCAGCGTGTAGTTTTCCTGCTCAAGATCGATGGACAGGGTGCGTTGCCAGTTGTTGTCCAGTGTCTTCTGCCAGCTTGAGCCAACCGAGAGGGTTTCTGACTTGGTGGTGTCAGAGTCTTCGGTGGCATAGCTGGTGGTAAAGCGGTACTCATCCGTCTGCGGTTGTTCTCCGGGGATGATGTAGTTCAGGGTCAGGTCATTTTTGACCTCGGACAGCAGCAGCGAGGTATTGAACTTGTGGCCGCGGTCATTCACCCAGCGGCGGGTCTGATCGAAGCGCATACGGGCGCCGGTATCGGTGCCATAGCCAAGGCCAAAACGGTAGCGGCTGCGTTTATTGGGTTCGAGGGTGACATCAATGGGCACCACGCCATCTTTGGCCTGATCCCAGCGAGGCTGCACTTCAATACGGCCGAAGTATTCGCTGTCGGCCAGCGCACTCTGCAGATTTAAAAGCTTGCGCGAGTTGATGTAGTCGCCTTCCTTGAAGGTGAGGTAGCGTTCCAGCAGCTCCTGCCGAACAGGAGAGTCGGAGAAACTGATCTTGCCAATGCGATAACGCGGCCCGGTTTTCAGCACCAGTGTGACGCTGGCTTCGTAAGTGTCGAGGTTAATGCCGAGACGTTGGGTTGAGTAGGTCGCATCGTAATAGCCGCGCTCAATCGCCTCATTCTGCAGGTAGGTTTTAAACCCTTCATAGTCAGCATGGCTCAGAGGCTGGCCGGTTTTCAGCGGCGACTTGTCCAGCAGGCGTTCCAGATAGCGGTCATCCTTGCCTTCACCTTCTAAAGCAATGGAAATTTTGCCATAGGGCATGACGGTGCCGGGGGTAATGGTATAGGTCGCCTGCCAGCGGTCGCCGTCCTGCTTGAGTGAGGTGTCAATTTCGGGATGGTAGTAGCCAAAGGGCGCCATGGCTTGACGAATATCACTCTCTGCCTGCTGATGCAGGTAGCGCAGACGCGCCGTTCCGGGAACGGTTTTGCCGTTAAAGCGGTAAATGCCCAGCAGCGCGCGAATGTTCTCGGCAACTTTGTCCGGTACGCCGGTAATGGTGACATTCAGGGTATTGGCTTTACTGGCCGGCTTGGTGCTCGTGGGCTGGGCTTTATCTGCCGCCGCACCATCGGCAGCGTGACTCCTGGCTGGAATGACGAGTAGCGCAATCGCTGCAAAAACGATCGTTAGCAGGAGAAGACGCCAGTGGTTGGAGATCGATTCGCTGCGAGGACAGCGAAGCGTCCGGGTCACTAAAGCCTGAGTCACAATGAGTCCTTGCATTGCGGCATGGGACGACTGAACGCTCGTCCGAACAACGGCCAGTCGATAAAGCCTGTGGGGTTAAATGCGCTTTTCATTATGTAGGGATAAGTGATCACAAGTAAAAGCATCTGCCTGCATTGAAACATCAAGACCCAATTGTCAGTGCCCGTTCAAAGCGAAAGAAGGCGAAAGAAGGCCAGGTCGTGCAGATCAGTTTAGCCGTTCATTGCGTGGAGCGAGGGTGGAGTTTGGCTGAGACAGATAATGGGACAAGACCCGATCAAGACTTTCGCCCTTGCTGAAGCGCGTACCTTGCAGAAGATCGGCACCGGGGGTGGGAGGGAGCGGTTTGCCTTCATCGTCGGTGGCAAAGGCCAACAGACGAATGCCCAACTGATCGGCCATTTCTGAGAAAACCGACAGTACTGTGTGATAGCGCGGCTGCGAGGCACTTTCGCGGCTCAGGCGTGGTTCAATCATCAGAATATCCAGAGGCAGGTTGGCAACCATTTGCAGACTGTCGTAGCTCTCGCCGGTGCTGTACAGCTGAGTACGAATCCCCATGGCACGCATCTCATTCATGATCGGAATGCCACGCGATACATCATCGCGGAACATGCGCTCGTTAAAGCCGACAATCAGCTGTGAGGCATTAATAACATGACGTTGCAGCGTCTGTGCGACCCAGCTTGGCAACATGGGGGTCAGCAGTGAGGGCGGCACATCCAGCTGGATATCCAGATGCAGGGGCAGCGGATTCTCACTGTGATGGTAATCGTAGGTCAGGCGTTCAAACACCCAGTGCGCCAGATTCTGCGAGAGGTTGGCAGGCTCGGTCAGGGCCAGAATGCCGTAGGCATCAATGGAACCCTGTGTAGGGTGGTGCCAGACCGGATGGGCGCGCAGTGCCTTAAGTTCGCCGGTGGATTGGCTCTCGATGGGGGTGTAGGTCAGCTGCAGGGTCGAGTTCTCATCACAGAAACTCAGCTGCTCGCGCAGCTCCATCATCAATTGGCGCTGACGCTGGGCTTCATCGGCCAGCGCCTGTTGGTATAACTCAACGTGATCCGACGTTGCACGGCGTGCCAGCTCCTGCGCCTTATAACCGTTACTCAGCAGCTCCTGCGGCGTGGTGCCGTGAATCGGATAAATACAGATGCCAATACGGGTGTCGAGCTGGGTCTGGCGGCCGCTCATCTGATAATCAAACACCAGTGACTGGCGGAAGAAACGCGCCTTTTCCAGTGCCTCAGCTTCGCTTCTGACCTGGCGCAGAATGACCGCAAAGCTGTCCTGCTCAAGCCTTGCGACCATGTCCTGACTACGAATGTGTTCACGCAGGCGCTGGGCAACCTTAATCAACAGCTCATCGCCCTGAGCATGGCCAAGCCGCTGGTTCAGCTCTTTAAAGCCGTTCAGCTTGATCATCACCAGCGCAAAATAGGGCATGTCCGGTTGCGCGCGATGAATCAGCTCGTTGAGTTGATCCTGCAAACGGGCACGGTTGGCCACACCGGTAAGCGCATCCTGATGGGCCAGGCGGCCGTAGAGATTAACCCGACGAATCAGTACGTAAATCAATGCCAGTGTCAGGATAAAAAGCCCTGCCAGCAGCCAGGCCATGTGCTTTTGCGAGGCCAGAATCCCCTCATACATCTTGGTGGATTCTTTGCCGGTGAAATTCATCATCACCAGTTCGCGGACCTGATCGAGAAAGGGGAAGAAGGCCTTTTCCAGCCCGCGAATACTGCTTTGATCATCCGCCTTGAGCTGGGTGATGGTCTCTTCATTGTTCTGCAGTGTGGTATAGAGATTGCGAATCTTGGATTCAGCATCAAAGCGGGCGCGCAGGGTGCGGTTTTCCTTGCCGATCAGAAAGACATTGAGCCGATTCCACAGCAGGTCATAGGAAAACATCAACTTGTCATGATCGATATTGCCCGCATCGTAGAGGGCAATATTGGTGTAGAACTTCTGCAGCTCCAGCTCCATTTGTGCCAGAGACCAGGCCGAATACTGGATGTGGTTGGAGACCAGACGGGCAGTACGGTACTGATTGACCATCGACACGCTGGTCGCCGTCATCAGGACAATAAGTATGGTGATAAGAATGACGAGAGGAAGACGCTTCATCACGTTATCCGGCTAGCTGATAAAAAGCCCAGTCACGCAGAGGTGTTGAAGGCGCGAATACGCCGAACATAGCACGCCGGTCGATTATCGCCAATCATCCTCATGGCCTAGATTGGCGGCCTGCAGGCGTAACTGGCCATTCTCGTAGTGAAAAAGCTGTGCGGCTTCCCAGTCCAGACGCACCGGCGCTTTCCCCAGCATGGGCCAGCCGGTGGCCAGCGCCAGCGCCGAACGGATCACACCTTTATGGCACACAGCGCCGACGTCGCTGAATCCTTCCAGCAGGCGCTGCTCGCAAAAAGCCAGCAATCGCTGGCCGACTTCACGGGGGCTTTCTCCCCGAGGCGGGCGCATATCCAGACCCTGATCCTCCATTTGCTGCATCTCGTCGCCCAAGCGTGCGCGAAGTTCTGGCAGGCGCTCACCTTCCCAGTCGCCCCAGTCCATTTCGATGAGTAGCGGGTCGATGCTGACGTTCAGTCCCAGCGCCTCTGCCGTTTGCCGGGTGCGAATCAGCGGGCTGCTAAACCAGCTCAGATGCTGGCTGCGCTTTGGCAGAATGCGGGTTGCCTGAGCATCCCTGCCTGCTTCACTCAGCGGAATATCCGTTCGGCCCTGAATGCGCTTTTCGCCATTCCATTCAGTAGGGCCATGACGTAATAAAAGCAGGTGAAGTCCGGCCATCAGTGAGTCTCCAAAAGGGGGCGAAGAGTGTTGGCCAGTTGCTGGCTGGCGGCGGTAAGACTATGACGTTTCGCCATTTGCTCCCTGGCGTGCTGGCCTCGTTGTGCAAGTTGCGCGGCCCAGTCATCGGCTAACAGTAGCGTCTCCAGCTGGCGGGCAAGGGCATCGGCATCACGCCTGGGCGTCAGCAGGCTGGCCGGTGTGGCGACGACATTGGCGACGCCGCCTTCCTCCCCGGCCAGTACCGCCGTCCCCATTGCCTGGGCTTCCAGGAGTGCCATACCAAACGCTTCGTTGACCGCAGGCCAGACGAAGAGATCGGCGGCGGCAAGCCAGGTGTACACCTGCTCGGGCGGCTGTTGGCCGAGGTAGTGCACGGGCAGCCCGGCAAGTGTTGCTTCCACCTCGGGTCGAGCCTGACCATCGCCAATGACGATCAGCTCAAAAGGCGCGGTGAGCTGTGCCAGCGCTTTGCCCAGCAGCGTAAAAGAGGCGAGCTTATCACCCGGACGCATCATGGCCACGCTGATCAGCCAGGGCCGCTCGGATGTGATGCCCTGTTGCGCTGCCAGCTTAGCCTTGGTGGGCAGTGCCTCAGCCGCAGGCAGACTGGCTAAGTCCATAAAGGGCGGTAATGCGACCAAGGGCGCCTGCTCGCCCAGCACGGTGCTTAACCCCTGCTGATCCTTCGGATTGAGACAAAAAAGTGCTTGCGCTGCGCGCAGGGCATCCAGTGAGTGAGACCAGTTAAAGTGCCAGGGGCCATGGGCCTTTCGCTCTGACCAGGAGCCCTCGGCAATCACATAGGGAATCCCCAGCGCCTGGGCTACCCGCGGGCCGATCCAGTCCGGTGCCTTGTGATAATGATGGTAGGTAAACCACAGGCGCGGGCGCAGCTGCGCGGGAAGTCGCTGATAGCGCCGCACCAGCCGGTCCGCGAGCTTCTCGGCCACGCTTTTGAGTCGGCGCTGATAGCCCTCATCACCTTTGCCATCGCGACTGCGCAGCCGTGATGCCAGATGAACCTCGAAGCCTGCCAGCGTTAAGGCCTGACAAAACAGCCGCGCCAGTGCCCGGTCACCCGATGGGTTGGGGTGATCTGGTGCCTTTAGTGGGGCGTAGAAGGCGATGGGCAGCATGATGCGCTATCAGTATGCGGGTGGTCGTGATGGAACAGATGCTGAAGCTGATCAATACCGCGATCCATGGCGAATACCTCCCGCACGCGCTCATAGCCCCCATTTGCCAGACGCTGACGCAGTTCAGGCTCGCGGATCAGCCGGGCGAGGGCGGTGGCCAGCGCCGGTGCATCACTCTGCGGCACCAGCAGGCCGGTCTCTTCATGACGGATCAGCTCGGGGATGCCGGAAATGTCGGTGGAGAGGCAGGAAAGCCGCTGGCTTTGGGCCTCCATCAGTACGTTGGGCAGGCCATCGCGGTCGCCATCTTCAGTGATGCGCGAGGCCAGTACAAAAAGATCAGACTGGCGGTAGGCCTCCAGAACTTCAACCTGCGCCAGTGCCCCTTGCCAGTGAATATGCTCGCTGATGCCGAGGCGCTCCGCTTGTGCTTTTAGTGTCTCAAGCTCGCTACCGCCGCCGATGTGGGTGAATTGCCAGTGCAGGTCTTTGGGCAGGCTGGCCAGTGCTTCGAGCAGGATGTCATAGCCTTTTTTCGGTACGGCCCGACCCACAGAGACCAGACGTACTGGCTGCGAGGCATCACTGCCGTCACGCTGGGAGTGCTCCGTCGGCGGCGTATCAAAGCGGTTAAAGTCCAGCCCGTGGTAGACCAGATTGACCCGCGCCGGTTCCGCGGCAAGGCTCTGCAGGTAGTGATAGTTTGCCTCGGTGCAGGTCGCGATCCACTCCAGCTCCTGCAGCTTTTCCTTCAGTTCCCAGCTTTCCAGCGTCCAGATATCCTTGGCGTGGGCGGAAGCGGACCAGGGCAGGTCTTTCAGCAACGCTGTGTAGCGTGTTACCGAGGCGGGGGTGTGAATAAAATGCGCGTACAAATGCTGGTACTCAGGCGGCAGCTCATGCGCCAGCACCAACGCCTGCCCGAAACGCCGAACCCGGTTGCGGTTCAGGTCGCGGCGCAGGTCCCGCCAGAAACTTTTCAGCGCTTTGCCAAACCCTGGCGCTCGCAGGCTACCGAACAGCGCTTTCAGCACACGCAGCGGCTCTTCATGCAGATACTCTGGCAGATAGAGTACCGGCGCCTGGATCTCATCATGGATCGGGTGCGTGCGTTTATCGGTGGGGTGACGCAGGGACACCAGCAGAATCTTCATGCCCCGCTTTTCCAGCGCACGAATTTCCTGAGCGATAAAAGTTTCCGATAGACGTGGATAGCCTTTTAGAATGAGGGCTATAGTGTTGGGTTTGCCGTCAGTGTGATTCAAGCACAGGCTCCTTGCGAAATTCGGTCGGCCACAGGCGGATCAGAGCGGGAGCGGCAGTTTTCCACGGCATCCAGACCACCTTGCGGCGTGACGGGCCTTCTCGGCGCGCAGGCCAGAGTGTGGTGGGGCGCTCCCCAGAGGTCAACAGGCAGGATCATGGAATCATCGATCTTCAGATACATCCTTAAGCATACCAAGCGGGATCAGGTCATCATCCTGTTGCTGACCGTGGCATCTCTGCCTTTTATGTATGCCACGCTCGAAGTTCCCAAGAAAATCATCAACGATGCCATCGGTGGCGCCAACATCCCGGACCAGATTCTGGGTTTCCCCATGGAGCAGATCACCTATCTGGTCGTGCTCTGCGTGGTCTTTCTGGTGCTGGTGATTATCAACGGCGTCATGAAGTACATTCTGAATGTCTACCGCGGGGTGGTGGGCGAGCGCATGTTGCGCCGTCTGCGTTTTGAGCTGTTCGGGCAGATGCTGCGTTTCCCGCTGCCGCACTACAAAAAAATCTCCCAGGGCGAGATGCTGCCCATCCTCATTTCCGAGACTGAGCCGATTGGTGGTTTTGTCGGTGAGGCCTTCGCCTTGCCAGCCTTTCAGGGTGGCATGCTGCTGACCTACATCTTCTTTATTTTTAACCAGTCGATCTGGCTGGGCCTGCTGGCGACGGCGCTCTATCCCTTTCAGTTCTGGCTGATTCCGAAACTACAGGCGGTGGTGAACCGGCTGGCCAAAGAGCGCGTGCTGACGGTGCGTAAACTCGGCGATCGCCTAAGCGATTCCATTAATGGCATGCAGGAAATCCACGCCAATAATACTGCGCGCTATGAGCGAGCGGTCATCAGCTCCTGGCTTGGCACGATCTTTCGTATCCGTTACGACATTTACAAGCGCAAGTTCTTCATCAAGTTTCTGAACAACTTTCTGGCGCAGGTGACACCGTTCTTTTTCTATCTCGTCGGTGGTTATTACGTCATTAACGGGCAGCTGTCCCTCGGGGCACTGGTCACTGCTATCGCGGCCTTCAAAGAGCTGAATGACCCCTGGAAAGAGCTGCTGACCTATTACCAGACCCGTGAAGATGTGCGCATCAAGTACGAGCAGATCATCGAGCAGTTTCACCCCAACGGCATGCTTGATACCGAGCTGCAGGAAGCGCCAACGGCACCGCTCAGGTTTGGCAAGGAATCCTGGCATGCCAGTAATCTGGGCTACGCCGAACATGCCGGTTACCAGTTGCTGGAGCGGCTGAACTTTCGTCTGCCGATGAACCAGAGCATCGCTATTGTCGGTAATGCCTCCAGCGGCAAGGATGAGCTGGCGCGTTTGCTGGCGCGGCTTTACTGGCCGACCCAGGGCAAGCTGACGCTGGGGGAGGCGGACATTCGCCAGTTACCTCAGTCGACGTTGGGGCACCAGCTCGGTTATGTCAGCGACAGCGCCCATATTTTCTCCGGCAGCCTGCGCAATAACCTGTTTTACGGCCTGTTCTCGGCGGCGCGTGCCTATGCTGAAGAGCAACAGTGGCAGGTCAAACAGGCCCAGCTTTCCGGTAATGCCGAGGATGATCCGGGTCAGGACTGGACCGACCTTGACCGTCTGGGGATTGAGAACGAACACCAGCTTCACGCCAAACTGGTGGATGTGCTGGAGCTAGTGGATCTCAAACAGGATGTGTTGCAACTGGGGCTCTTTGGCAAGCTGGCCGAGGAAGATCCGGCATTGAGTGAGCAGATTGTCTCGGCGCGTCATGTGCTGCGCCAGCGTCTGCAGGAAGACGACTATCAGGGGCTGGTTGAGGTCTTTGATGAGCGTATCTACAACGAAAACCTGAACGTGATTGAAAACCTCATGTTTGGCATCGTCGCCAACAATCAGTGGAGCTACGAAGAGCTGGCGGCGCGGCAGGGACTGCAGGATTTTCTGCGCGAGCAGGAGTTGTTCAGGCCTTTCGTGAAGATCGGAATCGAGATTACCTCCACCATGGTGGATCTCTTCTCGGACATGGAAGAGAACGCTGATCTGTTCGAGCGTTTCAGTTTCATCCAGTTTGATGAGCTGCCGGAATACCGCGCCATGCTCTCGCGCATTCGCGATACCGATAATCTGGAGTCGCTGGGTAGCGAAACCGTGGCCAAATTGCTGGCGCTCACCTTCCAGCTGTCCGTGGCCCGCCATCGTTTGGGACTGGTCGACAAAAGCCTGCAGGGGCGCATTCTCTATGCAAGGCAGCACTTCGCCACCCGCATGAAGCGCATTGGTATTGAGTTCTATCCCTTTGATCCTGAGGCCTACAACATCGGTCTCAGTGTGCAGGATAACCTGCTGTTCGGTCGCACCGCCTTTGGTCAGGCTCGTGCTCAGAGCCGCATTGGTACCCTGATGCGCGAGGTGGTGGACTCCGAGGGGCTGGAAGGCAGCCTGTTGGAAATCGGTCTGGACTTTCATGTGGGGACGGCCGGTTCACGTCTCTCGGTCACCCAGCGCCAGAAAACGGCGATCGCCCGTGCGCTGCTCAAGCAGCCGGATATTCTTATTTTCAATCAGGCCACCTCCGGTCTGGACCCCAGCGCGGAAGTGCGTCTGATCGACCGTATTCTGGCGAGCTACCATGAGACGACTCAGGTATGGGTGCTGAATCGGGCGGATCTGGCCAGTCGTATGGATCAGGTGCTGGTCATGGAACGTGGACAACTGGTCGATCAGGGCAGTTACGAAGAAGTCAGTCGGGAAGGTTCCACCTTTAGCCAGCTCAGCGGCTAGGTGATCTTTACCTCTTACAGGGAATGCGGGCAGGAGCAGGAAATGATCGCAAAGGGGCGTGATTTTCGGTGGTTGTGGTGTCGGTTAGGTCTTTTGTTGCTGTGTTGCCTTGCGGGTGTGAGCTCCGCCGCAACATTGCAGAGCAGTGATTACAATACCCAGGCCAATGCCCGCGCAGCGACCATGCTGCAGCAGGTACGTGAGCAGTCCAGCATGTTTCAGGGGCGGGTCGATGAGGCCCGTCAGGCGCTGAGCGATTTTTCTCCGCTGGAGCCCGTCTGGGGGCGCATCACCGATTACCGCGGAACCAGCGGCGTCCTGATGCTGGTCGGGTTATTGATCGGTATGGTGCTGGTGGGCTATCTGGTCGAGCGGCTGGTGAGCTGGCGTATGAGGTCGGTGGAGGCGCGCCTTGAAGATGCCCGCTCGGAAGAGCTGGCGACCCGCCTGGGTTACATTGGCCTCAGGCTGATGATGGATCTGATCCGGGTGTTGTTCTATGGGCTGGGCGCCTGGTTTTTTGCCCTGTACAGCGTCGAGGAGGATAACCCTATGCGGGTCGTCTTGCTGGCGGCATTACCGGTGGCCATGACGTTCCGGCTGGTGCGGGTTTTCTCCCGCGCCCTCTTTGCTCCTCATGCCAAGGGCATTCGCATGCTGCCACTGGCGTGCCATCCTGCCCAGTCCTTTCATCACTGGGTGCTGCTGTTTACGCTGGTGGTGGCCCTGAATACCCACGGTGCTAATCTGCTGTTTGATATGGGCACGCCGGAGATTTATCTGAATCTGCTGGTGCCCATCAATGGCCTGATCATGACGGCGATTGCCCTGGTCTGCCTGGTGCGCAATCGCGCTTCTCTGGAATTTATCTTCAATGACAGCACGCGCTGTCAGAACGACACGGTGCGCCGTGCCATCCTGCAAAGCTGGCCGGTCATGGCGACGGTCTGGCTGCTGGTGCTCTGGCTGGTGTGGAGCTACAACATTTTCACGGGCAACGACATGCTGGCCGAGCGGTTATCGCGGGCATGGTGGCTGACGATTCTGTTCCCGCTGATTGACCGGGTGTTTAATGCCTGTCTTCGCAAGCTGGTGGCCCTGCCCTTCCTGCAAAGCCAGACCTTCCGTGCCCGTAGCGAGCGCTTCATCAGCATCCTGCAAAATGGCCTGCGGCTTCTGATGCTGTCAGTGGCGCTGGTGACGCTTCTGGATGTGCTGGGTTACGGTGCCTGGCGCATGATGGAAAACTCCATGGTGCACCAGCTTGGTCAGGCGCTGATCAACGTACTCATTATTGCGCTGGTGGCCTACGTTGCCTGGGAGATGATTCAGTCGCTGATTGAACGGCATTTGCCGGAAGAATCGCTGGAAGGCGGTAATCTGGAAGGTGAGGGCGGCGGTACCGGCGCGACCCGCACCGAAACCCTGCTGCCGCTGCTGCGCTCCTTTATTCTCGTGATTCTTGTGGTCACGACCGTGCTTAGCATGCTGAACGCCTTGGGCGTGCAAATCGGCCCGCTGCTCGCCGGTGCCGGTGTGGTCGGTATCGCGGTCGGCTTTGGTGCCCAGAAACTGGTGCAGGACATTATCTCCGGTGTGTTTTTTCTGGTCGATGATGCCTTTCGCCGGGGCGAATATATCGAGGTGGCCGGCCTCAAGGGCACGGTCGAGAAAATCGCCCTGCGCTCCATGCGCTTGCGCCATCACCTCGGTGCGGTGCAAACCATTCCTTACAGCGAAATTGCCACGGTCAAAAACCTGAGCCGTGACTGGGTCACCATGAAGCTGGAGTTCCGGCTGCCTTATGACACGGATGTGGAGCAGGTGCGCAGGATCGTTAAAAAAGTCGGTCTTAAAATGCTGGAAGATGAGGAAATGGGCCCCTCTTTCCTGTTGCCTCTCAAATCTCAGGGGGTGATGCGGGTGGAAGAGTCCGCACTGATCTTCCGTATGAAGTTCACGACCAAGCCCGGTGAGCAATGGGTGATTCGCCGTGAAGCTTACCGGTTGGTGAAAGAGGCGCTGGAAGCCGCCGGGCTGTCGTTTGCCCACCGTGCTGTGCATGTGCTGATGCCGGGGGCTGCCAGTGCTGAAACCCTGACGCCCGAGGAAATGGAAGCGCAGGCTTCAGCCGCCGCAACGGCGGTGGCCAGCAGTGTGGCGGCGGAAGAGGCGCGGCGCCAGTCCCGGGTGGATGAAACCACGCCCTCGGATGACCGCTAATCGTTCGGCTGTCTAACTCATTGCAGACAAGGAGACCGCGTGGCCACGTCCGGATTCGGTTTTGATCTCAAGGCATTGCAGGTGTTTGTGCAGGTCGTGGAAACCGGCAACCTGACCTATGCTGCCGAGCGTCTGGGGCTGACCCAATCGTCGGTCTCCCAGACCCTGTCGAACCTGGAGCGCAGCATGGAGGCGCAGCTGCTTGATCGCTCGGTGCGACCGCTGCATGTCACTACCGCAGGGCGCTTCTTTTACGACCGGGCCTGTCAGTTACTGGATGAGGCGCGCAAGACCAGCCTGGATATGCAGCGCGGTCACTTTAAACTGCGTCATGTGCGCATTGCGCTGGTGGACTCGATGGCGACCGCTATTGGTCGTCCGTTGGTGGACATGGTGCGCAAGCGTACCGAAGACTGGTCGATCAGCACCGGCCTTTCCCATATGCACGCCCAGTCGCTGCTGAGCCGTCAGGTGGATATCGTCATCTCTGATGATGCGCTGGTGGATTACGATGACCTCTCACGCCACCCGATTCTGCGCGAGCCTCTGGTCATCGCCTTGCCGCCCCATTTCGAGGGTGACATTTCCAGTCTGGGGGCGATTCAAAAGCGGCTGGAGTTTGTACGTTACCAACCCCACTCGCTGATTGGTCAATCCGTGGAGCGCTATCTTCGCCGGGTGCAGATCAACCTGCCGCCAAGGCTTTATCTGGATAACACCTACGCCATCATGTCGATGGTCGCGGCCGGCGTCGGCTGGACCATTACCACTCCGCTTTGTCTCTATCAGACCGGCCTGATGCAGCATCAGGTGCGCTGTGTTCCTCTGCCCGGTGAGCCGGTGTATCGCGAGCTGACGCTGGTTTCACGTCGGAATGAGCTGTGGGATCTGCCCCGGGTGATCGCCGAGGACAGCCGTCAGATTTTGCAGGAGCAGTTCCTTACCCACATTCTCGACAACCTGCCGTGGCTGGCGGATCGTATTCAGATCGGCGAATAAACCGCGCTGATACATGCCTCACTTCTTGCTGCTGTTGATCGAGGAAAAATCTGCGCTTTCCCGTGCGCAATGATGGCTTTCAGGAAAGGCTGCTTGTGGATGGTTTTTCTGAGGCCCAGGCACGGCGCACCCTGGCGGCCAGCCCGCTGATGAGACAGAGCGAATCCTTGCTGAGGTTGGCACAGATGGCAATGAGGATGGAGGCCTTGGCAATGGCTCTGTGTAAATCGCGCATCGGCAGGAATCGCACAGAAACAGCTGGGTTAACAGGCGGGTGCTAGTATCGCTTCACCTTCCACCTCAGGTGATTGCACCATGAAAACCCTAACAAAACTTGGCGTATTAGCGATGGCAAGCACGTTTTCTGTGATGGCGGCGGCAGCGGAAACTGCTCCGGCCTCAACAGCAACGGCGGCTCCCCTGACTCACCAGAGTGCACCGGTTTCTTCCGGGAAAACGGCTGAAGCAAAAACCACGGCGACGAAGAAAGTGGCTGCTGAAAAGCAGGCGACCGCCAAGAAAGTCAGCACGGCCTACACCACGCCTGTCACGCTGCAGGGTCGTATCACCAAGCATCATTCCGGTGATCTCTACAGCATGAAGACTGACCAGGGCAAAGTGGTTTCCGTTCATATCCCGGGCAAGGTGCTGGCAAAGCACAAGCTGGCAGTGAACGATGAAGTCATGATCCACGGCAAACAGAGCAAGGCGAAAACCGTGATGGCCAGCAAACTGGACTTCGCGCCAAAAAAGGCCAAAGCCAGCTAAGCCCAAAACCTTCCGGCTCGGATGATGCCTCAGACTGGCCCGGCAGTGCGGGTTTGGGGTATCAGTCAGCACCGCAAGGTGAAGTGATGAGTCCGACAGACAAGGGTTAGCCCTTCCAGCAGGTAAAACGCAGCAGGCAAGACCGTTTCATTACAAAAGCCCGGGTTAGGTCACTCAGGGAAAACAAAAAGGGAGAGCTAATGCTCTCCCTTTTTTATGTGTGCAGGGTTAGCTGCTTTTAAAGCCCGGCAAGGCAGACGTATTTGATATTGAGGTAATCCTCGATGCCGTATTTGGAGCCTTCACGGCCCACACCGGATTCCTTGTAGCCACCAAAAGGGGCGACCTCTGAAGAGATTGCGCCGGTATTCACGCCGACAATACCGCTTTGCAGCGCCTCGGCGACCTTCCAGATACGACCGACATCACGGGCATAAAAGTACGAGGCCAAACCAAACTCGGTATCGTTGGCCAGGGTGATCACCTCATCATCTTTCTCAAATTTGAAGACGGGCGCCAGCGGGCCGAAGGTTTCTTCGCGGGCAAACTTCATCTGCGCAGTGGCATCGGCAATCACCGTGGGCTGGAAGAAATTTCCCCCCAGTGCATGTGGCTTGCCGCCGGTGATAAGTTTGCCACCTTTGCCGAGGGCATCCTCAATATGCTCTTTCACCTTGGTGACTGCATCGCCATTGATCAGCGGGCCCTGATCGACCCCTTCCTCAGTACCTTCGCCCACTTTAAGCGCTTCCACGGCGGTTTTCAGCTTGCTGACAAAGGCATCGTAGACGCCTGCCTGAACATACAGGCGGTTGGCGCACACGCAGGTTTGGCCGGAGTTACGGAACTTCGAGGCAATCGCACCTTCGACTGCCGCATCAATATCGGCATCGTCAAAGACGATAAAGGGCGCATTACCGCCAAGCTCCATGGAAACTTTCTTCACCGTGTCTGCGCTGGCACGCATGAGTGCTTTGCCCACATCGGTGGAGCCGGTGAAGGTGAGTTTGCGCACGATGGGAGAGTCAGTGAGGGTTTTACCAATGTCGGAAGAGGAGCCCGTGATCACGTTCAGTACACCGGCGGGCACGCCTGCCTCCTCTGCCAGTACCGCCATCGCCAGTGCGGTAAGCGGTGTCGCCGAGGCAGGCTTGACGACTAGGGTGCAGCCAGAGGCCAGCGCCGGGCCGGCTTTACGGGTAATCATCGCGGCAGGGAAATTCCAAGGGGTGATGGCGGCGCACACACCGACAGGCTCTTTCATCACCAGCACACGACGATCATTGGCAAAAGTCGGGATGGTATCGCCATAGATACGTTTGCCTTCCTCGGCAAACCACTCAATAAAGGAGGCCGCATAGCTCACTTCGCCTTTGGCTTCCTTCAGGCTTTTACCCTGCTCAGTGGTCATAAGCAGGGCCAGATCATCGGCGTGCTCATTCATCAGTTCAAACCAGCGACGCAGAATGCCGGAGCGTTCCTTGGCGGTTTTGGCGCGCCAGGCGGGCAGGGCTTTCTCTGCCGCCGCAATGGCCTGAGTTGTTTCCTTGCTGCCCAGCTTGGGCACTGTGCAGATCCGCTTGTCGGTCGCAGGGTTGGTGACTTCAATGGTCTCGCCGTTAATGGCATCAACCCATTCACCGTTGATCAGACACTGGGTTTTCAACAAGTCGGTTTTTTTCAGATTCAGCATGACAATCCTCATCCTATCCGGGGCATGTGAAAGGGCAGTCAGGTGAGAGAGGGACTCCCGACCTTGTCCTGGCTGTCCTGTCCAGGCAGTGGGTTCTTGCAGGCCCGCCATCAAGGCGCGTTACCTGTAAAACATCGTGTTGTTATTTGTGGGGCAGGGCGGTCCGGCTTTAAAGGGCGTCAGGCTATGAGAAAAGCGGGTGTGACGCGCAAGCGTACGCATGACGTGCTCCGGCCGGGATGTGCGCAAGCGTGTAAGTGTGTTTCCTGACGGCAGAGCGTTTCCGGATTTGCCGCAGTCAAGTGTGCGCCTAAGGTGTTAGCATGGTGTGTTCTTTGATGTGCCATCCGACAAACCGGTGGCGGTCACTACCTCAGTTTCTGCGATAGCGAGAAAGCATGAGCCCCGTCGATATTATCGTCACCCTTGGGTTGGTGGCGCTTGGCAGTTATGTCCAGACCCTCACAGGATTTGCCTTTGGGCTTATCGTGATCGGCAGTATGACCCTGACGGGCATGGCGCCGATTGCCACCTCGGCGGTGGTGATCAGTGCATTGAGCCTGTTTAACAGCCTTTGCTCTGTGTGGGGAAAGCAGCGCTCGATTCGCTGGCCGCTACTGTGGCTGCTGCTTGCAGGCTCGGTACCAACGATTGCGCTGGGGCTGTGGCTACTCACGGTACTGGGCGATTACACCGGCAGGCTCGAAGCCGGGCTTGGGGCGTTGATTGTGGCCTGTAGCCTGCTGATGACCTGGAAGCCAGCACCACGCACGACCCTGGCAGGCAAAGGCACCTTTGTGTTCACAGGCTTGCTCTCAGGGGTGATGGGTGGCTTGTTTGCGACTTCCGGCCCGCCCTCGGCCTTTACTCTCTACCGTCAGCCATTGCCGATGGCGGAAATCCGCGCGACCCTGCAGACCCTGTTTATCTTCACTGCGCTCATTCGTATCGGTATGGCGATTCCCACCGGGCAGGTGAATCACACCACGCTAATGCTGAGCCTTGCCGGCATGCCCGTGGTGTTTGTGGCCACCATGATAGCGCGGCGTTTTCGTCCGCCGGTGAGTGATGAAGGCCTGCGGCGCATTGCTTTTGGTTTGCTGATGCTGACCGGTTTCAGTTTGATGGCCGCCGGTTTAATGGCGCACTGAGAACGATCACATCAGACGGCCACTTCAGACTGGAGTGGCGCGATGCTGCTCATCGCTCTGCTCCAGCACAAAGTCGACAAAAGCCTGATTGGCGCGGGACAGATAACCCTCCCGGCGCCAGGCCAGGCAGAGATCGAGAATAATCGGCGGGTTAAAGGACAGAGTGATCAGCTCCGGATCATCCTCGATGGCCATCTTCAGCAGGGTGGAGATCCCGAAACCGTGTTTGACGATGGAGCGAATCAGCGGCACCAGATTGGTTTCAAAGCTGATATTGGGCGTGCAGCCCACCTCGCCAGCCAGGCGATCCAGCACCTTGCGGTGAAAGTAACCCTGACGAAACATCACCAGTTCTTCCTGAAAGAACTCCTGCAGAGTGACGCTGGAAGTGTCAGCAAAACGATGGTCACGGCTGACGGTGACCAGCATTTCCTCGCGCAGAATGGTGCGCGCTTCCAGCTCCGGCGGCACCAGTTCGGACTCAATCACCGCCAGATCCAGCTCACCTTTTTCCAGCATTTGCTGCAGTTGCCAGGTGCCGCCTTCCTGCACGGAAAAAGTCAGGTTGGGATAGCGGTGTTTAAAGGCCATTAGAATCGGCGGGAAATGGAAGGAGCCGAGCATGCTCGGGATACCAACACGTACCGTGCCCTGGGTCAGGCCCTTCAGCTCCTGCATTTCCAACTGTGCATCCTGCACCACCTGAAGGATTCGCCCTGCCTGCTCAAACAGACGTTTGCCTTCATCAGTCAGGGCAATGGTGCGTTCATGACGGTGAAACAGGGTCAGTTCGAGTTCGGCTTCCAGCTTGCGAATCGCCATGCTGACGGCGGGTTGGGCGAGCTTTAACTGCTCTGCGGCACGGGTAAAACTGCCAAGACGTGCGACTTCATAAAAGTAGCGCAGCGGTTTGATTTCCATGGCGGGGCCTGCGGGCGTTCAACACGGGCGCCAACCCGGCGAAGCCATAAGTGATAATTATTGGTTTGATAATAGGCATATATTTTAATTATGGAAAGCCGGTCGCTATAGTGCCCAGCATTCGCTATTGCGGATTCACTCAAGCACGACAAGGGTACTGATCATGACCGAAGCACGCATTCATGCTGGCAGCCGCGCGTACTGGCGGGCCACACTGGCGTTGTGCCTCGGCTCATTCATGATTTTCTCGAACCTTTATGTCACACAGCCGCTGCTGCCCATGCTGGCGCACACCTTTGGTATCTCGGCGCTGGAAGCCTCAGCCAGCTTCACCATCTCGACCCTGACGCTGGGAATCTCCCTGCTGGTGTACGGCCCTTTGTCCGATGCGCTTGGGCGCCGCGGCATCATGCTGTTCACCATGGCAGGCGTGTTGCTGACAACGCTTTGCCTATCGCAGGTGCAGGAATATTCCTGGCTGATAGTGCTGCGTGCCTTGCAGGGCTTTTTCCTCGGAGGCCTGCCGGCCATTGCTGTGGCCTATATGGGCGATGAGTTTGACCGCGAAGCCTTGGTCATGGCGGTTGGGCTGTATATCTCGGCCAACTCTTTAGGGGGCATTGGTGGTCGTCTGATGGGTGGCTTCTTTGGTGAAGCCTTTGGCTGGTCGACCACCTTTCTGATCGTCGGGGTGGTGAGCCTGATCATACTGGCGGTGTTTTTTGCCCTCCTGCCGCATTCGCGCCATTTTCAGCCGCAGCGTTTCCGCCTTGGTGTCTCCCTTGGCAACATGGGCGCTCATCTTAAGAACCCGCTACTGATCCTCGCTTATCTGATTGGCGGCTTTAACTTCTTTATCTTTATTAACCAGTACAGCTACATCACCTTTGTGCTGGGCAGCGAGCCGTATTCACTCTCGCCCAAATACCTGGGCCTGCTGTTTCTGACGTATCTCACCGGTACTCTGGCATCGACCGTTGCCGGTAAGGTCGGGCGGCATGTGCCCCAGCCGCTTTGCATGGCGGGCGGTATCGTCATTTTGATGATTGGTACGCTGGTGACCCTGTCTCATGCGCTGCCGCTGATTATTCTTGGCTTCTTTATCAACAGCTTCGGCTTCTTCTTTGCGCATTCCACGGCGAGTAGCTGGGTCAGCCGTAATGCGCTGAAAGCCAAGGCCAGCGCCAGCTCCATGTACCTGGTGTTCTATTACATCGGCGCCAGTACGGGAGGGCTCTATCTGCATCCCTTCTGGGAGTGGATGGGTTGGCAGGGTGTCGTGATGGGCTCGTGGATTGTGCTGGCAGGAACGCTGACGGCGGCGCTCTGTCTTTACCGACTGTCAGTGAAAGCGCAGGACAAGGACACGCAGAGCGTGTCGGCGGCAGCCAGCGCCGTCGGGCAAGGCAGCTGAGTTCGTCACGCGACTCACTCAGTTATCGCCGACCAGTTTCCACCACCAGTGCCGCAGAACGGAGCGGCTATGGCGGTATTCCCAGGCATCCGTAAGGGTTGGCTGTCGATAGAGATAGCGCACACGCACGAAACCGCGTTTTTCCAGCACCCGCTGTGAGGCATGGTTATCCACATTCACCGTCGCGGTCAGATAGCGAAAGCCCTGAGTGCGATAGGCCAGTTCCATCAGCTCAGTCAGCGCCTGCGTCGCAATCCCCTGATTACAGGCATGTTCGGCAATACGGTAACCCACTGAACCGCCACGACGGTCGCGGCTTAGACGCCGCAGATTGGCGCGGCCGACCAGTTCGCCATCATCACTGAATACCAGCAGTGGCCAGATGCGGCCATGACGGTGATCTTCCCCCAGCTCGGCAATATGGTTACGCACACCCTTGTGCGAATAAAAGTCGGGCTCGCGATCTTCCCCGGTGCGGCGAAACCATTCGCGGTTGGCATTCTCAAAGGCCAGCAAGACTTTGGCATGGTGTGTTCCCAATGCTGAGAAGCGCACGCCATCAATAGGGTGGGGAAAGTGGTGGGGTGCCATCAGTCCAGATGATCAGTGCTGATGGCGGACTTGTTGATCGGCGACTTCATGACGAAGCTTGAGTGCACGCCGGTCACCCCTTCAATGGTGGTGATGCGGTTCAGCAGAAAGTCCTGAAAGGCATCCATATCCTTCACCAGAATCTTAAGCACATAGTCGGCGGACTGGCCGGTGATCAGGTGGCATTCCAGCACTTCAGGATAGCTACCCACCAGCTGTTCAAAGTTGGCAAAGCGCGCGGGCGTGTGGCGGTCCATACTGATCTGAATAAAGGCCATCAGACTCAGGCCAAGTTTGCGGGCATTCAGGTGCGCCCGATAACCTTCGATAATGCCTTCATCTTCCAGCCGTTTGACCCGGCGAAGGCATGGGGAGGGGGAGAGCTGAATGCGATCAGCCAGATCCTGATTGCTGATGCGGCCTTCCTGCTGAAGGATATCCAGAATGCGGCGATCATAACGGTTAAAGCTCATGACGCTGAACGTGCCCTGTCCTGAGTGAAAGTCTTCTGGGCTATGATGCGGTGGGTCGCTGGTAAAAGGCAATGCCTGAGAAGGGCTGCCTGGAAAATGCCTGCTCTCTGCGACAGAGCGATGCGCCATTCATAAGCGAACGAGGGTTGTAAGTGATAATGAGAGAAATTATCATTACCAAATACCTTACTGAACGATATGCCTCTGACTGGCCATTATTCGTCTTATTGCAAGCGAGCCAGAACTGAGCAGGATGGATGCAGGCTTATGAAACTCACCTCTTGGGTACTCCGGGTTCTCTTCCTGACAGCAGCGCTGGCAGGAACCTCCATGCAGGCTTCGGCCGATGAAGAGCCGGGTAGTACACCGCCTGCAACACTCTCGGCTCCCGCCGAAAACGCCACTCCTTCTGTCTCTAATGTCACTGAGCCTTCTGATAACACCGGTCTTTTGGATTCAGCAGCTCCTAGCCAGGCAGCTTCTACTGAACAAGCCAATGCAGACACTTCACTGGCGACCGCACCAGATGCCGCGCCTGCCGAAGAAAACAGTCCACAGGCGATTGAAGCACTGCTTCCTCATGACCTGACCCCGATGGGCATGTTCAATGCTGCCGACTGGGTGGTTAAGGCGGTGATGCTGGGTCTGGCCTTCGCCTCTCTGGTAACCTGGACCGTCGCGCTCTATAAAGGCATCGAGATTCTGCGCGCCAAGCGCCGTGCCCGTCAGCTGTTAAACGGACTGGGTGAGAGTGGCACCTTGCGCGATGCTCTGGCCGTGGTGAAAGGAGACAACTCCCAAAGTGCGGTAATGGTGCAGGCTGCGGAGTACGAGCTGGTGCTGTCTGCACGCCATGAAGCCTTCGACAAGGAAGGGGTCAAAGAGCGTGTGGATTCCCGTCTCAATCGAGTTGAAGCCCAGGCGGCGCGCCGTATGAACCTTGGCACAGGCGTGCTGGCAACCATCGGCTCGACCTCTCCCTTTGTCGGTCTTTTTGGTACCGTCTGGGGCATTATGAACAGCTTTATTGGTATCTCTCAGTCGCAGACGACCAATCTTGCGGTTGTCGCTCCCGGTATTGCCGAAGCACTGCTCGCCACAGCGATTGGCCTGGTGGCGGCAATTCCTGCCGTTGTGCTCTACAACCACTTCGCCCGCAGCATTGGTGCCTACAAGGCACTGATGGCAGACACCTCGGCGGAGGTCGGCCGTATTGTTTCCCGTGATCTGGATCGCCAGCCGATTGCCACTCCCCTGCGTAAAGTCGGGAGCTGAGCATGGCCGGTGGACTCCATCACGGTGATGATGACCTCACCGAAAACCACGAAATCAACGTCACTCCTTTTATCGACGTCATTCTGGTGCTGTTGATTATCTTTATGGTGGCTGCGCCGCTGGCGACTGTGAGTGTGCCGGTGGACCTGCCAAGCTCCAGTGCTAAGCCTGTGCCTCAGCCGGAAAAGCCCATTTACCTTACGCTGAAGGACGATCTTTCGGTGGTGCTCGGTGAAGCGCCGGTCGCCAAGGGCAGCCTTAAGGCGATGCTGGATCAGGCCACGGGTTCTGATCATGACAAGCGACTCTTCCTGCGTGCAGACAAAGGCGTGCCTTACGGTGAGCTGATGACGTTGATGAATCAGCTGCGCGCAGCAGGTTATCTCAAGATCGGACTGGTCGGGCTGGAACAGGCGAGTCATTGATGATCCCCGGAATCACAGAACCCCAGGGTATCCGCTGGCGTAAGGTCGCGGGCATCAGTGCCTGCGCTTTGGTTATCGCAGCGCTGCATGCGGCTATCTTGCTGCCCTTGGTGATGGCCGATGCTGAGCCACCGCTGCCGCCCACCGCACCGGAAGCCATCATGATTGAGCTGGCGCCGATGCCGGAAGCTCCCAAGGTGGCAGAAGAAATCGCGCCGACGCCACCTCCGCCTCCACCAGAAGAAGAGCCACCTGCACCGCCCGAGCCGGAGGTGTTGCCTGAACCTGAGCCTGTGGAAGAAACCCCGGAACCACCGCCTGAGGTGAAGCCCGAGGTGGTGATTCCCAAGGTGGAAAAGAAGGTTGAGAAAAAGCCTGAGCCCAGGGTAGAGAAAAAACCGGAGCCTAAACCCGAACCTAAGCCAAAGCCCAGACCCAAGCCACCTGAGCCGCCCAAAAAAGTCGAGCCGCAGCCTGAGCAGCCACCCAAGGCGCAGGCTAAAGAAGCGAAACAGGCCGAAGTCGCCAAAGCAGCCCCTGTGGATCCGGGAGTGCTGGCTCAGCGCAAGCAGGCCGAGCGCTCATGGAAAAGCGAGCTGATGGCGCATCTGGCGCGTAACTACCGTTATCCGCGGGCGGCAAGGATTCGGCATCAGTCCGGTATCGTGACTGTCAGCGTGACGGTTAGTCGCAGCGGTGAGGTGCTGTCTGCCCGAGTGGTTAAAAGTGCGGGTTCTGAAATTCTCGATGACGATGCCGTCCAGCTGTTGCACCGTTCGAGCCCGTTGCCAGCACCGCCTTCGCATCAGTCGGAAAGCTTCAGTATTCCGATCCGCTATAGTCTCAATCGCTAGGCGCGAGCTTCTCCTCTGACTTTCCTCTCCAGACAGGCCACCTTCGGGTGGCCTTGTTGTTGCTGCTGCCTGTGATTTTCACCTCTGCCTATTGAAGCTTTGCTTAAAGTGGTTAATTGCGCTTAATTTTTTAAAGTGTGGAATATTGTGCTCGTATATTTATTTTTATGGCATTTAAATAGCTGTTTATCGTGATTGTTCGTGTAATAACGCAAGCACCTGCTACTTGGCTTTACCTATAATGGTTTCCATGATCAGAGACGCCGAGGGCGATTTCTGACTGGCTGGTGACACTTCACAAGAGTAAGCTGGCAGGCCCGTTATCCTCGGGTGGGTGAGTGGTTTAAGGTGGCTTCATCAGCCCTTATAAAACCTGAACCCCACGTTTACAGTGGCTGGCTACCCGCCGGCATTGTGGATGAAAGAGTGATCCATCTTTCATGAGCGTCCAAACGGGCGCTCGAAAATAACAGCAAGAACATCAGGACAACTTCCATGAGCTTTGACCATCGCAAATACCGTCCCGCGCCTACCATTGCTTTGTCTGACCGTACCTGGCCTGACCAGGTGATCGACAAGGCGCCGCTATGGTGTGCCGTTGACCTACGTGACGGTAATCAGGCGCTGGTTGAGCCCATGAATGTGTCCCAGAAGCGCCAGATGTGGGACCTGATGGTTCGCGTTGGCCTGAAAGAAATTGAGGTGGGTTTCCCTGCCGCTTCTCAGCCGGATTTCGACTTTGTCCGTGTACTGATTGAAGAAAACCTGATTCCTGAGGACGTCACCATTCAGGTACTGGTGCAGGCTCGCGAAGACCTGATCGCCCGTACCTATGAGGCCCTGAAAGGTGCCAAGCGTGCCGTCGTTCACGTCTATAACTCGACCAACCCGACCCAGCGCAACTATGTCTTTAACAAAGACAAGGATGGCATCAAGGCTATCGCCGTGCAGGGAGCCAAATGGGTGCGTGAATACGCCGAGAAAAACCCCGGTACTGACTGGAGCTTCCAGTATTCCCCTGAAAGTTTCTCCAGCACCGAAGTGGATTACGCCGTTGAGGTCTGTGATGCGGTTATCGACGAATGGCGTGGCGCCAATGTAGGCAAGCTGATCCTTAACCTGCCTGCAACGGTGGAAATCAGCACTCCTAACGTCTTTGCTGACCAGATCGAATGGTTCTGCCGCCATCTGAAATCCCGCGCGGAAGTGCTGATCTCCATCCATACCCACAATGACCGTGGCTGTGGTGTGGCGGCAGCTGAGCTGGCTGTCATGGCCGGTGCAGACCGTATCGAGGGTACCTTGCTGGGTAACGGCGAGCGTACCGGTAACATGGACCTGGTCACTATGGCCATGAACCTGTACAGCCAAGGCGTTGATCCTGAGCTGGACCTGTCCGATATCGATGGCATCATCGCCACCGTGACCTCCTGTACCCAGATCGCTCTGCATCCTCGTCATCCTTACGCCGGTGAGCTGGTGTACACCGCCTTCTCCGGCAGTCACCAGGATGCGATCCGTAAATCGCTGGCGGCGACCAAGCCTGATGAATTCTGGGATGTGGCTTATCTGCCCATCGATCCAGCCGATCTTGGCCGTACCTACGAAGCGGTGATCCGTATCAACAGCCAGTCCGGTAAGGGCGGTGTGACCTATGTGCTTGAGCGCGACCTGGGTCTGCAGTTGCCACGCTGGTTGCAGATCGACTTCAGCCGCAAGATTCAGGCGGCTGCAGAAAGCTCTTCCAGCGAGGTCAGTCCGGCTCAGATCTGTGGCATTTTTGAGGATACTTACCTCAAGCCCGAGCATGGCTACAAAATTGGCCGCTTCCAGTTAGGTCATGACGAGCAGGAAACCCTGCAGGTGGAAGTCAATACGCCGACTGGCGTGGTGAAGCTCTCCGGCGAAGGTGAAGGCGCGATTACTGCCCTGACCAATGCCTGGCAGAACGAAACCGGCGTTCATATCGACGTACTGGATTACAGCGAACATGCCCTGACCGAAGGTACGGACTCCCGTGCCGCGGCCTATGTACTCTTGTCCGTTGAAGGCAACCGCGTGTGCGGTGTCGCCATCGGCCATGATGTGGTGAACGCCTCCATGCAGGCAGTCATCAATGCTGCAGCCTCTGTACCGAGCCTGCGTCAAAAGATCGCCTGACGATCACACCCAGGCGGCGCCTTGAGTGACCGCCGGGATAAAAAACCAAACCTGTGAATGACAAAAGGAGGACATGATGTCCTCCTTTTTTTATGCGCTGTTTTTGAGTTGTAGTGCGTCTAGCCACCGTCCTGCGGACGGCTGGCGCCCATATCGCCGGTGTCCTTGCTGTAAGGCGGAAGTTCTGGACGAGGGTTCGACATGATCACTGCACCTTCAGGCAGCATGGGTTTGACGCGATCCTGCTTGATATGGATATCCAGCTGCGGGAAGGCAATCTCGACACCATTTTCTTTAAACAGGCTGTTGATGCGGTTCAGAATCATGTGCTTCGAGGGCAGCAGATGGCCCAGATCATTGACGAAATAACGCAGGTCAAAGTCCAGGGTCGAGTTATTGAAGCGCATAAAGAACACTTCCGGCGGCGGCGTATCCAGCACCAGCTCACATTCGCTGGTGGCCTGCATGATCAGCTTTTCGGCAAGCTCGGTGTCGGCGCCGTAGGCAATGCCCACGGTGGTGACGACACGGGCAATATCATCCGTCAGTGACCAGTTCACCACCTGTTGAGTGATAAAGGTCTTGTTCGGCATCACGATCTCTTTGCGATCCCAGTCGACGATGGTGGTCGCGCGAATCTGAATCTTGGTGATGGTGCCGGTCAGACCATTGATGGTGACTGTGTCCCCAATACGGATCGGCTTTTCAAACAGCAGGATCAGGCCGGAGATAAAGTTGGCGAAGATTTCCTGCAGACCAAAACCCAGTCCCACACCCAGCGCGGCCACCAGCCACTGCAGTTTCGACCAGTCAAAGCCCAGAATCGAGAAACCGGCCAGCACCCCGATAATCACCAGAATGTATTTGCTCAGCGTGGTGATGGCGTAACCGGTGCCGGGAGTCAGCTCGATACGCTGCAGAATCAACAGCTCCAGCACACCCGGCAGGTTGCGCACGCCAACAAAGGTGACGATAAAGACCAGCAACGCCAGCAGCGCCGCTTTGAGGGAGATGGGCGCCAGCTCTGCGGTGCCATTGACCATGGTGCTGGCATCCCAGAGTTTGACCTGATCCAGGAAGCTCAGCGAGGTGAAGAGATCCGACCAGATACCCCAGAGGGTCACGATCAGGCCGGCAAACATCAGCAGGTTCAGAACCTTGCGCGACTGCTCGGATACTGTTTGCAGGTCAATCAGGTTCTCTTCCGGCGCCTCGATGGTGGACTCTGCGCTGGCCACCTGACCGGCGGCTTCCGCTTCTTTTTCCTTGGCACGTTGGGCCAGTACATCGGCGCGGCGGGCTTTGGCGCGGCTGAAGGCAAGACGGCGTTCCTCGATCAGCAGCCAGCGAATCGCCAGGCTCTGGACAATGTAAAACACCGAGGCGGCAAAGAAGGACATGTGCAGCTTGATGTTGATCAGCAGGGCACTGAAGTAATAACCCTGAATGGTCAGACCCAGCAGAATCAGCTGACTGAGAGGGAAACCCCAGTGCAGCAACAGATAGCCGCGCTTGCGCGCGCCGGTCGGCTCATCGCCCAGCCACAGGCGGCGATCTTTGAAGATGCGCCAGTAATAGAGGGCCAACCCGGCGCTCAGCACCATAAAGGCCAGTCGCCCCAGGGTATTGCGCAGCTGATCATCCAGATGGTTCTCAGTCAGGGTAATAAAGAAGATGGCTGGCATCGCCACCCAGAACAGGCGCCGGGAGATGCGACGAATCAGCGCCACCTGTGCCGCGGGCCAGTTAAAGTGGGTGATGTACAAATGCTCAGGACTGGAGAAGCGGCGGTTCAGCAGGTGCAGGGTCGCCAGTGCACCCAGCACCAGCAATCCCTGTTGCATCGCCAGCACGATATTGGCATCCGAGTTCTGATGCACCAGCCAGGCCAGTGCCATAAAGGCCAGACCCCAAGGTGCGCTGGCCAGCAGCGCCAGAGAGATCAGCTGCAGGGTGAGGCCAAAGCCATCCTGACTGACCTTGCCCAAACGGGCGGCAAGCTTGCTGGCCTGACTATCATTCCGGCGCCGGGCAATATGTGCCAGAGCGAGCAGGGCAATAATCAACACGCCCACCACCAGACTTTTGACCTGATCAGCAGCGAGGGAATCCCACAAAGGTGCCCACTGGTGCGGTGAAAACAGTACCGTGGCGGCATGGGCCATGCCGCTGATCCAGCTCAGGCTAATGGTGCGTGCGGAAGGCACCCACAGCAGGTGTTCATCCACCAGATTGTGAAACTGGTCAAGCTGCTGTTGTAGCTGGCTGTTGGACAGATCCAGCTGAGCCAGAGTGCTGATATAACTGCTGGCGGAGTCACTCAGTTTGCTCAGGATTTGCTCACGCACATCCAGCAACTGACGGAAGGTCTTGCGGTCTTCCTCGCTGAGCGCCTGAAAGTCCGGGTCGTTGCTGTAGCCTTCCAGAATCTTGTCTTTGTTCTGCAGCTTGTCGAGTCGCTGGTCGTAGTCGTAGACCTTTACCTGCAGCTCGGTCAGTTCGGTATTCAGTTCCTTGGTCGACATGGCCTGAGGCAGGTCACGGACTTCATTGCGCAGGGTCTCGCCAAAGGCCACGCTGACCTTCAGCAGATCAAGCTGTTTGCGCAGTTCCTGATAACGCTGAGACAGACGGCGAGTCTGTTGCTCAATCTGGTCGTTCTTGGCCTGACCTTTCTCGATGTCGCTGGTCAGCTCGGTAAGATCCTGACTCAGGCTTTCGTTTTCAGCGAGCTGCTGCTTGATCAGCGGCGGGCTGTCGGTCGCCTGGTCCGACAGCTTGCGGTTGGCCTCGACTGTGCGCTCGGTATCCTGTCGGCGCAGCAGGCTGATCTGCTTCTGCAGGGCATCGACCTGTTGGCTGACATCATCGGCCTGCAGTTGTAGCAATTGGCGGCGCTGTTCTGCCAGCGTTGCGCGGTTAGGCACACTCAGCAGCTCCAGCTCCAGCATGCGAATTTCCGACTGCAGTGAACCGCGTTTGGCCTGCAGCTCCATCCCCTGCGCATCGCCCAATGGCTCGCCGGTACTGGCCGGTTGCTGGGAAATGGCATCATTGACCTGATCCAGCTCGGTCTTGCGCTGGTTGAGTTCCTCGCGGGCGGTCAGGCTGCGGTCATTGATGGAGGTGATGTTATTGCGTGCCGCGGAGAGATTATTTTGCAGGTTGTAGAGATCAGCGTTCTTAATGGATAACGCCTGCTGTAACTGTTCCAGACTCTGGTTGGCATAAGAGTTGGTAGTGGCTGCGCGGTAGTTCTGAATGCGCCGCTGCAGCTCACGGGTTTGCTCGGAGAAATTCTTCAGCTGCTGATCGTAGGCATTGGCCTGACGCTGGTACTGCTGCTGATCCTGACTGAGCTGGATAATGTCGTTGTAGATTTCGCGCAGCTGCTGGGTATCGCTGCTGGTGTCTTCACTATCCAGCGCCGAGAGCTTGCGCTGGGCCACGTCAGCCGGAGCATTGCTGTTGTTGTGATTGGGAGAGCCGCCACTCGTGGCGCTCACAGAGCCATCGCCCCCGGCGCTGCTGGCAGCTTCAGCCATTGGCTGCATCAATAACGAGACGGCCAGTGTCATTAGCAGACCAAAAGCCACAGGCAACGAGCGCCCGTGCAGATGGCGAGACAGGCGCAGCCAGACGCTGGCGTGGTGTGGAAAAAGCATCGTGCGTCCTTCGGACTGAGTGCGCATGCGCGAAAGGCTCCAGAATCCCTGACAAGAAGCTAATGAGCAAAAGCAAATGTGCAAATGGTATGTAAGCCAGCCCGTAGGCTCAAGGCCCGGAGTGACAAGCGTCACCAACTGACACCATAACAGCGGGTTTTTACCGTCGTAAGCCTGCCTTTTTGGCTTAGCCGATCATCGGGCCGCGTTTTACTGGCGATGCCTTGGGCAGAACAATACGGAAAATAGCGCCACCCTCGGGGTGGTTACCGGCATCCAGAATGCCGCCCAGATGCTCAATGATCCGGTGCGAAATCGACAGGCCAATACCCAGTCCCTGCCCCGTGGGCTTGGTGGTGAAAAAAGGCTCGAACAAGCGCTGTAGGTGCGCCTGGTCAATCCCCGGTCCATGATCACGAATCATCAGGCAATGCATATCGGTACCGGAGGCAGATGCCTCTGTCGCCACGTCTGGCTGCCCGGAATAAATCTCTATCCGCACCAAAGGCTGCGGCTCCGCCGTCGACATGGCTTGCAGGGCGTTGGTCAGAATATTGATGAGCACCTGCTCTAGTTGCAGCATGTCGCCCAGTACCCAGGTGCTGGCGGCATCCTCGTCGATCTCGATTACCGCCTGCTGCTTCTCCAGTGTCGGGCCGAGAATGGCCAGCGCGCCATCCAGTACCTGTCGCCATTGCAGAGGCTCAGGTTGGCCGCTGGATTTGCGGGCAAAGACTTTGAACTGGGCGACCAGACGGCTCATACGGTCCGTCAGCTGGACGATAGTATCGAGGTTGCCACGGGTTTTGGCTTCGTCGCCACGAGCAAGAAAAGCGCGGGCGTTATCCGAGTAACTGCGAATGGCCGCCAGTGGCTGGTTCAGTTCATGGTTAATCCCGGCGGACATCTGCCCCAGCAGGGCCAGTTTGGCAGTCTGAATCAGCTCATTCTGGGTATGCTGATGTTCATCCATTTCATGGGTCAGGCGCTCATTGGCGAGGGTCAGATCGCGGGTGCGTTCCTCAACCCGATGCTCCAGTTGCTCACGGGCCTGATGTAGCGCGTGCTCATAGCGTTTGCGCTCGGTGATGTCGTGCAAGGTCAGCAGCAACTGGCGCTGATCCGACAAGTGCATGTCGCCGATGATCCACTCCAGCGGGAACAGGCTGCCATCCTGCCTGCGCCCCTGCATTTCCTGCACCGTGCTGGTGACAAAGGTCTCCGGTTGCTCGGTCATGAGGTTGGCAATCTGGCGACGACAGCGTTCGCGGTACGCCGGGTCAAACAGGAAATCCACATGCTTGCCACGCACTTGCTGCCACTGATAGCCAAAAAGACGCTCGGCGGTGGGGTTAAACGACAGAATTTCGCCAGCAGGGTTGAGGGTCACCAAGCCCGCGTGGGTGTTGTCGATAATGGCCTGAATGCGGGCCTCGTTAAGTTGTCGGGTCTGGCTGGTCTGCTGACGAAAGGCGGCGCGTTCTTTATAGAGGCGTCGGCGCAGCATCAGAACCCCCGCGATCATCAGGGCGATCACAAACAGGGTTGAGACCAGTACGGTATGGCTGATCACCTGACGATACACACCGCCAAGGCGGGTGAAATTCATCAGGGTGAAGCCGTAATCCGGCACGGGCTGGGTCTGGCGCAGATAATCGACGCTTTGCAGACTGGCAGGAGCGCCAGCAGCGGCTGGTTTACCGGGCTCAAGCAGCGTGACCAGCGAAGTGCCGGGGTTAAGCTGGCGCTGTTCAATCATCGACAGTGAGCGCAGTTCGTCCTCGCCATAGCGCAGGCTTTCCTGAATACGCAGACGGTCACTGCCGGTCAGAGGGCGCAGGGTTTTGAGCTGCCATTCCGGGCGGGTCGAGATAAAGATGACGCCGTCCTTGTCCACCAGCACTGTGGAGGACTGCTCGCTGTGCCAGAGGGTTTCCAGCTGGGAAACGGCCACCTTAAGCACCAGCACACCAATGATGCGGCCATCGCGTTTTAGCGGGTAAGCGAAGAAATAGCCACGAATCTTGGACGTCGTGCCCAGGGCAAAGTAGCGGCCGGTACGGCCTTCCATTGCCTGGGTGAAATAGGGGCGGTAGTTGAAGTTTTTACCGACGAAGGAGTCACTTTGCTGCCAGTTACTGGAAGCGAGGGTATTGCCCTGAGTGTCCATCAGATAGATGACAGAAGCCTCGGCGACGTCATTAAAGTGCGCCAGTTGGCGATTGATGCGCTGCACTTCTTCGGGGTTATCAGGCCGGGCCAGTAAAGCCTCAAGACGTGGATCGCTGGCAAGCAGTTCAGGCAGGTATTCGTACTTGGACAGTTCCCGCTCAAGACTGGCGCGAAAACGCTCCATCAGGTCTTCCCCCTGAAGTTCCATTTCGTCCAGTGCCTGCTGGTAGCTCACCAGCGCCGTGAGGCCAATCAACAGCGCGCCTGAAGCCACAATCGCCAGCGCAATTAGCCAGAGCGTCGGGCGGCGAAGGGTGGAGGAAAAGGGCGAAAGCGTCATGGGCGGCGAAGGCTCGTCATGGAAGATGGCTGCAACGTGCGTTAAACAGCCAGTCTATCTGCCGTGGCAGGCTTTGTCCCGGTATCCTTTGGTCCCGTCATTGCGGCTGAAAGTGTTGTCCGGCAAAAGGTGCATTGAGAGCGCAGAACCAAGGGGGTATAACTGCCTGAGGTGTCAGCAAATCCATCCACGAGTGGCCCCATGATCTCTTCCCTGAATGCTCTTGGTCCTATTTTCCTTGTTGTGCTTGTTGGTTTTCTCCTGCGTCGGCTGGCCTTTCCGGGAGAGAGCTTCTGGCCAGCAGCTGAGCGCCTGACCTATTACCTGCTGTTCCCGGCGCTACTGGTGAACAACCTCGCCAGCGCGCATTTTGGCGAAGTGGCACTGGGCGATGTGGTGTTGATGGTGGTTTTACTGCTGGTCATCATGACACTGGTACTGGCAGCGCTTCGGCCCTGGGTTGCGCCCACTGCGGCGGCTTTCACCTCGGTTTATCAGGGTGGCGTGCGTTTTAACACCTATGTTGGACTGGCTGCGGCCAAAAGCCTGTATGGCGATGCCGGGCTGGTGGTGGCGGCAATTGCCATTGCCATCATGATTCCGTTGGTTAATGTGCTTTGTGTGCTGATCTTCGCGCTTTACTCTGATCGGCAAGGCAAGATCAGCTGGCTCGCGACTTTCAAACAGATGGGCAAGAACCCGCTGATTCTGGGGTGTCTTGCCGGAATACTGCTGAATATCACAGGCATTGGTTTGCCGTTCTGGAGCCAGCCGATGCTGAAGATTCTTGGTCAGGCGGCGCTACCGCTGGGATTGCTGGCGGTAGGGGTGGCGCTTGATCTTCGCGCACTGCGGGGTGGAATGTTGCCACTGGCGTGGTCGAGCCTGATCAAGTTTGTAGCGATGCCGCTGACGGCGGCAGGGCTTGGCGTGCTGCTTGGCGCTTCCACTCTGGTGATTCAGGTGATGGTGCTCTTTGCGGCGCTACCGACGGCATCGTCGGCCTATATTCTTGCCCGCCAAATGGGGGGAGATGCGCCGCTGATGGCGGGCATCATCACTGCGCAGACGTTGCTGGCAATGCTGACGCTGCCTGTCACGCTGGCGCTTTTAAACTATGGACTGGGCTGAAGAGGTCTTTGGCTTAAGCCAGGCGCACAGTCCTGCTGTGGTCAAACGTACAGCCATAGTGTGGTCAAACGTAAAGCCTTAGTGTGGATAGTTGGCGAGGATGTGCTGCCACTCTTCTGCGGAAACCGGCTGCACCGAAAGACGGCTGCGATTCAGCAGGGCCATGTCGCTAAGCGCGCTGTCCTGCTTTAACGCCTGCAATGGAATGACCTGGGCAAAGCGGGTTTTCAGCTTGACCTGCACCTCAAACCAGCGCGGAGTCTCCTCGCTGTGCTTCTCATCATAAAGCGGAGATTCTGGCTGACTGGCGGCTTTTTCCGGTTGTCCGTTGGCGCTGATGTCGACGATACCGGCAATGCCAGGCACCTTGCAGCTGGAATGATAAAAGAAGGCCTGGTCACCTGCTTTGAGCTCATCGCGCAGAAAGTTGCGTGCCTGATAGTTACGAACCCCATCCCAGGGCGCTTGCTGGTCGGGCAGTGCCGCTAAATGGTCAATCCCAAAAGTGTCAGGCTCGGATTTCAACAACCAGTATTTCATTGAGTTCCTGTTTTATTGTTAAAAAAAGTAATTTTATGAAGCCTGAGTTACACAGGTGGAACCCCGACTTTACTCCGCCGGCGGGCGCGTTTTCAAACAGTTAGCCGCATCCGAAAAGTGCGGCTACCGGAACTTTGTAGCGAGGTGTCGTCATCCGTGCATGGATTATGCGCCAAGCGCTCGCAGAGGTAATAGAACGTTACAAAGACCGGTTTTGCATCGCCGTAATAGGTGATAACTTCCTCTTGCAGTTTTTTACTTGGCGTCGGTTGAATTAGAGGATTATTAACGCCATGAAAAGTCGTTTTGACTTGCTTACTATTCTTTTTTTCGCCTTTATTATCGGCGTCTGCGTGACTGGCTATACACAGAGTGATGTGCAGCTGGCTTCGTTATGGCAGTACATTTTTGGCGCCGTCAGTTAACCCTTTTACAAGAGTCTTTAATCACCCGGTACAGTTAAACAATAAGATCACTCAAACCTCACAACAGCGCGCCTTCGGGAGCGCTGTTGTCGTTTTGGGCGTAGCCAAAATTCAGGGGCTATGTAATTCAGAAGCTCTTTAAGGTTCAGGGGTTATTTATTGAAGCGGAAAATGCCCTGATCGGTGGCAATCGCTGCCAGCGGGATATCCCAGCTGCCTGTCGGAACATGCTCAACCTGCTGGCAGTGATGGGCCAGTCCGACCAGCGGTACCTGCCAGCTCCCCTGTTTCAGAAAAGCAAAAGCGCGGTCGTAAAAGCCGCCTCCCATTCCCAGCCGGTGCCCGGCATGATCAAAAGCAACCAATGGCATAAATACCAGATTCAGCTGCTGCGGACGCAGCCGGTCAGTCGGGTTAAATGCAGGTTCTGCGATGCCAAAACGGTTATTGACCAGAGGCGTGTCTTCATCAAAGTGCTGAAAGTGCATTTGTGTGCCAACAAGCGGATCCAGTACCGGTAAATACACCGACTTGTTGCTGGCCAGTGCCAGCTCAATCAGCGGTTGGGTGTCAATTTCGCCATCGCTGCTGAGAAACAGCGCGATACGTTTGGCGCGGCGATAAAGCGGGTCGGCGACCAGGTGATGGGCTAACGCCAATCCCGCCAGATGCTGTTGTTCCTGAGTCAGGCTATTGCGACGATCCCGCACCATGCGGCGAATCGCCTGCTTTTGCTTGTCGAGCAGTGTTTTTTCATCTGCCAGCGGGGCGCCAGAGGAATCAGTAGAGGAAGTTAAAGAGGTATCTGGGGTATCGCCGGTCATCGTCATGGGGATTCTCATCGGCGGAAAGAAAGGTGGGGCTCCCCGGTGATGCCGTTCTCCACATGTACCCTGAACCCAAGGTTCAGAGCGGGAAAGTATGAGTTACCAGAAGGCTTTCCGACAAGCGGACATGCGCAGAGGTAACACCGAAACTTTCCCTGGTAGAAGTGATTATCGGCTCAAGGGATGTAGTGGAAGTGTCGAACACCCCAGGGAGCAAAAGGAATTATACATACTTGCCATGGGATGTCAGGACTTGAAATTTGGCGTTATTGTTCTTCCGTTACATCGTTGTCGTGATCGTTGTTTAAAACCTGATCAACACGATCTGCCAACGCGCGCGCTTGCTGATCAGCGGCTTCATTGGCTTTTTGCAACGTAAGTAATTCGTAGGAAAGATTGAGCGCGGTCATCACTGCAATGCGTTCCAGACCGTAAACTTTGCCGGTCTGACGTACCTGACGCATGCGCTGGTCAAGCAGTCGGGCGGATTGCAGCAGCTCGTCCTTGTTCTCATCAGGGCAGTTGATGAGAAATTCCTTGTCGAGAATGGTGATAGCCACTGTAGTGCTATTTTGACGATTCATGGCTTGTGACGCTCCGAACCCTGTCTGGTTTATGGTGGGCTATTTCTTTGCGTAGGGTTCTGCCTGTGCAGTGTACCTTACTGACAAATAAATGGGAGACTGCCTTTCCCTTCGCACCCGCGAATTTGCGAGTGTAACCCAGAGAAAAGGGTAACAAACGTATCGAATTGTCGCCATGTGGATGTGTCATGCCCGAGTATGCGCTGACGAGTCTGTCGCCGTGGATGGGGTCAATCCCGGCAGCGGAGTATGATAGACTGGCGCTTTGTTTCGGCGGGTTCTCCTGCCCACATTCCAGATTGCTGCCTCGCAGCGACACAAGCCTGAGAGATTTCATGTCTGACGCAACCGTCACGCCCGATTTCGAGACCCTAAGCAACACCTTGCTGCAACTGGGAGCCCTGGGTTCACCTGCTGAACTTCACGGTGCGCTTTGCGGCTATCTCAGTGCCAGCCTTAACACCAATAAAGACTCCAATGAAGAAGGCTGGCAACGCATTGCCCGCCAGATTCTGGATGTCGAGAATCTGGGTAGCGAGGCGCAGCAGGCCCTTTTTAACAAGCTGTTTGCCGCAACGGATGAACAGCTGCGTCAGGGCGTTTTCGAGTTCGAATTACTGCTGCCGGAAGATGACTACAGCATCGCCCAGCGCTCCGAAGCCTTGGGCTTCTGGTGCAGTGGCTTTATGAATGGATTTGCCCTGGCGGGCGGTCGCATTGATGAAAAAGCCGATGATGATGTGCGCGAAGCCTTCACTGACCTGTCACGCTTTACCCAGCTGACCACCATGTCGCTGGAAGAGCAGGAATCAGACGAGGCGGACCTGATGGAGCTTACCGAGTACGTTCGTGTGGTTGCGGTCATGCTCTACACCGAAATGCACGGTGTGCAACAGGACCCACAGGCAGACCAGCCACCGCTGCTGCACTAAGGCGCACCGGGTATCCAGGAGTGTTGTATCGGTCGGCCAGAACCTTCTCTGGTCAGTGAATATTGTTGTGGATAAGGAAGCTGCATCATGCTGAAGATGCCGGAATTGTGGGAGCAACAGCTGCAGGAGTGTGCGGATCGTCGTGAGCGCCTGATGGAGAAGATGGCTCCCGACAGTTTGCTGATTCTGGCCGGAGCGGAACTACAGCGGCGCAACAGCGATGTGGACTATTATTTCCGTCAGGACAGTGACTTTGCTTACCTGAGCGAATTCCATGAGCCGGGCGCCTGGCTGGTGCTGGCTCCCGGTCGTGAAGAGGGCGAATTCTTGCTGTTCTGCCCCGACCGTGATCCGGCAACGGAGCAGTGGACAGGCTATCGCCTCGGCGTGGAAGGCTGTGAAGAGGAGTTGGACGCCGATCAGGCCTTTACGCTGGATGAGCTGGAAGAACTCATGCCGGAGCTGATGCTTGGCATCACCACACTCTACACGTCCTGGTCGAGTGCGCAGGATGTTCAGCCCATGGTGCAGGAGTGGTTAAAGTCTGCCCGCAGTAGCGCTCGCGGCAAACAGCCAACGCCTGTCCAGTGGCTAAACAGCGATGATGTGCTGCATCCACTGCGTTTGATTAAGTCCCCGTTTGAACAATCCCTGATGCGCACCGCTGGCAACATCAGCGCCGAGGCGCATATTGCCGCCATGAAAGCCTCAAGAGCGGGTCTGGCTGAATTCCAGCTGGAAGCCGAGCTGCATTATCACTTCGCCAAACAGGGTGCCCGCTGGCCGGCGTATGACTCCATTGTGGGTGGCGGAGCGAACGCCTGTATCCTTCATTACCTCAACAATGACCAGCCGCTGGTCGATGGTGACATGGTGCTGATTGATGCAGGAGCAGAGTGGCAGGGCTACGCCGGGGATATTACCCGCACCTTCCCGATTAATGGCCGTTTTAGCCCGACGCAGCGCCTGCTGTATGAGCGTGTACTCAAAGTGGAGAAAGCCTGTATTGAGGCTGCCCGTCCCGGAGTCACCGTGGATAGTCTGCAACGGCTGGCAGCGCGCATGCTGTGCGATGCCTTGCTGGAGCTGGGGATTCTTGAGGGCAAGCTTGAAACTCTCATTAAGGAAGAGGCTTACCGGCCCTATTACATGCACAGCATCGGTCACTGGCTGGGACGCGATGTACATGATGTGGGTGCCTACCGAGTTGCTGGGGAATCCGTGGTGCTGCAGCCCGGCATGGTCATGACCATCGAACCCGGCCTGTATTTACCGCTGGATGATGAAAATCTGGCACCTCAGTGGCGTGGTCTGGGTATCCGTATAGAAGACAATATTCTGATCACCGAAACCGGCGCAGAAGTGCTGACGGGTGCAGTACCTGTCGATCCCGATGAGATTGAAGCGCTGATGGCCAAGGCCTGATTTCTGTGGAGAACAACGCTGTGAGCGAAAACGCACATCAGGTGGACATTCTGATTGTTGGTGGGGGGCTGGTAGGTGCCAGTCTGGCTTGCGCACTGCTGCCTTATGCCCGCTCAACGGGCTTGTCGATTGCGGTGGTTGAACAGGTGGCTTTGCCTTCGGAGCAGAGCCAGCCGTGGCAGCCAAGCTATGATGCGCGGGGCACGGCGTTGTCTTTCGGCACACGTCTGATTTATGAGGATATGGGCCTCTGGCAGCAACTCAGCGAACATGCGAGTCCGATTGAACACATTCATGTGTCTGATCAGGGCCACTACGGCACCACGCGCCTGCATGCCGAGGAAGAGGGTGTGCCTGCTCTGGGGTATGTGGTGGAAAACCATTGGGTCGGCCGTGTGCTTCATGGGGCGCTCAGCAATGAAGAGGCCATCGAATGGCTGTGTCCTGCCACGGTAACGGGCATTGTGATGCAGGCGGATGGCGCCGCCGTCACGATTGATCAGCAGGGCGGGAAAAAGACGCTCAAGGCTTCGCTGGTGGTCATGGCCGATGGCGGGCGTTCGGCGCTGGCCACCGAGCTGGGTCTCGACTATCTGGAAATGCCCTATCACCAGAGTGCGCTGGTCTCGACCATTACCCCTTCTCATCACCATAACCAGGTGGCTTAC
Source organism: Pokkaliibacter sp. CJK22405 (assembly GCF_046614695.1). Classification (NCBI taxonomy): domain Bacteria; kingdom Pseudomonadati; phylum Pseudomonadota; class Gammaproteobacteria; order Oceanospirillales; family Balneatrichaceae; genus Pokkaliibacter; species Pokkaliibacter sp. CJK22405. The sequence goes on from NZ_JBKKHQ010000017.1 coordinate 141,644, forward strand.
GAGCGTTTTACCGAGGAAGGCCCACTGGCGCTGTTGCCATTAGAGAATGGTGCGGATGGCAAACCGCGCATGGCGCTGGTCTGGACCACGCCCGAGGAAGAACTCGAGGCGCGCATGGAATGGGTTGAGGACGATTTTCTCGCCGCCGTGCAGGATGCTTTTGGTTATAGGCTTGGCCGCTTTGAAAAAATGGGCGAGCGCTATGCTTATCCGTTGGCGCTAAAACAGGCGCGTGAGCAGATTCGCTCGCGACTGGTGGTGCTGGGGAATGCGGCGCATTCGTTACACCCGATTGCTGGCCAGGGCTATAACCTGGCGCTTCGCAGCGTGGCCATGCTGGCGCAACTGCTGCAAGAGGCGCATCAGCAAGGTCGTGATGTCGGCCATCTGGATACCTTGCAGCGCTTCCTTGAGATGCGCCAGCAGGACCAGCTGTTAACCATCGGCTTTAGTGACAAAGTGATGAAACTGTTCAGTCAGCCACGTTGGCCTGCCCGTCTGGCGCGGGATACAGGGCTGGTGGCACTTAATCTGTTCGCACCTGCGCGCCATCGACTGGCCAGAGCCGCGATGGGTCTGGATGCTCCCCGTGCGCGTTTTCGTTTTCTCTTCTGAGCTTCAAGGTGAGTGATGCCATGAGTGAAATGCACACCGAAATCGCTGTGGTTGGCGCGGGCATGGTCGGTGCCGCGGTCGCCCTGGGCGCGGCGCAGCAAGGTTGGCAGGTGACGTTGATTGATCCGCGTCCGGCGCCAATGACCTCGTTGCCTTCTATAGACGCCAGCGCTGGCGATGAGGTCAGCAGTTATGACGTGCGTGTCAGTGCGCTGACCGAATCGAGCCGCCGCTTGCTGGAGCAGCTGGGGGTCTGGGAAGCCATGGCACGCACGCGCATCAGTCCATACCAGCACATGCATGTCTGGGATAGCGAAGGCATCGGTAAGATTCATTTTGATGCTGCCGAAATGCATTGCCATACCCTGGGGCATATTGTCGAAAACCGGGTAACGGTGATGGCATTGCATCAGCAGTTGGAGCAGGCCGGTGTTCGCTGGTTGAGCGGCAAGGTAAAGAGCCTGTCGCTGCCTGAGAGCGGTATGCGGTGTATTCAGCTCGAAAGCGGCGAGCGTCTTCAGGCCAAAGTGATTGTGGGTGCCGACGGTGCCGAGTCACGTGTCCGTCAGCTCTCGGGCATTGCACGTGTTGATCGTGACTATGGCCATTCTGCGCTGGTAGCCACTGTTAAAACATCCGGGACGCACCAGTACACAGCATGGCAGCGCTTTATGCCCAAAGGGCCATTGGCCCTGCTGCCTCTGGCGGACCCGCATTTGGTTTCCATCGTCTGGTCCAGTGAACCTGAACATTGCCGGGAACTCATGGCACTGGATGATGACTCATTCTGTGGTTTGCTGACCGAGTGCAGTGAAGCGGTGCTGGGCACCGTGGAGGCCGTCAGTGAACGTACCAGTGTGCCACTTAAAATGCGCCATGCTCTCAGCTATCAGACTGATCAGGTCGTGATGGTGGGCGATGCAGCGCATACGATTCACCCGCTGGCCGGGCAAGGCGTCAATCTGGGCTTTAAGGATGTCGAAGCCTTGTTGACTCAATGGCAGCAGGCAAAGGCCCGGAAACGATCTCCCGGTGAGGCACGTTGGTTGCAGGCCTATCAGCGTCAGCGCAAGGCCGATAACTGGCTGACCATGGCCGGAATGAGCGGTTTTAAACATTTGTTTGGCAGTCGTCAGCCTGTACTGACGCTGGCCAGAAACCTTGGTTTAACGTGGACGGATCAGCTACCCTTGCTGAAACGTCAGATGGCAGCCCGGGCAATGGGCTTGTCTGAATTTTAATGTCGAGAGGATGAGTAATCATGAGCCAGATTCCCAGTGAGCTCAAATATGTCAGCACCCATGAGTGGATCCGCATGGAAGACGATGGCACCGTTACTATCGGTATCACCGATCACGCACAGGAACTGCTGGGAGACGTGGTCTATGTCGAAGTTCCTGAAGTGGAAACGTCCTTTGCCAGCGGTGAAGAGTCGGGTGTGGTCGAGTCTGTTAAAGCGGCCTCTGACATTTATGCGCCACTGAGCGGCGAAGTCGTGGAAGTGAACGAAGATCTGGCCGATTCACCTGAGCTGGTGAACAAGGACCCTTACGGTGCCGGCTGGATTTTCCGTCTGCGTCTGACTGACAGTGATGAGCTGCAGGATCTGATGGACGCCGAAGCCTACGCTGAGCTTTGCGAGGAAGAAGCCTGATTTCAGGGCCGTCTTCATAAAAAAACACCGCTTCGGCGGTGTTTTTTGTTTTATGTGAGGTAGTCCCGACGAGGAATTTTATCGATGTGATCGCCGGTTAATGGGCACGACTTAATAGTCGCTGCGCAGCCCCATGTCATTTAAGCGGTCAATCAGATCCGCCAGTTCATCTTCATCCAGATGCAGCTGCTCCAGAATCGGCTCCTTATAGCCTTCCCATTCGCGGTCCACACTCTGGTTACCCAGCAGACGATAAGCACCGCACACGTGCTCGGCGACTTTCAGAATGGCGATCAGGCTGCGCCGCTTGTCGTTAACAGCGGGGCCCTGAAAAATCTCCGCCAGATTATGGTGCTGCAGAATGCTCTCAGTCAGATCCTCCGGCAGATGCCACACCCGTGCCATGTAATAACCCACGGTCGCATGGTCCGTTTTCAGGAACTGGTCCTCGACGGGAATAATGCGGCCTTTCTTGTAGGCGACCGTCATCACCGCGCGGTAGTCCTTGAAGCGTGTCAGCATCAGCGGTACGCCAACGTTATGAAACAGTCCCAGGGTGTAGGCTTCTTCCGGTGTCGAGAAGTTCAACTCGCGGGCAATGGTGACGCAGGCCTGAGCGATGTCCTGCTGCATGTCCCAGAATTTGACCAGCAGCGGATCTTCATCGAAGTTGGCCATGGCCTGACGCAGAGCCAGCGCATTGGCAATGTTCAGGGCATTTTCCAGACCGAGCATCGCTAAGGCATGCTGTACGGTGCTGACCTTGCGGGCGAGTCCAAAAAAGGGCGAGTTTACCGTTTTGATGATGGCGGCCGTCAGTCCCACGTCCTGACTGATGATATTGATAATTTCGCTCAGGCTGGGTTCAGGCTGGGCGCTTTCCAGATGTAAATCGACCAGTACCTGCGGACGGGGCGGAATGGTGATGCCCTGCAGGGTTTTGGAGATGTCTTCGTCAGCGAGTGTATTTGGGGCTTTTGGTGTGTCGGCCATTACGGCAGGTCCTTTGAACTGGCAAGGGCAGGGTGAAAACAAGTGCAATGACTATTCTGGCAGCAGCTGCACACCCTCGTAGTGATCCCAATCGTTAATCAGCACGAACTGTCTGAAGGAACTTTCACTATAGTCTAGACGTTGATGGGCGCCTATAGCGGATTTGCCGTTGAGATGGCCGTCAGTCGCACTATAATTGCCGCCTTTGTGAGTCTTAGGCAGCGTCGGTGAGCTGGCGCTCGGTGCTCACTCCATCGGCCGATCCAACAAGAGGTGATCTCATGAGTTTCCCCATTCTGCGCCTGCAGTCCAACGCAGATCGTCGCCTTCGCGCCGGTCACCTCTGGATCTATTCCAACGAAGTCGATGTGGCTAAAACTCCTCTGACCCAGTTTCAGGCTGGCCAGCAGGTCATGGTCGAAAACGCCAAAGGCAAGGCCCTGGGGCTCGCGTACATCAACCCTAATACGCTGATTTGTGCACGACTTTTCAGCCGCGATACGGATCTTGGACTGACCCGCTCCTTGTTGGTTCACCGACTGAATCAGGCACTGTCTCTGCGTGAACGCGCTTTTGACAAGCCCTGCTACCGTCTGGTTTTTGGCGAGGCGGATGGTCTGTCCGGTTTGGTGGTGGATCGCTTTTATGACTATCTCGTGGTGCAGATCTCTACCGCTGGTATGGAAGCCGTGCGGGATGACATCATTGATGCGTTGCTGAAAGTGATCAAGCCCGCAGGTATTTTGCTGAAGAATGATGGCAAGATGCGCGCAGTGGAAGGGCTGGATGAGTATATCGCCGAAGCCTATGGTCAGGTGCCTGACTTTCTGGAACTGGAAGAAAATGGCGTCAAGTTTATGGCCCCCGTGCGTGAAGGGCAGAAAACGGGCTGGTTCTATGATCACCGTATGAACCGTGCTCGCGTACAGCATTACGCTAAAGGTTTGAAAGTGCTGGATGTTTTCAGTTATGTCGGTGGCTGGGGTGTTCAGGCGGCAGCCGCAGGTGCTGACTCTGTCACCTGTATCGATGCCTCTGCCTTTGCCACCGAGCAGGTCGCCGCCAACGCCGCGCTGAATGGCCTGGAGGACAAGGTCACCAGCATCAAGTCCGATGCCTTTGATGCGCTGAAGGCGCTGGCGGAGGAGAAAGAGCGTTTTGACATGGTCATCCTTGATCCGCCAGCCTTTATTGCCCGTCGTAAGGACAAGGCCAAAGGCGAGGCGGCCTATCAGCGTGCTAACCAGCTGGCGATGCGTTTGCTGAATAAAGACGGCCTGCTGGTTTCTGCTTCCTGCTCCATGCATCTGGAGAAAGGTAAGCTGACCGAGATTCTGCGCAGTACTTCCCGTACCCTCGACCGTCATCTGGTCATGCTGGAGCAGGGCGGTCAGGGGGCTGACCATCCGGTGCACAGCGCGATTCCTGAAACCGACTATCTGAAATCCGTTATCTGCCGGGTGCTGCCCTCATTCTAAGTCGGCATCGGCACCCAAGTGTCTCAGGACGGATACGAAAAACCCCTCAGGATGAGAGTCCGAGGGGTTTTTTAGTGGGCATCGTTTCGCTCGATGAACGATGAACGATGAACGATGAACGATGAATGTCCGAGTGCTAGTGTGACGTGGCTTTTTTCACGAAGTGGAGCAGATCCTGATTAAACCGCTCGGCTTCCTCAAGAAAGGGCGCATGGCCTGAGTTGGCATAGAGGCTAGTCTGGATATTTTTGTTGAACTCGCGGGCACGGGCGATCGCTGCAGTAGGCATCACCAGTGCATCTTTCTCACCGTAAATCAGCATGATCGGTACCTGCGCTTTCCCCAGCCCCTGTTCGGCAGCAACGCTCATGGACTGAACGGACTGCTGCATCTGCCAGGATGCCAGTGCCGCATTCGCCAACAGCAGATCAAAGGTGTCCTGATCCGGTTGTTGGTTGAAGCAAAGGCGCAGGAAGGTTCGCTCTCCTTCCAGATGAGTCTGTAAGTCCGTTGAAATCATGTCGCGATAAACCGCCGGGTGTGAGGTGATCTGGTCAGCTTTAAGCTCAATCACCCCATCGACGTACATCGCGCCAGACAGGTTTTTGTCCCCGTAATAGGTCAGGTAGTTAGAGATGACGGCGCCACCGAGTGACCAGCCTACCAGCACAGGTTTCACCGCTTTGGTCGCAGTGATAACCGCGTTAAGGTCATCCGCCCAGCGGCGCCCGTCCGTATAGGCCTCAGCAGAGTCAGGCTTGGATGATAAGCCGTGACCGCGAAGGTCATAGGTAATCAGCCGATACTGTTGAAGTGCAGGATCCTGCAGCTGCTTGCTCCAGTTCAGTCGGCTTCCCAGCAGTCCATGAATAAGGATGATGGGCTGCCCTTGTGGGTTGCCGCTTTCCTGTACCGCAAGCTGAACGCCATCGGCGGCAGTTACCTGATAGGCCTTTGGCTCTGCGTTAGCCTGTGCCTGTGTAGCAAAGAGCAGAAGCAGAAGTGCCGAGAGCAAGGCGCGAAGGGTGAGGTAGAAGGGTCGTTGATGCATTGAAAAGCTCCTGAGAGGTGAGTGTGGAGAGCGATTCTCAGGCTTCACATTGATGTGAAGGTCAAGCAGTAAACTGCTATCCTCAGTGAAATTTTTTATGAAAGGCACATTCTATCTATGTCTGCTAAGTCCCTGTCTATCGGCGAGCTTGCCAGCGAGACGGGTGCAAGTTTGCGCTCTATTCGTCATTACGATGATAACGACCTGTTGTGTTCGGTGCGGGCAGAGAATGGCTACCGGGTCTTTCCTGCTGCGGCTATTTCACAGGTACGCCAGATTCAGCGTTTGATCGCGACGGGCTTTAGTCTGGCGGAAATTCGCCAGTTTCCGGATTGTATGCGGATGGTCGAAGGTGCTACTGCCTGCCCGGAAACGACAGAGCTACAGCGCAGCCGCTTGGCGGCGATTGAACAGCAGATTACAGAGCTGGAGCAGCGCCGTGCACGTCTTCGTCAGATGCTGGAGGAAGGACAACAGACAGAGTAGTGGCGTGCTCAGATGATAAAAAACCCCTCATGGCCGAAACCAGAGGGGTTTTTTGTTGTTCGTTCAGGGCTCAGTCGTCGAAATCGTTACTGGCGCCTTCAGAGAAATCGGTCTCTTCACCGTCACGTACGGTCGACAGGCTCATTGAGGCAATGAAGTTGTCATCGTTGGTTTTACGCAGGTACTTGGTCCAGGTTTTTTCCAGCTCGGATGCGGCAGCCTGTTCACTGCGGACAACCGCAACCAGTGCACGATCTTCATCGGTCTCAGGTTCCAGAACGCCATCGGTCAGCGCACGACACAGAGCACCCTTCTGGGTTAGAAGCTTGGATTCCTTGATGGAGAAGTCACCGGAGCTTTCCAGCCCGTATGGATAATGTTCGTCATCAAAGAACGGCTTTTTGAGGTAGTACTGACGATCTTTATTCATGGGACGCGTTGTTTACCAAGGTGATAGAACGGATGACCTCTTGACAAGAGGCCTCGCTTGGATTTTGCGGCGATTGTCTAAAATGCCCGGTGGGCAGTACAACGAAAATTTTTAATCTTTTCAATAAATATTATTTATTGATTAGGGCCGCCATTGTGCTGAGTCACGCGTGCGCTTTCGAGCAGCAGATTCATCACCAGACTGATCTCTTCCTGATGGGCAGCGCTACTGTGATAGACGCCGTAAACATCGCGTGGAATCACGGGCGCATCGGAGACCTGATAAAGGCTGCCTTTTTGTAGCAAAGGCTGCACCAGACGGCGGGGCAAATAGCAGCAACCGCCTTGTGACAACATCAGATCGAGCGCCATGCGGCTGTGACTGGTCTGTAGCCAGGGTGGCGTCATGCCGGTTTCCTGCTTGTCATGAAAGATCTGAAAAGCCGTGCCCCAGTCCACCATGATATAACCCTGAGCCTGGGCTTCTTTAACACTGTCAGCCGGTTGGGCGCTGACCAGAATCAGCTCAAGCCGGGTCAGGGGCAGGGCGACCAGCTCCTGTGCCTTGGGCGGATCATACAGCAGGGCGACATCCAGTGTTCGCTCAAGCAGTTTGCGCACCAGCAAATCGCTGTTGAAGGTTTCTGCTCGCAACCGCAGCTCCGGGTGGCTGGCATGGACGGCGCTGATTCCGGTTTGTAGCAGGGTATCCCAGAGACCTGCTGTGCTGGCAATGGTTAGGCTGACGCTGTATCTGTCATGCAGGGCGATATCCTGTCGCGCACGCTCCCAGCTGGAGAGTACGTTGTCGGCATGCAGGAGCAGCCGCTCGCCCGCCGGTGTCAGCTGGATGTTGTTGCGCTGGCGGCTAAAGACTTCACAGTTCAGCAGCCCTTCCAACTGGCGGATGCGGGCGCTGACCGCTGACTGGGTCAGAAACAGGTTGTCAGCAGCGCGTCCAAAATGACGGGTTTTGCAGACTTCCAGAAAGGTCTTCAACAGTTCGATATCCATGGGACGGCAGGTACTCACAGCCAGTCCTGGCAGAAGAACGCCGAAGTTTGCACGAGCGTTATCTGAACACAGGAGGTTGATCAGGGTGGAACAGGCAGGCCTTGCAATAAAGCGTTGCGGGCGTCCGGTTTGGAATTTGACACACTTTGCCGTATTAAGAAACCTCAGAACGACCCCGCCGACGGTTCACGTCACCTTTCTCAAAGAGGAATATCCGTGCTTTTTCACAAGATTCCCCATACTGATCTGAATGTCAGCAAAATCTGCCTGGGCACCATGACCTATGGCGAACAGAATACGGAAGCCGAAGCGCATGAGCAGCTGGACTATGCCCTGAGCACCGGTATTAATTTTATCGATACCGCAGAAATGTATCCGGTTCCGCCCAAGCCAGAGACGCAGGGCCGCACCGAAGCCTATATCGGCACCTGGCTGAACAAGCGCGGCAAGCGTGATGATCTGGTCATCGCTTCCAAGGTTGCAGGCCCTAGCAGCCGTGGGGTGGATCATATTCGCCCCGACATGCGTTTCACCAAAGAGAGCATTCATGCTGCCATCGATACCAGTCTTGCGCGTCTGCAAACGGATTATATCGATGTTTACCAACTGCACTGGCCCGGTCGTGATGCCAATTTCTTCAGTAAACTGAACTACGAATACGGTCAGGACCTCCATGATGTGCCAATGGAGGAAACCCTGTCAGCACTGGGTGATCTGGTGAAAGCGGGCAAGATTCGCTACGTCGGCCTGTCCAACGAGACCCCCTGGGGGGTGATGAAGTTCCTGCATCTGGCGGACAAGCTCGGTCTGCCACGTGTTGCCACCATTCAGAACCCTTACAGCCTGCTGAACCGCAGTTTTGAGGTTGGTCTGGCTGAAGTGGCTCATCGTGAAGGTGTTGAACTGCTGGCGTACTCGCCCCTGGCGTTCGGTGTGCTGTCGGGAAAATACCGACATGGTGCTCGTCCCGAAGGTGCTCGCCTGTCACTCTACAGCCGCTTTCAACGCTACTTCACCGAGCAGGGTGAACTGGCCGCTGAAGCCTATTGCGCGCTGGCGGAAAAACACGGTCTGACGCCAACACAGATGGCGCTGGCCTATGTTAACACCCGTGAATTTGTGGCTTCCAACATCATTGGGGCTACCACTATGGTGCAGCTTAAAGAGAACATTGAGAGTGTTAATATCACCCTCGATGAAGCAGTGCTGGCGGAAATTGAAGCGATCAGTACCCGCTACCCCAACCCTTGCCCCTGAGGTGGATTTCCTCAGAGGGTATGACTGGAGCCCGATATCCGGGCTCCTTGACTGAGGAACACACCCCGCAATGAGTACCGGCAAACGCATCCTGATCGTTGATGATGATGAAGATATTCGCCAGCTGATTGCAGACTATCTCAGCCGGCATGGCTTCGAGTGCCAGATGGCTGCCGATGGCTCCGGTCTGGATCAGGGCTTTGCCAGCCATGCGCCGGATCTGGTGATTCTGGATCTGATGCTGCCCGGTGAAGACGGCTTCTCCCTGTGTAAAAGGCTGCGTCAGCAGTCGCAGGTGCCGATCATCATGCTGACGGCCAGTGCCGACGATACTGACCGTATTCTCGGCCTGGAACTGGGGGCTGATGACTACCTCGCCAAACCCTTCAACCCCCGTGAGCTACTGGCACGTATCAAGGCGATTTTACGCCGTACTCAGAGTTTCGGCGGGCAAGCACGCTTCCAGCGTTTCGGACCCTGGCAGCTTGATCGCACGACCCGTGAGCTGGTGGGTAACGATGCCCAGCGTGAAAGCTTAAGTGGAGCAGACTTTGCCCTGCTGAACGTGTTTCTGAGTCATCCACAGCAGGTATTGTCGCGGGATGATTTGTTCGACCTGTCCCGTGGTCGTGATGCGCCCCCGCTGGATCGCTCGATTGATGTGCATATCTGCCGCTTGCGCGCCCGCCTGGGTGACGATGCCAAAAGCCCGCAGCTGATCAAAACCATTCGAGGTGCGGGCTATATTCTGGCGGTGCCGGTCGAGAATGTCGGTTAGTCGCTGGCTGCCGCGCACCCTGCGTGGCCGTTTTGTCTTTCTGATGCTGGGCGGCGTTCTGCTGGCTCAGCTTCTGAGCTACGTGGTCTGGAGTTCACAGGTGCGTGCCAGTCATCTTGAGCTGGTGGACCGTGTTTCCAAAAGCCTGAGCTACAACATCGCTTCCACCGCGCGCTTTTTCGTGTCCCTGCCATTGGAATATCGTCACCTCGTGCTGGATCAGCTACGCCGGATGGGCGGAACGCGTTTCTTTGTCAGTATCAATGACCATCAGATTCCGGTCAGTGATATTGGCCCGAGTCAGGAAAAACAGCTGGTCGAGCAGAATGTCGGGCGCATCATGCGTCAGGAACTGAATGTCGATCAGGTCTTTGTGGCTTTTTCTGACCCGCGCCGGTTGCGTGTCCTGAACTCTGAAACCCTGGCGCTGGACTTGCCGCCACGCTGGGCGCAGTCACTCTTTCTTGAGCCGCTGTCGCCGCCGGTGATGGTGGTACAGCTGCAGCTTGAGGCCAATACCTGGCTCTATATCGCTACCTTGTTGCCGGTGCCGGGCTTCCTCGACAAAGGCAGCTGGATGAGCGCGGACAAGATCGCTTTTCTGGTACTGATGCTTGTGGTGGTCATGCTGCTGTCTCTGGTGGGGATTCGCTGGATGACGCGTCCTCTGGCGAATATTGCCCGTGCGGCGGAGGATTTTGGTCGTGATATCGACCATCCGCCGATGGTGGAGACCGGCCCTTCGGAAGTGCGGGCAACGGCGCGGGCCTTTAACTACATGCAGGAGCGTATCCGCCGTTATCTCGATGAGCGCGACCGTCTGTTCTCGGCCATTTCCCACGACTTGAAAACGCCTATCACCCGGCTACGGCTGCGTACTGAACTGTTGGATGATGACACGATGCGCCAGCGCTTTGCGCGTGATCTGGAAGAGTTGGATCTGATGGTCAAAGGGGCGCTGCAGTATGTGAAAGAGACTGATATTCACGAAAACAGCGAGTGGATAGAGGTCCCTGTTCTGCTTGAATCCCTGCTGGCGGATTACCAGCAACAGGGGCGACAGCTCATGCTGGAAGGGGCGTTCAGTCCGCTCAAGGCCAAGCCACTGGCGCTCAAGCGTTGCCTGACCAATATCATTGATAACGCCCTGTTTTACGGGGGCAGTGCCACTCTGAATATGCTGCAGGATGAGGTGGTCTGGATGCTGCAGATACGTGATCACGGACCGGGGATTCCGCCGGAAAAGCTCGAGGATGTGTTCGAACCCTATGTGCGTCTTGAGCCTTCACGTAACCGCCACACCGGCGGAACAGGGCTTGGGCTGGGCATTGCCCGCAGTCTGGCGCAGGGACACGGCGGTGACCTTGTGCTGCGTAATCATCCCGAGGGTGGCCTTGAGGTGACCGTCATCCTGCCTCGTCAAAGCGATGGGCTTTCTGACTCAGACTAAAACCCCGTGCTATCATTGTCCTTTACTGATGATGAGTTAACAGTCTTCTCTCCGGGAAGCAGCAATGGGGTTTCACCATGAAGCAGATCGTACTGGCCAGTGGCAACAAAGGTAAGTTGCGGGAATTCAATGAGCTGCTGGGCGGGCTGGATTTTGAAGTCGTGCCCCAGTCCGCATTCAGCGTACCGGATGCCGATGAAACCGGCCTGAGCTTCGTGGAGAATGCGATCCTTAAAGCGCGTCACGCCGCACGGCTGACGGGGTTGCCTTCCCTCTCCGATGATTCCGGCCTGGAGGTCGATGCACTCAAAGGTGCTCCTGGCATTTATTCGGCACGTTTTGCCGGTCAGGGCGCTACCGATGATGATAACTGCGACCTGCTGCTGGAGAAACTGCGTCATATCCCGGAATCCGAGCGTACTGCTCGCTTCCAGTGTGTGCTGGTGTTTATGCGCCATGAAACCGATCCCACGCCGCTGATCTGTCAGGGAACCTGGGAAGGTCGTATTTTGTTTGAGCCGCGAGGTGAGGGTGGTTTTGGCTATGATCCGTTGTTCTGGCTGCCCGAGCAGGGGCTCAGTTCCGCCGAGCTGGCGCCGGAGGAAAAGAACCGCCAAAGTCACCGTGGTCGTGCGCTGGCGCAGCTGATGCAGCGCTTTAATCCCTGAGACAATACCGCTCAGCTTCACTTACAGGTGTCTGCCTGTCTTCTGATTTCGTGTTTTGACCGGCTGCTCGGCTGAGCTGCCAACGGAAATAATCGTGCTGCAACTGCCTCCTTTAAGCCTGTATATCCACATTCCCTGGTGTGTCCGAAAGTGTCCCTATTGCGACTTCAATTCCCATGAAGCCAAAGGGGAAGTGCCAGAGGATGATTATGTTGATCGTCTGCTGGAAGATCTGTCTCTGGAGCGGGTCGCCGCTCAGGGCCGTGAATTGCAATCCATCTTTATCGGTGGCGGTACGCCGAGTCTCTTTACCGCTCCTGCGATTGCCAGGCTGCTTAAGGGGGTTGGTGAGATTGTCCCTATGGCCGCCGATTGTGAAGTCACCATGGAAGTGAACCCCGGAACCTTTGAGCGCGAGCGCTTTGCCGGTTTCCGTGCAGCGGGAATTAATCGTCTGTCAGTGGGTGTGCAGAGTTTCAATGATGAAAAGCTCAAACGCCTTGGCCGGATTCATTCCAAAGGTGAAGCGGTGGCGGCCATTGAGCAACTGCATCAGCTCGGCTTTGATAACTTCAACATCGATCTGATGCATGGTCTGCCGGATCAGTCGCTGGAGGAGGCGCTGGCGGATTTACAGCAGGCGATAGATCTTAACCCTGCCCACATTTCCTGGTATCAGCTTACCATCGAGCCTAACACCGCGTTTTACAGCAAGCCGCCGGTTCTGCCTGAAGATGATGCGCTGTGGGAGATTCAGGAGCAGGGGCATGCCTTGTTGCAGTCAGCCGGTTTTATGCAGTACGAAACTTCCGCTTACACGCGCGGGCGCAGGGCGCGGCATAACCTTAACTACTGGCAGTTTGGAGACTATCTGGGTATTGGTGCTGGAGCCCACGGCAAAGTCACCTGGCCCGGGGAAGGTAAAATCGTCCGGCGCTGGAAAACCCGGATGCCAGCGCACTATCTCGACAGAAATCGCTTGTTGGCGGCAGGGGAAAACGAAGTATCCCGAGAGGAGTTACCCTTCGAGTTCATGATGAATGCGTTGCGTTTGATTGATGGGGTGCCAACGAAGTGGTGGGAGCAGCGCACCGGGTTGCCCATGCAACTGGTTGGTGAGCCGGTTGAGCTGGGACGGACCCGGGGGCTTCTGGACAAGAACGAAGATCTTTTCAGAGCAACCCCAATGGGACAACGTTACCTGAATGATTTGCTGGAGCTCTTCCTGTAAAGCAGCGTGCAGGTCGGTTCATTCCATGATCACGGCCTGCGCTCTGCCTGTTCCATTTGCATCCTGCGGCTATCGAGTCCTTGATAGCAGATCCTTTCCCTGAACATCTTCCTGATGTCGTCCATGTGGAAAAGATTACCGCTGCCCGCCGAATGTGCCCATAGGAAAAAGTCTGAATTTTTTCGTTATCAAATGTTTTTATGACGCCTTCGTGTGTATTTTTTTATCATTAAACCGCTACTAATCTTGCTTAGGCCCCATTTCTTGCGGGATTTCAGATAGTTGGGGCTCTAACCAGTTTCCCACCCGATCCGCGATCAGAGGCTGACCTTTCGCATTGGGGTGTAAGCCATCGCTTTGCATTAGCTCAGGCTGTAACGCTACGTCACGTATAAAGAACCCAAGTAAGGGTGTATTCAGTGTGTTACTGATCTCTTGATAGCTGTTTTCAAAAGCCTGAGTGTAGGCAGGGCCATAGTTTGGCGGCAGTCGGATACCGAGCAGCAGAGGAGTGGCGCCTGCCGCTCGACTCATCTCGATCAGTTTTTGTAAATTTTGCTTGAAGCGCTGGGGTGGCAGGCCGCGCAGGCCATCGTTACCGCCCAGCTCTATCAGTACCGCCTGCGGATGATGACGCTCCAGCAGTGAGGGCAGGCGCGAGACGCCGCCGTCACTGGTATCACCGGAAATGCTGGCATTGATGACCTGCCAGCCGGTTTTTTCCAGCCGGGGGGTTAACAGACTTACCCAACCTTCTTCTTTGGCTATGCCATGGGCCGCACTCAGGCTGTCACCCAGTACCACCAGGGTATTGGCAGATGCCTGGGTAACGTAAACCGTGCCGAGGCAAATGACGGCCAGCATTTTGATCAGGAACAAACGTATGCGTGATGGGCAGGACCACCGGGATAACACAGTAAACACCGACACTCTGATTCTCCGTACTGAAAATGTTGCCAAACAGGTGGCGACCCCGGAAGGGTCTCTGACGCTGCTGGAAGATGTCAACCTGAGCGTTGCTGCGGGCATGAGCCTTGCCATTGTTGGGCGCTCCGGTGCGGGAAAGTCGACTTTGCTGGGGATTCTTGCCGGACTGGATCTGCCGACCACCGGAGAGGTTTATATCGATGGAACAGCGCTCAGCCAACTCAGCGAGGATGAACGCGCTGCACTGCGTGCCCATCAGGTAGGTTTTGTATTTCAATCCTTTCAGCTTCTGCCTGCGTTATCGGCGCTGGAAAACATCAGTTTGCCGCTGGCGCTAAAGGGTGAGAAAAACGCTGATGAAAAAGCCCGTGAATGGCTGGAGAAGGTCGGACTCGGGCATCGCATTGGCCACACCCCTCGTCAACTGTCGGGAGGGGAGCAGCAGCGTGTTGCCCTGGCGCGAGCTTTTTCCAGTGAGCCGTCGCTGCTGTTTGCCGACGAGCCCACGGGCAATCTGGATGAGGCAACCGGCGAGCATATTATGTCGCTGCTCTTTTCTCTGAATGCATCATCGGCCACCACGCTCGTCATGGTGACTCATGATGAAGGTCTGGCTGCTCGCTGCGACCAGCGCGTCATTATGGAGGCTGGCCGTGTCCTCTGAGACTCTAACCTTCGGCGCCGCCTGGCGTTACGCCCGATTTGGCTGGAGAGATTCCCAACTGCGTTTACTGGCGTTGGCAGTATTTCTGGCGTGCGTCGCCACGACCTTGCTGGGGTTCTTTGCTGACCGTCTGGAGCGTGGTGTTACGGCGCAATCGCAACGCTACCTCGGAGCGCCTCTGGTGATTCGTTCCAGTCGCGAAGCTCCGCAGGTCTGGTGGGATGAGGCGAGCAGACTGGGCTTGCCCGCACCGCTGGAGATTACTGACTTTATCAGCATGGCGAGTACCGGCGATCAGTTTGCGCTGGCGGGAGTGAAGGCGGTGCCAGCAGGCTATCCATTGCATGGTCAGCTGACGCTTCGCGATGCCGAGGGAAAGGTCAGTGAGGTGAGCTCTGGCCCCGCGCCGGGTGAGGTATTTGCTGCGCCGCGCCTGTTGGCGATGTTGGGTGTGAAGCCCGGCGATACACTTCAGCTTGGTTACAGTACTTTCACTATCACAGCCACGCTGTTACAGGAGCCGGACCCCGGCATCAGTCTGGTCGATATTAACCCCCGCCTGATGATGAACAGTGCCGATCTGGCCGCTGCCAAAGTGATTCAGCCGGGCAGCCGGGTGAGTTATCGCTATCTGGTGGATGGGCCGGATACGGCGATCAGCCAGTTTCATCAGTGGCTGGAGACAAAGCTTGATGCCTCTGCTCGCATACTGGACCCTGCCTCGGAAAATCAGCGCCTGGGGCGGACCCTGACGCGTATTCATCAGTATCTGGATCTTGGCAGTGTGCTCGCCGTGTTGCTGGCGGGCATCGCCCTGTCGTTGGCGGCCCGGCAATACAGCGTGCGTCATCAGGATGAGCTGGCGCTTTGGCGCTGTCTGGGGCTTGGGCGAAAAGAACTGGCGCTGATGCTGGGCATGCGTCTTGGCGTACTGCTGGTTGCCGCGCTGGTCGCGGGTATCGCCGTTGGCGCTGTCGCGCAGCAGGGGCTGGTCATGCTGTTTCGCCAGTGGCTGCCTGATCCTCTGCCGCCGGTATCCTGGTGGCCGGCACTCAATGGCGTGTTTACCGCTGTGTTGCTCGTCGCTGCGCTGGTGATTCCGCACTGGTGGCAGCTGCTGAATATCAGCCCGCTTCGCACACTGCGTGACGATGTCATGATGCCGCCGGTGCGTCGGGTGCTTTGGATCGCTTCTGCCTTGATTGCTTTATTGCTTTGGCTATGGGGGCAAAGCAGTTCGCCGAAGCTGACCTTGCTGCTGGGTGCCGGTCTGGTGATTGGCATGCTGGTGCTGTATGTCCTCGCTCGAGCGCTGGTACTGAAATTGCCCGGCGTTAAGTCAGGACAGAAACAGCGGCATCATCAGGCATTGCAGGTCACCGCATTTGCTCTGGTCAGTATCGCGGTGGGGGTGGTGATGCTGATTCGGCTGGATCTTCTCGATAGCTGGCAGGCGCAGCTGCCTGCCGATGCGCCTAACTATTTCGCCATTAACATTCCGGCGACGGATGGCGATCAGTTCAACCAGTATCTGGCGGATCAGGGCTGGAGCAGTAATCCGCTGTACCCGATGCTTCGTGGTCGGCTGCTGCAGGTCAATGGCAAGACGCTGCCAACCAAGCAGCAGTTGCGGGATCAGGGCAAAGACGATGAGTCTGAACCTACGTCACCCGGTCGTGAGTTGAACCTGACCGAGTCAAGGGTGCTGGGCAATGACAATGCTCTGCTGAAAGGCGAGTGGTGGCCGAAGGCCGGGCTTTTATCCGGCGAGGTGGGTTTGTCACTGGAGCAGGAGTTTGCCCAGCGTATTGATGCCGGACTGGGTGATACCCTGACTTTTGATATCGCCGGAGAAACTATCGCTGGCAAAGTCACCAGTATCCGAAGCGTCGACTGGAACTCCTTTAACCCCAACTTTTTTGTGATCTTCTCGCCCGGAGCGCTGGCGGATTTTCCGATCTCCCTGATGACCAGCTTTCATGCCCGGTCCGCTAATCTTGAAGCCATTACCGGGCTTAACCAGCGCTGGCCGGGAGTCACGCTGGTAGGAGTGGATGCCTTGCTCGATCAGCTTCGTGAGCTGCTGAATCAGCTCTCCAAAGCCGTGCAGTATCTCTTCGTCTTTGTGCTGGCTGCGGCCTGGCTGGTGATGATTGCGGTTTTGCAGGTCAGCCTTAATGAGCGCCGCCAGGAAGCGGCTCTGCTGCATACATTAGGTGTGGCAAGACAGCGCCTGCGACAGCGTCAGTGGGGCGAGTTTCTGTGGTTAGGTGCGTTGGCCGGAGTGGGCGGTATTCTCGGTACCCTCGGACTGGGGAGTGTGATTTTTTCGCAAGTGTTGAATGTCACGATGCCTTGGCCTGTATGGCTACTGCTCTGGCCGCCTGTGTGCGCGGTACTGGTGGCACTGCCCGCACTGTGGATGTTGCGCAAAGTCGGGCAGGAACCACCGCTGGAAGCGCTGCGCCGCTATGGATAGCTGCGCCCGTCGGGTGTAGAGATTCTGCACACTGTAACGACCAGAAAGAGGGGCTATAATGCCCCTCTTTTTTTATCCACGAGACGGACGAGCCTGCGTGCTTAGCGCCAGTGAACAACGACCGCCAGATCACCTGTTTTTTGCCGGAGTGCCAAACGCATGTTGCATATCATGCTTTATCAGCCTGAAATCCCGCCCAATACGGGAAATATCATTCGGCTGTGCGCCAATACCGGCTTTACTCTGCATCTGATTGAGCCCCTGGGCTTTGAGCTGGATGACAAGCGCCTGCGGCGTGCGGGTCTGGATTATCATGAGTTCGCTCCGGTTCAGATCCATGCCAGTCTGGAAGCGGGCCTGGAGGCCACGGCCGGTGGGCAGGTGTATGCGTTCACCACCAAAGGCAGTCGTCCCCACAGCGATGCCAGCTTTAAGTCCGGTGATGTACTTTTATTTGGTCCGGAAAGCCGTGGGTTGCCGGCTGAGGTGTTGGCGCAGTTCACAGGGGAGACTCGCCTGCGTCTGCCCATGCTGGAAAACAGTCGCAGTCTTAACCTGTCTAATACGGTGGCGGTGGCTGTTTATGAGGCCTGGCGCCAGCTGGGTTATCCGCAGGGTCGCTAGGGGAAGATTTTTAACTGATTGGATTGAAGTTGGCGAAAGGATGGGTGACATCCCATGAGAAAACTTCATAATACGCCTTTGCAGGCTGGCAGAGTGTCAGCCATTCTTGATAGGCAGTGATCAGGAAGGAGTGCAGTGTGGTTCAGGCCAGAATCGCGATTCTTGAAGATAGTCGAGGCAAAGTGCTGGCGATTTTGCCCGAGCAGCAGCTGCTGCATTTGGCCTTGCTGAATCACAGCTATCAGAGGGCGCTGCGTGCGCTTGCTGCTGAGCAGGTGCAAAAGATCTTCCTGCCTTCCTTGCTTAGCCAGCCTCACCTTTTCGATAAGCTCTTTACGCTGCCTATTTTGCTGGATCATTCCCTGCGCGATGCGACGAGCCTTGAGGTCTATGAGCCTGTCAGCGGGCTGCGTTTCCCTCTGGATGCCAGCGCTTTGCAGAATGCGCAGATCTTCCGCTTTGCGGTGGATCCACAGCAGCTGGATCACACCTCAACGCCTCTGGAGGATGACGAACAGGCTATCTTGCTGGCGGTGGACCGTTTTACTTCGCTGCGTATTAAAGAGCGTCTGGCCGATACCCTGGAAATACCGCCGCTGCCGATGACCGCTCAGCGCATTATTCAGCTCGGTAGTAATAAAAATGCGGATGTCGATGATCTGGTGCCGCTGGTGGAAGATGACCCCAGTCTGGCGGCGCAGGTGATCAGCTGGGCCAGTTCGCCTTATTATGCAGCGCCTGGGCAGATCCAGTCGGTCAAGGATGCCATCGTCCGTGTCCTGGGCTTTGATTTGGTGATGAATCTGGCGCTGGGGCTGTCATTGAACCGCTCCCTGCGAGTGCCAAAAGACAACAAACTTGAAGTCAAAGCCTACTGGAAACAGGCAGTCTGCTGCGCCATGGTCATGGAGCTGCTGGTGAAAGCGATGCCCGCCGCTAAGCGACCTGGCAAAGGCATGGCCTATCTTGCAGGACTGCTGCACAACTTTGGCTATCTGGTGCTGGCGCATGTGTTTCCCCCGCATTTCTCCCTGATTAATCGCTACCTTGAATGCAATCGCAATCTGGCATCTCAGCATGTGGAAAAGCAGGTGCTGGGCGTGACGCGTGAGCAGGTAGGCTCCTGGTTACTGCAATGCTGGCAGCTGCCACCGGAGGTCTGGAAAGGCATCCGTTATATGGGGCATCACCGTTATGACGGCGAAGCCGATATCTTCGCGCACCTGCTGACCGTGACTCTTGGGCTGCTGGCTGAGCGTGGCATTGGCCACTGTCCGGGGCCCGGGCTCGATGAGTCTCTTATCGCTTCCCTCGGACTTGATCTGGTTGTATGCCGGCAACAGGTTGATGAGTTGCTGAATAACTCAGATCATCTGAATACCTTGCTGGCTGCGCTGGAGCAGACCGCTTAGCCGTTATTGATTAGCCTCATAACTGGCGTCTGATTGGATCATCCTTCATGCAGTTTCCCGCCCTTATCGATTGGCGACCCCTGACTTGTCCAGATCGACAACTCGCGCCCTGGCTAAAGAAACCGGGGTCGCTGACCAGCAATCTTGAGCGACAATTACAAGGCAGGGTACGTGTAGAAATTATCTTCGAAGGCTGGCGTTTACTTTCCCCTGATGACTGCGCCTATCTTGGTCTGAGTTCACGAACGTTTCAGCGTGGCTGGGTGCGAGATGTGATTCTTTGGGTTAACGGTCAGGCCGTTGTTCGAGCGCGAACCCTGATTCCACGCAAAACCTTTCTGGGCTCGGGCCGACGTCTGCGTCGGCAGGGCGTCAAGCCGTTGGGGCATACGCTGTTTCGGCAGGCCGGGGTCGGGCGAAGTCCGATTATTCCGGGCAAAGGGCGAACGCAGGAAGGTAATGTGATCTGGGGTCGCCGTTCCCGCTTTTATCTTGAGCATCAGCCTCTGGTCGTGATGGAATTCTTTCTGCCGGCCTTTGTGCAGCAGATTCATGCCGCCTCGCAATAAACCCTCTCTGTTCATAAGCGGCTATCAAGCGATACCGAACACTGATTTGCCGGTGTGCGGTTTTCTTTCTTCTGAGTGATATGTCTCAATGGTGCGGCTGAGCTGGCCGTTTCAAGGAGTTTTCATGAGCGAAATGACGCGTTTTCAAGCCTATGTGCAGCTAATGCGTGCCGATAAACCTATCGGTACCTACCTGCTGTTGTGGCCAACCCTCTGGGCATTGTGGCTGGCGGCAGATGGCTTGCCCTACCGGCATCTGCTGATCATCTTTGTGCTGGGAGTCTGGCTTATGCGCGCTGCCGGTTGTGTGATCAATGACTTTGCCGATCGTAAGGTGGATGGTCATGTAAAACGCACCCGCCTGCGGCCACTGGCCAGCGGGCAGGTGACCAGTCGTGAAGCACTGATTCTGGCTGGGGCTCTGGCGCTGCTGGCATTTATTCTGGTGCTGCAAACGGATACCTATACCGCCAGCCTGTCATTTGTCGCGCTGGCGCTGGCCGCTTGTTATCCCTTTATGAAACGTTATACCCATTTGCCGCAAGTCGTTCTGGGTGCGGCCTTTGGCTGGGGGATTCCCATGGCCTTCGCGGCGCAACAGGGCGAGATTCCGCTGATGGGCTGGCTGGTCTTTCTTGCCAACCTGCTGTGGACGGTGGCTTATGACACCTATTACGCCATGGTGGATCGTGACGATGATCTACGTATTGGGGTGAAGTCGACAGCCGTGCTTTTTGGGCGTTTTGATCGACGGATTATTGCCTGTCTGCAGCTACTGGCGCTGTGGTTGATGGCGTGGGTCGGGCAGTTGGCAGAGCTTGGCAGCTGGTACGCGGCCAGTTTGTGGATTGCTGCGGCGATGTTTGTCTGGCAATACTGGATTACCCGTTATCGTGATCGTGATGCCTGTTTTAAGGCTTTCCTGCACAACCATTGGGTAGGGCTGGTGATTTTTATCGGCATCCTGATGGACACCTGGCCGAATATTCACGGCTAAGGGAGACAGAAAGGTTATGAGCCAGCACGTTTCAGTGCTGGTTTAGTCCTTCCAGAATCTGCTGCCAGTCACGGCCTGGATCTCCAATGACCAGAAACGGCCGCTGCAGCAAATCTTCATGGCAGTTGTAGCGCACCGGTTCAAACCGGAAGTTAAGGACCTTGCCTCCGGCAGCTTCCACAATGGCCTGCGCAGCGGCTGTATCCCATTCGCTGCAGGGCGCATTACGCACATAGATATCCGCCAGTCCTTCTGCAATCAGACAGAATTTGAGTGAGCTGCCCATGGTGGTCAGCGTGACGGGAGCAACGTTGTTTTCCAGTCGCTCTCTGACCCACAAATCCAGTGGATCCTGATGATGGCGGCTACCCAGTTGCGTGACGGCACGATAGCTCAGTAACGCACGGGTACTGAGTGCCTGCTGCTTACCCTGACCCGTTAGTTTGTAGGCTTCCGGGGCTTCGCCCGGAATGCCGACATAGGTACTGCCGCTGACCGGCACATGCACAATACCGAGAACAGGTTTGCCATGCTGGATCAGCGCGATATTGACGGTGAATTCATCATTCCGTTTGAGAAACTCCTTGGTGCCATCCAGCGGATCAACCAGCCAGTAAGTCGGCCACTGCTTGCGCTCGGCCAGTAGCGGTGCTTCCTGTTCCTCGCTGATAAAGGGAATGTCCGGTGTCAGGCGTTGCAGACTGGCTTTGATCAGATCATGAGCGGCCAGGTCAGCTTCGGTCAGGGGGGAAGCATCTTCCTTCTGGCGAACATCGACATCTTCACGTTGATAGACCGTCAGAATCGCCTTGCCGGCTTCCTGAGTAATCCGCAGTAACTGTGGGATCAGTGCTTTAGCATCCATGGGTGAAGGCTCCGGTACGACGAACAGCGCTAGGACTGGCTACGCAGCCGCATGGGCTGGAAGCACAACAGGTGATGGCTAAGGCAGGTCTGATACTCAACGTCAAAGCAGTCATAAACCTCATTTAAAAGGCGGGTTGACCGGGGATTATCACATGCGACCAAAGTCCGAGGGAATACCCCTGCGCGAGTACACGGGGATGACGCCAGATAGCGCAATAAGCGAGAATAGGGCGCGAAATTCTGAGAAAAATGAGAGAGGGCGGTTCATGTTGCCGTGGGAGAATATCGATACCGTCATGCTGGATATGGACGGTACCTTGCTGGATCTTCACTTTGATACCTTCTTCTGGCTGGAGTACCTGCCGCAGCGTTATGCGGACATTCATGGCCTGGCAGCCGAGAAGGCGCGTGAGTCTCTTCACCATCAGATCCGTAAGACCCAGGGGAAGCTGAACTGGTACTGCACCGATTACTGGGCCCGGCAACTGGAAGTCGACATCATGGCATTCAAAGAGGAGATTGCCCATAAAGTGGCGCTGCGGCCTGCTGTTGAGCCTTTCCTCGCGGCGGCTCGGCAAAGTGGCCGTCGGGTGGTGATTGTCACTAACTGCCATCCGGACCCGCTGGCGCTCAAAATGCGGCAGGTGGATCTTCGTCCCTGGGTGGATGACATCATTGTGTCCCATGATTTTGGTATGCCCAAAGAGGACTCGGCTTTCTGGGAGCAGCTGCAGAAGGTTGAGCCCTATACGCCAGCGCGGACGCTCTTTGTGGATGACAGTACATCGGTACTGGCGTCGGCGCAGAATGCAGGCATTGGTTATGTGCTGCAGATTGCAAAGCCCGATAGCCAGAAGCCGCCGGTTAATACCGCCGCTTTTCCATTGCTGGAAAGCTTTGCTGATATTCTGCCGCCAGTGCTTTGATTTTACGGGTTCGCCCCCATATCGCAGACAATCACCTCATTTTCTGAACGATACCTTTCCTGGGTATCAAGCGAGTTTTCATGTCCAAGAAAAATAGTGAGAGCGATAGCGCCAACGGAGTCCGTCTGGACAAGTGGCTGTGGGCGGCTCGCTTTTATAAAACCCGCGGTCTGGCCAAGGACGCCATTGAAGGCGGCAAGGTGGATTACAACGGCGCCAAAGGAAAACCCAGCAGAATGGTCGAGCTGGGCGCCCTGATCGGTCTTCGTCAGGGTTACGATGATAAGGTCGTCGAGGTGCTTGGTTTGAATGATCAACGCCGCCCGGCAACTGAGGCGCAAGCCCTCTATCAGGAAACGCCGGAGAGTATCGCCGCACGTGAGCGCAAGGCCGCAGACCGTAAGGCCAACAATGGCGCGCTGGTGAGTGAGCATCGCCCCAGCAAGAAAGAGCGCCGCCAGATCCATCGTTTCAAAAGTGATGTTTTTTCCGGCGAATCCCTTTAACGGCAGCCTGTGTTGCTCCTGTGCTATAGTGCGCGCCATTTTTGCCTCAGGCAGTTATTGAATCGACCAGTCCCCGGCGTGTTCTGAGGGATGGCAAGTGAGAAAGTATGAGTAATCCTGACCAGATCCAGCGTTTTTTGTTCGATGACATCAGCGTGCGCGGTGCGATCACCGGACTGCAGAGCACCTATCAGGAAGTGTTGAGTCGTGATGCCTATCCCAGGCCAGTGCAAACCCTGCTTGGGCAGATGCTGGCGGCATGCAGCCTGATGAGCACAGTGCTCAAGTTCGAAGGGCGTCTGGTGATTCAGGCGCGCACTGCCGGAGCCTTGCGTGTGGTGCAGGCCGAGTGCAGCCATCTGGCGGACCTTCGTGGTATTGCCCGTTGGGATGGCGACATTGCTGATGATCTCGACCCCATGATGCTGCTGCAGGAAGGCGGCCAGATGGCGATCACCATTGAGCCTGAGAAAGGACGTCCTTATCAGGGGATCGTGCCGCTTGAGGGGGCGACTCTTGCTGAATGTATGCAGGGCTATTTCAACCAGTCAGAACAGCTGCCTTGTCGCTTGTTCCTGGCGGCAGACGGTAAAGATGCGGCGGGCATGATGCTGCAGGCGGTGCCTGAAAGCAGTGGCCCCACTGATGTTGCTGATCTTGAGGACTGGGAACGTCTGACCGTGCTGGCGGATACCCTGACCAGTAAGGAAATGCTGGAGCTGGACAATACAACGGTGCTGACGCGTCTGTTCCATGAAGAACAGGTGCGTGTATTCCCTGTGCTCGATCTTCGCTTCCATTGTGACTGCTCTAAAGAGCGTTGCAGCGCGGCACTGGCAACCCTGAACGCTGAAGATCTGAACGATGCAATTCAGCAGGATGAAGAGCTGAAGGTGCAGTGTCAGTTCTGTAATGAAGAGTACGTCTTTGACAAGGCAGATCTGGAAGCCTTGCAGCATGAGGCTTCGGCGCCCGGTAATCCCGACGTTCTGCATTGAGCGTTCGGATAGCGTGTTGGCTTTGAGGTGTCATGGCTAATGATGATCCTCATCCCTCTGTCTTTGATGCGCTAAACATCCTTGTTTCTTGCCCAAAAAGCCGGTGCCTTCGCGCCGGCTTTTACTATCTGTTTCACCCTACCTTCGTCTTATTGTGGCATAATGTCAGGATTGCTCCCGACCCTGTCATCTAAGACACGCAGCCTCGGCTGACGAAATAACAACGGAGCAACATAAGGCACTCAACACTAGGGAAACACCAGCATGACCAAAATGCTTGATGACGCAGGCTCACGGCTTGCGCATGTCAACTTGTCTTCAACTGCTCTGGTTGAAGCTGCGATCGCCCGTCAGGAAGGCCGTCTGGCCGATAACGGCGCACTGGTTGTCGAAACCGGCAAGCGCACGGGCAGAAGTCCAATGGATCGTTTTATTGTCGAGGAAGCCTCGACTCGCGATCTGATCCATTGGGGTCCCGTTAACCGTCCTTTCGATGCGGATAAATTCGATGCGCTGTGGGAGCGTGTTGAAGAGTATCTGTCTGATCGCGAGCGTTTTGTGTCCAACGTCCATGTTGGCGCGGATACCCAGCATTATCTGGCGGTCAAAATGACCACCGAGACTGCCTGGCAGAACCTCTTCGGTAAGTGTCTGTTTATCAATCCGGACAATTACAATCCCAAATCCAAGGAAGAGTGGCAGATCCTCAACGCTGCAGGTTTCACCTGTGATCCCGAGCGTGACGGCACCAATTCTGACGGCTCCGTTATCATCAACTTTGCCAAGCGCAAGGTTCTCATCGCCGGTATGCGTTACGCCGGTGAGATGAAAAAAGCGATGTTCTCTGTGCAGAACTTCCTGCTGCCTGAAAAAGACGTGCTGCCAATGCACTGCTCGGCAAACGTTAGCGAAGAAGGCGAAACGACGCTGTTCTTCGGTCTGTCCGGTACCGGTAAAACCACCCTGTCTGCAGACCCTTCACGCTACCTGATTGGTGATGATGAGCACGGTTGGGGTAAAGGCGTTGTCTTCAATCTGGAAGGCGGCTGCTATGCCAAGTGTATCGACCTGTCTGAGGCGAATGAGCCCATCATCTATAAGGCGATTCGCTTTGGGGCGGTGCTGGAAAACGTGGTGCTGGATGACGAGCGTCACCCTGACTACAAAGACGGCTCTCTCACCCAGAACAGCCGTGCGGCTTACCCGTTGACTCATGTCGACAAGCGTACCGACACCAACATGGCTGGTGAACCCAAGCACATCATCTTCCTGACCTGCGACCTGACTGGCGTACTGCCACCGGTCTCCGTGCTGTCCAAAGAGGCGGCGGCCTATCACTTCCTGTCCGGCTACACCGCCTTGGTGGGAAGCACTGAGATGGGCTCAGGCGGCGGCATCAAGTCCACTTTCTCAACCTGCTTCGGCGCGCCTTTCTTCCCGCGTCCTGCCGGTGAATACGCTGAACTGCTGATGAAGCGTATCGAAGAGTTCGACTCGCAGGTGTTTCTGGTGAACACCGGCTGGACTGGTGGTGGCTACGGTACTGGCAAGCGTTTCAGCATTCCTACCACTCGTGCCATCATCGGTGCCATTCAGAATGGTCACTTGGATAACGTGGCGACTGAGCATCTGGCGGGTATCAACCTGTCTGTGCCTGTGGCGGTGGAGGGCGTTGAAACTCAGTTGCTGAATCCCAAGAAAACCTGGGCGGATCCTGCGGCGTATGACGCAGCGGCCCATGAACTGATTCGTCAGTTCGTAGATAACTTCAGTGCCAAAGGCTTCTCTGTGGATCCTGCGGTACTGGCGGCAGGTCCTGTACTGGACTGATCGCCACTGCCAAGGCAAGAAGCCTTGCGGCCGGGAGTGGCCAGAGGCTTCTTGTTATTGCCGACTGTGGACTTCGTGTCCCAGTGAATGATGGGCAGGTTGCCAGGAAGGCAAAACCTGCCTGAAGCAAAAAATCTTCCCTGATGACGCGACTCAAAGGTGACTGCATCGCCGCCAGTGGTGGTTATCAGGGTTTTGCATTAAGATTTTTCGCCCGACTCACTCGAACAAAAGCATCGGAACCTCGAACATGTCTGACTTTAAACAAGCTGCGCTTGATTATCATGAGTTTCCCCGTCCCGGGAAGCTTGCCACCGAAGTGACCAAAGCCACGGCAACTGCGCGTGACCTGGCCCTGGCCTACAGCCCTGGTGTGGCCGAACCTGTTCGGGAAATCGCGAAGGACCTGGACAACGCTTACCGTTATACCGGTAAAGGCAACACCGTGGCGGTAATCTCTGACGGTACTGCCATCCTGGGTCTGGGTAACCTTGGCGCACTGGCCAGCAAGCCTGTAATGGAAGGCAAGTGTCTGCTGTTCAAGCGTTTTGCAGGCATTGATGGCGTGGATATCGAGCTGACCGCAGAAAGCCCACAGGCTTTTATCGACACTGTTGCCCGTATCGCCGACACCTGGGGTGGCATCAACCTCGAAGACATCAAGGCGCCAGAGTGCTTTGAGATCGAGCGCGCTCTGATTGAAAAGTGCAGTATCCCTGTATTCCACGATGACCAGCACGGTACCGCGATTGTGACCGCAGCCGGTCTGCTGAATGCTCTTGAGCTTCAGGATAAAGATATCGCGACCGCCAAGATTGTCTGCCTGGGTGCAGGTGCTGCGGCAGTGGCTTGTATGAAGCTGCTGGTCAGCTGTGGTGCCAAGCTTGAAAACATTTTCATGCTGGACCGTAAAGGAGTGATTCACGCTGATCGTGATGATCTGAACCAGTACAAAGCGATGTTTGCTAATCCTACTGACAAGCGCACTATGGATGATGCCATTGCCGGAGCTGATGTTTTCATCGGTCTGTCCGGTCCGGATCTGCTGTCTCCTGCACAGCTGAAGTCCATGGCAGCTAACCCCATCGTTTTCGCGTGCTCCAATCCTGATCCTGAGATCAAGCCTGAGCTGGCACACAGCGAGCGTGATGACCTGATCATGGCCACCGGTCGTTCTGACTATCCTAACCAGGTAAACAACGTACTGGGCTTCCCCTTCATTTTCCGTGGTGCGCTGGACGTTCGTGCGACCGCCATCAATGAAGAAATGAAGCTGGCTGCGGTTCATGCACTGGCCGCACTGGCGCGTGAAGATGTTCCTGCAGAAGTTTTGGCGGCTTATGGTCTGGAAAGCCTGAGCTTTGGTAAGGAGTATATCCTGCCCAAGCCCATGGATAGCCGTCTGTTAGGCGCCGTCGCGACAGCGGTTGCTCAGGCTGCGATTAACTCTGGTGTTGCGCGTCTGCCAATGCCTGCGAACTACCCTCTGAAAACTGTGGCTGACGTCTAAGCTGCATATCTCAGAATCAGGCCGGTACCGAAGGGTATCGGCCAATAAAAAATCCGGCTTATGCCGGATTTTTTATGTCTGAAACAAGGAGGAGTACATCAGCCCATGGTTTTGGGCTCGTCTGCCTTGGGTGCATCCAAGGACTTCGCTGGCGCTTCTGCGAGCAATGTCAGCTGCATCATGGTGCCGCCAGCGGGGTTATCCAGCACTGACAGGTGCCAGTTATACATTTCACACAGCTGAGCCACGATAGCCAGACCCAGGCCACTGCCACCGGTATGTTTATTACGTGAGGCTTCCAGACGGAAGAAGGGTTCAAAGATCTTCGCTTTGGCGTCCTCCGGGATTCCGGGGCCTCGGTCCAGAACTGTCACCATAATCTGTGGGCCTTGAGCTGTGGCTTCCACTGTTACCGGGCCGGGGGCGCTATAGCGCAGTGCGTTTTCTACCAGATTGGTCAGTACGCGTTTCAGTGCCAGTGGTGGCAGCATCAATTGTTCAGGCAGGCTGGTCAGACGAATGTAACGCAGCCGCTCGTTCTGGAAGGACTGGCTGAAGTCTGTCAGCCAGAGATTGATGTCCAGCGGCTCCAACGGTGCCTGCTCAAGCCCGCGTGACAGGGCTAGCGTGTCGCCAATCAGCGTGTCCATCTCCTTGAGGTTGCGTGTCAGGCGTTCCACCATTTCAGGGTTGGAGCCATCATCGAGAACCTCAATTGCCATCTGCATGCGCGCGATCGGTGTGCGCAGGTCATGAGAAATACCTGCCAGCAGCGTCGTCCGGTGCTCCAGTAGTTCGCGTACTTCCTTGCCCATCTTGTTAAAGCTGCGAGCCAGTACGGCCATTTCCTCCGGACCATTTTCATCCAGCGGCTCAAAGTTGAGCCCTTTACCGATGCGTCGTGCAGCGCGAGAGGCGGCTACCAGTGGTCGCGTAATACGCGAGACGATGGTCAGCGAGGTAATCAGTACCAGTAATGAGGCAAACGTCAGAATCAGAATCGCAGCGATAGGAATCGGGAAGGCACGCCGCTCCCGGGCAAAGCCGATATAAACGGTGCCGGTAGGCAGGGCAAAAGAGGCCCACACCAGATTATTGTCATCACTGTCGAGACGAAGGTGGATATCGGTCTGCAGACGTCGGGCCAGTGCCTGAGTCAGCATATCGAGGAACATGTTGGACTTTTTCAGCTCACGCGTTGTTGGCGGGGTTTTGGTGAGCAGTAATAAGTGTTGTCCGGCGAGCTCAAGCTGATAATAGCTACGAGCGTAAGGCGGTAATTCCACCCAGGTTTCTGCGGCAAGCTTCATCAGCGCTGCCTGGTCATCCGCTGACTGACGGGATACGGGCAGAATGATGAATTGGGTAACAATGAGGGTATAGCAAAGCAAAATGGCCAAGACGGTCAGGGCCAGTATCAGCCACGTCTTGGCCAGCAGAGATCGAAACATGCTCGATGGTTTACCTGTTATCAGCCTTCAGGATTGGGAACAAACAGGTAGCCCTTGCCCCAGATAGTCTGGATATGGTGAGGCGAGCCTTCCGCTTTTTCCAGCTTGGCGCGCAGACGAGTCACACGAACATCGATGCTGCGGTCAAAAGGAGAGCGGTCATAACCTTTCAGCTTGGAGACCAGCATGTCACGGTTCAGCACCTGATTAGGATGCTGTACCAGAATTTCCAGCAGTTCATACTCGCTGGTCGTCAGGTGCAGCAGCTCGTCACGGTGAGTCAGCTGGTGGCGCTGAGTATCCAGAACGAAATCACCAAAGGTGAAGCGCTGAGTACTTGTTTCACCCTCGGCATTCTGGCCAGGACGGCGCATAACTGCGCGAACACGGGCCAGCAACTCACGAGGGTTGAAAGGTTTGGAGAGGTAGTCATCCGCGCCGACTTCAAGACCCACGATGCGGTCCACGTCTTCGCCTTTGGCAGACAACATGATGATAGGCAGATTGCCATGACTGGCTTTCAGACGCTTGGCGATGGACAGACCATCTTCACCAGGCATCATCAAGTCGAGAATCAGCAGGTCGGGAGTACTTTCCTGCAGAGCCTGATCCATAGCTGACGCACCATCAACACAGGTTACCTGAAAATCATGATTCATCAGGTAGCGGCTCACCAGCTCACGAAGTTCTGAATCATCGTCAACCAGGAGAATTGAATGTGTATTACTCATAGGATTTGTCATTCTCAGTCTTTGGTTGAAAGGATAATAGCGGTTCCCGAAAATGTTTCTAGAGTAACGCTCTTTTGCTCTGTATCACAGTGTATCCTAAGAACGGTAAAGTGTCGTGACAGTGTTTCGAGGGCAGGGGGAAATGTTTCATACTGACAAACTATCCCCCTTTTGAACGATACTTTGTGGGTTTATGTGACGCCGCTGACGATAAAACCCTGTGATATCAGGTAGATAAAACCATGACGAACTGGCTATTCAAAAACGTGCTCAAGCTGACTTCCTGGCGCCTTGCGACGGGAGTGGGTGTGCTCGTGCTGCTGGCATTTATTCTCTGCCTGAGCTGGCTTTACCGCCAGGCAGAACATGAGCAGCTGGCCACGGTTCGCCAGGATGAAGCGCGTCTGGCCAAAGTACTGGCCAATGAGGTGGATGGCGATCTGCACAAACAGCTGGTGCGAACTGATCAGACCGGCTCTGCACTTTATCGGCAGGTGATTGAGCCTTTAATTAAAGCCCATTCGCAAATGCCGGATGTCTATTACCTCTACACCATGGTGCATAAAAAGAATGAACTCTATTTCATTCTTGATACGGCGGTTTACGCCAAAGAGGTGAGCTCGCCGTTTAATCTCCAGCCCAGCAAGGTGATGGAACTCTATCAGACGGTCGATTCGCGCACCCAGCAGCTGGTGGATACGCTGGACTCTGGTGGAGTCTATGTCTCAGCGCAGCCGCATCAGGACAGCTATGGCGAGTTTCTGTCAGCTCTCGCGCCGATTTATGACTCAAGCGGCACTATCGTCGCTTATCTGGGAGTGGATATCAGTGCTGCAACGCTGGCTGAGCGTATGGCGCACATTCGTTATGCCTTTATAGGCTCTGTAGCAGCCGCAGTGCTCCTGAGCCTTCTGCTGGCTTTTCTTACTTACCGGGTGCGACAAGCCGCCGCCGCGCAGGAAGCCCGGCGTGCGGAGAGTGAGCATTACGCACGTCAGCATGCCCGCCGCACAGAGCTGATTATTAATTCCATCATGGATGGGGTGCTGGGTCTGGGGACCAATGGCAGCATCCTTACAATGAGTCAGGTGGCCGCCGATATGTGGCATCTCTCCGCAGAAGATGTGCTGCATCAGAGCTTTACCCGCCTTATTGATGGGCCTGATCAGGCGATCGTATTAAGTGCCATTGAGCGCGCGAGTCGCGGGCAGCATTCGCAATTGCAGGTGCGTGGCCGGCGCGGTACGGAAGTCTTCCCGCTGAATCTGGTGATAAGCCCTGGGCTTGAAGGTGAGGATGCCCGCTTTGTTGTCACTGCACGTGACTTAAGCCGTGACATGGCGATGGAAGATGAAGGGCTGATGGCCGCCCAGGTTTTTTCCACCATGAACGATGCCGTCATCATTACCGATGCGGAGGGTCGTATTCTAATGGTGAATGAAGCCTTTACCCGTATCACCGGTTACGCCAAGGAGGATGTGAAGGGCCAACCGGCATCGACCCTGCGCTGTGAGCGTCATGATGACAGCTTTTATGCCAGTCTGATCAATCGCATTGAGCAGACCGGGCACTGGCAGGGTGAGCTGTTCTATCGCCGACAGAATGGTGAAGTCTTCCCTTTGTCGGCATCGATCAAGGCACTTTATGACCGTCAGCAGCGTATCACCCGACTGGTAGGAGTATTTACCGATGTGACCCTGCGTAAGGAGCAGGAACAGCGGCTGCACGATCTTGCCAATAATGACAGCCTGACTCGTCTGCCGAATCGCTCGACCTTTCGCCGTCACTTCGATGAGTTGCTCTCGGAAGCGCGGGGGAGCGGTAAGGGATTTGCGGTATTGCTGATGGATGTGGATGGTTTCAAGCGTATTAATGAATCGCTGGGCCACACCCTGGGTGACAAGGTGCTGCAGCAACTGTCCAAGCGGCTGGAAGGTCTGCAGAATATGTATGAGCTGCTGGCACGCGTTGGTGGTGATCGCTTCGGCCTGTTGATTCGCGCTGAAGAAATGACGGAAATGCTGCCACTGGTGAACCGGCTGCTGAATCTGCAGAAAACGCCTTTCACCCTCAATGACCATGAAGTGGAAATCACCCTGAGTATCGGCATCAGCCGCTATCCCACGGATGGCCACGACAGTGAAACCTTGTACAAGCAGGCCGATATTGCACTCTTTGAAGCGAAAAGCTCGGGCGGCAATACCTATCAGTTCTTTACCACTGCCATGCATGTACGTGCGCTGGAGCGCACCACACTGGAAGCTCAGTTGCATCATGCACTGCAGCGCAAAGAGATCCGCCTGATCTATCAGCCCCAGATCTGCATTAATGATGGCCATTTGATCAGCATGGAAGCACGGCTGATCTGGGGGCATCCGGAGTTGGGCGATATCGACTGCGAGCGTTTCCTGCCAGTTGCTGAGGAAGCCGGCCTTATCGGTACGCTGACCAGCTGGACACTGGATAAAATGTGCCAGCAAATGAGTCTCTGGCATGAGCGGAATATCAGAATTCCAAAGGTATCCACGGCACTTAGCGAGAGGCAGGTCCTGCTGGGTAATCAGTTACTCAGGCTGATAGATGAAACCAGCCTGCGCTATGGTCTGGAGCGCAAATATATTGAGCTTGAGATCCCTGAGACAGTGCTGACTGACCCCGGTGCCAATGTGCGCGCCACCATGGATGGGCTGAAAAATCTGGGCGTGAGTCTGATGGTTAATCAGTTCGGGATGGGTGAGGGCTCCATTACCGGATTGCGCCGCTTTGAGCTTAAAAAGATCAAGTTACCCAGAGCACTTGTGCAGCGTCTGCCGGAAGACGAGGAAGCCTGTACGCTGGTGCGTGCCATTATTGGCATGGGCTCGGCATGGAAAGCACTCGTGCTGGCGGATGGCGTTGAGACAGCAGAGCAGCTGATTTTCCTGCAGGAAAATGGTTGCGATGGGGTGCAGGGTTTGCTGTATTCCCCACCGCTGGAAAGCGGCGCAGTGGAGCAGTTCTATCATCAATTCCAGTTGTCGGTGTAATGCGCCAGCGGTCTTACCAGCGCATCAGAATAACGCCGCCCCAGCAGAGCGCCGCAAAGATCAGGCTCAGCAGCACAGCGGCCGACCCCATATCCTTTGCTTGTCCTGAAAGTGGATGACGCTCTGCCCCAACCCGGTCGACCACACTTTCAATCGCCGAGTTTACTAATTCGCAGATGAGTACGCCGATCAGGGAGCCGATCAATATCAGCCACTGAGGAATGCTGGCGGCGACGATAAATGACAAAGGTATCGCGGCGATCATCAGCCAGACTTCCTGTCGGAAAGCCGTTTCGTGACGATAGGCCTGACGGATACCCTGACAGGAATAGCCTGTGGCATTACGTATTCTCTGCCAGCCCTGCACCTTTGATGTCATTCTCAACTCCTTGAATTATCGCCACTTCTTCCCGTTGAGTGGCATTTCGCGCTGTTTTTATGTTGGTGGTATGCTGGCGCCATCATCCTTATGGAACGTGCCAGTGTTATGAGCAGCTCGACTTTACTTCAGGCCACGCCCCTTGCCCAGCGCCTTGCCACCTCCCTTGCCATTAAGCCCTGGCAGGTCGAGGCGGTGATCAGTCTGATGGATGAAGGCGCCACCGTGCCCTTTATTGCCCGTTACCGGAAAGAGAAAACCGGTGCGCTGGATGATGCAGTGCTGCGTGATCTGGCCCAGGCGCTGGATTATCAACGGGATCTGGACAAACGTCGCGACTCAATTCTTGGCAGCCTGAAAGAGCAGGGCATTACGACGCCTTCCTTGCTAAAAGGCATTCTTGACGCCGAGAGCAAGCAGGTGCTTGAGGATTTATACCTGCCGTATCGACCTAAACGTCAGACCAAAGGCAGCAAGGCGCGTGAGGCCGGTCTGGAGCCGCTGGCGGATCAGCTCGTGCGTGACAGCTCATCGGCACCGGAAAAGCTGGCTGTTACTTTTGTGAGTGCTGAAAAAGGGATCAACTCTGCCGCCGAAGCGCTGGAAGGTGCTCGTGCCATTCTGCTTGAGCGTTTCTCTGAAGCACCTACCGTATTGGCCTCGCTTCGCCAATGGCTATCGCAGAATGCCTGGTTGGCGGTACGAGCAAAACGCGGCAAGGCTGACCCCCAGAGTAAGTTTCGGGACTACTTTGATTACCGTGAACGCCTTTCGCGTGCGGCGGGCCATCGTCTGCTGGCCATCTTTCGCGGTGAACGTGAGGGTGTGCTGAATATCGATATTGAAGCCGGCGAGCAGCAAAACCGTGAAGCTGATGCGCTGGCTCTGCTGCAACAAGGGTTGCGCCAGGATCAGCTGATAGGCAACCAGTTGAGTGTCTGGCTGCGCGAAACCGTGCAGGCAACCTGGGCAGAAAAGCTGTTACCCGGCCTGGGTAAGGATGCGCTGAATCAGGCGAAGGATCAGGCTGAGCTGGAAGCGATTAAAGTCTTTGCCCTGAATCTGCGCGATGTACTGCTGGCCGCGCCAGCGGGCGGCAAAGTGACGCTGGGGCTCGACCCGGGGATTCGAACAGGCATCAAACTGGCGTTGGTCGATGCGACAGGCCGGGTGGTGACCACGGATACGCTCTATGCCCATGCGCCACGTAATGAGTGGGACAGAAGCCTCGCGACCATCGTCAAACTGTGTCAGCAGCATCAGGTGGAACTTATCGCCGTCGGTAACGGCACCGCCTCACGAGAAACAGAACAGCTGGCGCGGGAAGCGGTGGCTAAACTTGCGAATGACAGCGCAAAGGCACCGCAGGTGGTGATGGTCAGTGAGGCGGGAGCTTCCGTCTATTCAGCCTCGGCGTTAGCTTCTGCCGAGTTGCCAGCACTTGATGTCAGCCTGCGGGGCGCAGTCTCTATTGCGCGGCGCTTGCAGGACCCATTGGCGGAGCTGGTGAAAATCGAACCCAAAGCCATCGGTGTCGGGCAATATCAGCATGATGTGGCCCAGACCCAGCTGGCACAAAGCCTGGCGGCGGTCGTTGAAGACTGTGTAAATGCGGTGGGTGTGGATCTTAATACCGCTTCTTCGGCGTTATTGGCCCATGTGAGTGGCCTGAATACGGCGCTGGCTGAGGCGATTGTGCTGCATCGTGATCAGCAAGGGCCGTTTGAGCGACGGAAGGATCTGCTCGCGGTGCCTCGTCTTGGGCCGAAAACCTTTCAGCAGGCGGCGGGCTTCCTGCGTATTCGTGAAGGTAAAGAGCCGCTGGATGCCAGCGCGGTGCATCCGGAGTCCTACGATATCGTCAAACAGATGGCTAAAAGCCTTGGTGCCAGGGTCGAGCAGCTGTTGGGTGCGCCTGAACGGGTAGGGCAGCTTAATCTCTCCGCCTTTGCTTCGGACGCTGTAGGTGAGTACACCCTTAAAGATATTTGCGAAGAGCTGCTCAAGCCGGGCCGTGACCCTCGGCCTGCGTTTAAAACCGCTCAGTTTGCTGAAGGGGTGAATGCCATCAGTGATCTGGCCGAAGGCATGCAGCTGGAAGGTGTCGTCACTAACGTCACGGATTTCGGGGCGTTTGTTGATATCGGTGTCCATCAGGATGGGCTGGTGCATATTTCCCAGCTGGCGGACGTTTTCGTCAAGCATCCCCGGGATGTGGTGCAAAGTGGTCAGTTGGTGAAGGTGCAGGTCATGGAAGTGGATGTTGCCCGTAAACGTATCAGCCTGAGCATGCGCCAAAACCCTGAGCTGCCGGTGAAGCGCAGCTCAAACGAACGGCCAGCGCCAGCAGCGCGGCCCCGTCATCAACAAAGTGCGCAGACCCCATCCCGACAGCCGGAGCAAAGTGCTCCTCAGGGCGCCTTGGCCGCTGCACTCAGTAAAGCCCGGGATAAACGCTGAACGTTGGGTGACGGCAGCTCTCAGCGTCCGGCTGTCGTCCCCAGGTATTCTCAGCGGGTGGCATTGAGCTACACTGAATTGCATTCAGCGACAGTCGCCCACACTTGAATACGGCCTGATGCAACCCAAAATCTTGCCCTTCAAGCCAAGCATGTGGCGATCGATTCACAACAATGAGAGAGATTTAAGACCGTGAGTGCATTGTTGCAACAACGCCTTGCCTGGCTAAAAGGACAAGGAGCTGATCAGACCCTGAAAGGGATTCGCCGCGGGCTGGAAAAAGAAGGCCTGCGCGTGCTGCCTGACGGTCATCTCTCCCATCAGGGGCATCCCGAAGCCTTGGGCTCGGCGCTGACCCATGATTCCATCACGACGGATTACTCCGAAGCGTTGCTTGAATTCATCACCCCGGCGATGCATTCGCCCGAAGAGGTGGTGCATTACATGGAGCAGCTGCACAAGTTCAGCTACCAGCATCTGGATAACGAGGTGGTTTGGGCGGGCTCCATGCCTTGCTATCTCGCTGGAGAGGATGATATCCCGGTCGCCCGTTATGGCAGCTCCAATACCGGGCAGATGAAGAGCATCTACCGCCAGGGGCTGGCGTATCGTTACGGCAAGGTGATGCAGACCATTGCCGGCATTCACTACAATTTCTCCTTCAGCGAAGAATTCTGGCAAGCCTATGCCACCATGACGGAAGACACAGAGTCACTGTCTGAAGTGCGCTCCAAAGGCTACTTCCGCCTGATCCGAAACTTCCGCCGCTACTACTGGTTGCTGTTGTATCTTTACGGTGCCTCTCCGGCGATTAGCCGCAGTTTTCTGGCTGGCAATGCCTTTGGCCTGGCGCCCTGGGGCGATGAAACTTTGGTTGCACCGGCAGGTACGACCCTGCGTATGAGCGATATTGGCTACTCCAATAATGCCCAGTCTTCGCTCAACATCTGTTACAACAAGCTCGGCTCCTACATCGATTCGCTGGATCACGCGATGCGGACTTCTTACCCTGCCTATCGCCATATTGGCGTGAAGGTGGAAGGTGAATACCGTCAGCTGAATACCAACATTCTGCAGATCGAGAATGAGTACTACAGCGAAATTCGTCCCAAGCGCACCACCGCGCGGGGTGAACGTCCGCTGGATGCGCTGCGTCAGCGTGGCGTGGAATACATTGAAGTGCGTTGTCTGGACATCAACCCCTTTATGCCGGTGGGCATCGATGCGGCGCAAATGCGTTTTCTGGATGCTTTCCTGCTGTTCTGTTTGCTGGTTGATGACAGCGACAATGACCGCATCGAATGCGAGCGTCTGGCGTTTAACCGCAAGCTGGTTATCCGTGAAGGCCGTAACCAGAGCATCAAGCTGGTTGAGCCGGAAGGGTTGGTGAGTCTGGAAACCTCGGGTCAGCGCATTATGGATCAGGTGATGCAGGTGGCGCAGTTACTGGATGACCAGCACGGTGGCACGGCGTATGCCGAAGCCGTTGTCGCTGAAACCCAGAAGCTGCTGGACCCGATGCTGACTCCTTCTGCGCGGATGCTGGCTGGGCTTAAAGCTAATGATCAGAGTTACACCGAATGGATGCTGGAGCAGTCCACCTCGCAAAGGGCTTACTTTGAAACGCGGGAGGCGGATCAGACCATGATGCAGGCGCTGGAAGCGACCAGCCGCTCCTCGCTTGATAGTCAGCATCAGCTGGAAGGCGCTCAGGATCTGTCACTGGATCAGTATCTGGCGAACTATTTTGGCGCGCGAGTCTCCGCGACCTGATCGCCTGACTGCGCAATAAAAAACGCCCCAACCGTAAGGAAGGGGCGTTTTTTGTAGTGGTCTCAATCGTCCGGGCTTTGAGTGCCGCTCAGGCGCTTTTCAGTAGCACTAAGATTAATCCTGAACGATAAAGCTTGGCATCAGCAGGTTGGTCACGTAAGAGTTGCCCTCTTCGGTGGTCATGACGTCCTGCACTTCTTTAAGCGCATCCTGACGCAACTTTTCGCGACCTTCGACGGTTTTCATGTCATCTTCCGTCTGGCGGCTGAACAGCAATACCAGATTATTGCGAATCTGAGCGGAGTGATATTTCACCAAATAAGCACCTTCATCGGAACTTACCCGCAGGCTGATGGTCGCTTTAATATAGCGAAGATGATTACCGGGCTTGCCAAAGTTGGCGACCAGCGGCTCTTCAAATTCGACGTACAGGGCTTTAGGCGCCGCTGGCTTGGCCTCTTCCTCTGCTGCATAAGCAGATGTGATCTGGACCAGTGCCGTCAGCATGAGCAAAATCTTGAACACGGATAAGACAGAATTTTTCATGGTCGCTCGCAAGGGTGACTGGGCATGAATGTCAAATTACTATAAATCCTGGCTATGGGTGGCGCCAGCATCAGGCGGCGTTAATTAACACCTGATAATCAGTGTAAACCATCACATTTACAGAGGAACCCGAAAGGAATGGTAGTGAGTAATCGTGTCGTCAACGGAGTGGTTGCACTGGGATGTATCATCCTTTTGGCTATCGCCTTTTACATCGAATATGGCATGGGAATGGAGCCTTGCCCGCTCTGTCTGATGCAGCGCATTGTCTTTGGTGTGGTGGGGCTGGTGTGTCTCGCCGCCTTTATCCACAACCCGCAGAGCCGTGGGCTTAAAGTCTATGGAGGCCTGACACTGCTCGTCGCACTGATGGGAATTGGCCTTGCGGGCCGTCAGCTGTGGCTACAGAGCTTGCCGGCGGATCAGGTGCCTGCCTGTGGTCCCGGCATTTACTTTATGCTGGAACGCTTCCCCTTCTCCAAAACGCTGGAAACCATGATCATGGGCTCCGGTGATTGCGCTGAAGTGCAGAAGTTCTGGGGCCTGAGTATTCCTTTATGGTCACTGTTTGGCTTTATTGGCTGCGCACTTGCCGGGATTTTCGGCATTTTTCGCACGCAATCGTCAAAATAGGTAACGTGCGGTTAGCGACAGTTTTTACCTCATGAAACGACTTGTAGCCCTGTGACGTTGGCAGGGCTAACTCGACTTGATAGAGTCCTAAAGGCTGCACTATGAGGGATTCGGTATGTTGGAAAAATGTCGTTCTGCTCAGGAGCGCTGGGGGGGCGTTAGTGAACTGATTGATAAATGGCTGAAAGATCGCCAGAGTCTGTTGGTCACGTACTTCCGGTGTTCAGACAAGAGCACGGAAAAATCACTGGAATCACGCGTTCAGGCGCTGTGTTCCTGGTTGGTCGATTATGCCTCCAAGGGGCATTTTGAAGTCTTTGAGCACCTGCTACAGGAAGCTGAGGAATTCAACGACGGTGGCGTCGAGTTCGCTAACGGGCTGATGCCGCGTATTCAGGCGACGACTCATCACCTGCTCGATTTTAATGATGAGTTCTCGGTGGAAGATCTGACGCTGGCACAGGAAGCGGCCTTGCCTGATCGCTTGTCAGAGCTGGGTGAAGTGCTGGAAGAGCGCTTTGCGCTTGAGGATCAGCTTATCGAACTGC
This sequence comes from Pokkaliibacter sp. CJK22405, assembly GCF_046614695.1. Taxonomy (NCBI): domain Bacteria; kingdom Pseudomonadati; phylum Pseudomonadota; class Gammaproteobacteria; order Oceanospirillales; family Balneatrichaceae; genus Pokkaliibacter; species Pokkaliibacter sp. CJK22405. Next base: position 180,604 of record NZ_JBKKHQ010000017.1, read on the forward strand.
TGCATCTTGCTCATAAGGATGTGGTGGCCAAAACTGAAACAGAAGCTGCTAACGACCCGGTCGCCGCGATTGCAGAGTAATCGGCCACGTGCTGATGCTGTTCACCCGTGAGTTCCGTTCTATTGCAGCTTTTGATGATTCAATCCTGAGTGGTTAACGACATCAGGATTTAAAAAACGATTTCTGTACACCACAAAGCCGGCATGCCGAAGAGCCATCTTCAGGATGCCGGCTTTGTTATTTATTACTGCCTACTCGGCAGTGAACATGATGAAGGTCTTTGTCTTTTCGTCGCGGCATTTCTGAGCTGCCTATTCGGCAGTGAACGGCAACGTTATGAAAAAACTTCGGTTTCTAATTTTCTGAGCTGCCTATTCGGCAGTGAACCGTTGTGGTGCTGTCGACTTTCGAGCCGTCCGTTTCTGAGCTGCCTATTCGGCAGTGAACGAATGGGTCAGGGAGGAAAATTTGAAAGTTCTTTTCTGAGCTGCCTATTCGGCAGTGAACGGATCGCGGCCATTGCTCGCGTGCATCAGCAATTTCTGAGCTGCCTATTCGGCAGTGAACCAGTCGTTGAATCACCGTTAGATGAAGTAACGTTTCTGAGCTGCCTATTCGGCAGTGAACTCGACCATGGAAAGCTCTTTCGCCATATCTAATTTCTGAGCTGCCTATTCGGCAGTGAACTCCTTTTGTACGCCATGTACTTCGTTCTCTTGTTTCTGAGCTGCCTATTCGGCAGTGAACCCACGGGAGAAAAAAAGCTGGGCGCGGCCTTTTTTCTGAGCTGCCTATTCGGCAGTGAACATGAGTAACATATATCACACGTGACACACGGATTTCTGAGCTGCCTATTCGGCAGTGAACGGATTCGTTCTCTGCCTCTCGCTGAGTAAGCATTTCTGAGCTGCCTATTCGGCAGTGAACATTTCACATCGACAGCTGACACTGGCGGCACTTTTCTGAGCTGCCTATTCGGCAGTGAACTAGAGCGTTTAAACCCTAACTGTCTGATTTTTAAAGAGCAATCACCGAAATACGGCGCTCACCCCTTTTTCGAGGAGGCGCCGTAAGTGGTTGATTTTTATAGGGCTAAATAACGGCCCTAAAAAAAGGGTCAGAACCAGGGCAGGGTGGCGCTCTGGCTTAACCCGTAGCTGTTAAAGCTACCCTCTGTCGGTTGGGGTTGCGGTTCACCCAGCGCGAGAAATAGCCGAAAGTGCTGGCCACTACTGTTGCTTCGCATCTGGATAAAGGGCAGTTCCAGCGTTTTCGCGGCGCTGTCCGGCAGGTGCAGGGCAGCCTCGGCTTGCGTCACACTGTGGCGGCGCATATAGCGACGGCGCAGGCGCTCAGGGTTGCTTTTAGCCTGTACGCGACGCAATGCCCGGTAGCTCACCCCGGCAGGGACGGGTTTAATATCACCACGCTCTACATGGTCCAGCATGCCGGTTAACCAGGGTTGTCCCATCAGCTGGTCAAGGTCGGCCGCTTTGCCATGCAGGCGCAGTACGCCTCCGAGTGCTTCGCGTTGCTGCTCAATACGCGGGAAGCTGACGCCGATTTGCTGGTGCTCCCCCGCCGCCAGTGCCCGATGCAGTTTGCTGTAAAGGGCGCTCATCAGTTGCGAGGCGGTAAAGTCCGGATCAGGCCGCAAGCGGATATCAAGGTAGTGAGTCATGATCAGTCCGCCTTGCCGAAGACGCCACCGCGAATCAGCGTGGCCATCACGAAGTGCTGTTGCTCAATCGCCGGGACTTTATCTTCCGTCACCCAGCTATCCAGCAGGGTGTAGAAGTCCATCTTGGCTTTTGGCTGGCGGTAAGCTTTACCTTCGGTGGTGACAGAACCATAGGGTTCGACAGCGATAGGGCCAAGAGCATCGCCACTGTCGTTCGGGTACCAGGTGTCGATAGTGCGCAAGGCATTGCCGATTTTCTGGGAATGGATGCCGGCGATGTCACTGACCTGATAGAGCGTTTTGCTTTTGCCATTGCTGGACTTATCAAGAATCAGCTCCTGCGAGGGGAAAGCTTCCTGGCCTGCACCCATGCGCACAAAGGCCACCACGGACAGCAGCACATGGCGCTTACCTGCCAGACCTTCAGCGATCAGGCTGGCCAGTTCATTGACGGCGGCAGTGCTATCGAACTCGCGCAGCGAAAAGCTCAGGGCATCAAAGGTCCATTGCTGGGCGGCTTTGCCTTCGACCAGATGGCTCACCACAACTTCGACTTGTTCAGCGCCGATGCGGTTACGCCACAAAAAACGGCCATTAGCGAGGTTGCTGGCATAACGCTTCGCCAGCTCGGTAAAGCCTTGCTGGTCGGTATAGCTGGCAACGGTGGACAGCAGTTTGCTGCGGTAGTCGCTGTCGTTGCAGGCCGAAGGCGTGCCAGCGCCTGCCAGTACGCGCAGGGTGAAGCGTACCATCAGGGTGTCGGCATCGCTGGGCAGGGCGGCAAAATCGACGGTTTGCAGGTTGGGGTTCTCAATGGCCGCATCCAGTTTGGCGGGGTCCTGATCTTTGGTTTTCAGGCGGTTGGAAATCGTACCGCGAATCGATTTTGTGCCAACGGGAATGCCTTTCCATTGCTGGCTGCTTGCGCGATCACTCCAGTTTCCGGCAAACAGCAGGGCATCGGAGGGGTCCAGTTTGCGTTCAAAGGCCAGAACTGAAGCGGTTTTAACAGTAGTAGTTGCCATCGTTAGGTTCCTTTTACTTAAGCAATATCGTTGAACGAGGAAAGAGTTTGGTTGTTCACGCAGCGGTACAGACCATCGCTACCATCGGTGCTGTGCCAGAGAAACTGATCATGATTATCCAGACGGTGTGGGCTAACCCACTGGCCGACGGAGTAGAGGCTTTCGACAAAGCGCAGTGGCACCGACATATCACGGGCATTGGCGACCTCGCCGGGCGGGCAGAGGGGCGCTAGTGCACCAAAGCCAACGGGAATGGGCACCAGCCACCCTTGTGGGCGACTGGCTTCCCATATCACTTTGGCCGCAGTGTTGTCTTCTGTGGGGCGCGGGCGAATATGCAGGCGCGAGAGATCAAGCCAGGCATCCAGTCGACTCGCTTCTGGGTTGTGTTGTTGCAGTTCATTCAGCCGCGTGGCGAGCAGATCATCCCGCCCGACCAGCGCGAAACCCGGCAGCCAGCGACGACGTAAAGCGCGAAACGCTTTCGCCCGTGTTTCCGGATCATCATCCAGCGGCACCAGCTGGGGTTGCTGGTAAAACCCCGGTGTTCCGGGCAGAGCAGGCAGCACGCTGCCACCGGCAATTCGCAGGGTCGCAAGCTCTTCGGCGCAGTACTTGGCTGCTTCTGCCTGCTCCTGCGCGGTGCCACCCATGCCTTCTGCGCCAACGCCGAACACCAGTGTGATGTCCATATGGGCCCGGCCTTCTTCGACGATAGCTGCCGTGCTGCCATCTTTATCGACAGGGTTGCGCGTCAGGCAAAAGGTGCGGGTATAACCGCCTTGCGTCACCTGCGCTTCAAAGTCGTGGCACACCACGCCCACACTTAACAGCGTCAGGCCGGTGCGTGCGTTTACCTTGCGCTCCAGTGCTGTCATCAGGCCGGTGAAGGCGGTGATGGCGGGGAAGCCCCAGGTCATCGGGCTGGAAATGCAGTTGGCATTCTGTACCCGAATCCGCGGGATGATCAGTAAGCCTTTTTCACTCATCGCACAGCTCCTTCTGCAATTGATCCAGCTCTTTCTCGAGGTGCTTTAGCCACTCACGCCAGTCATCGGTCTGCTTGACCTCGTTATTCCATTGCCGATGCTCAGGGTCGCCCACTTCGAGTCCCACCTGTCGCAGGTAACGGTTGAGCCAGTTGGCAAAGCGCTCACGGATTTCCTGTTTCCAGTCACCCTGACGCCACTTTTTACGAAACTCCTCATCCTCTTCCGTGCGATAAGGGTCAAGCCATAAGGCTTCCGCTTCTGCCAGTCGGCACTCAGGGGCTTTGCTCCAGCCTGCCGGAAGTTGCCAGAACTCAGCGCTGAACTGCAGCAGTTCATCGACCAGTTTGGAGGTCAGGGAGAAACGGGTTTCACGCGTGCGCAGGTTTTTTGGCGGATTGCCCACGAGAAAACCCTGCAAGGCGCGCACGGTTTGCCAGACCTCACGCCGACGACTAAACCGTGGGAAAACAGAATCGGTCCGCAGCGGCGGTGTTACTAAGCGGCGGTCCCAGCGCGGGGGCAGCGAAGCGAGCAGGTAGTTGTTACCACCTCGTTCGCTATTGAGCTGGCTGATATTTTGAGGCTTGGTGCCACCCAGTTTCTGCACCGCGAGGGCAGGGTAGTCGTAATAACCGGTGTCGTGCGGCTCGCCTTTGCGACGGGCCTCACGCGCGGCTTTAGCTTCCTCGCCAAAGCGGTGCTGGTTAATCTGCTGAAAGACCTGATGGCTGAGCGAGCTGGCATAAAGCGGTGCCAACAGGTGGTAATGCTCGTCATTCAGAGGATCATCTCCCGTCATCCAGTACACCTGCTTCGCCCGTTGGTGGCTGGAAGTATTACCACGGCTGGCGACCAGACCGGCGAAAGCATCGCGCCACTGCTGTGCCTGCCCGGCATCTTCACTTAAGGCAGAGGTGAAAGCCGCGTCATTGGCGCAGGCTAGCGCCAGCAAGCTTTGACCTGCCTCATTGCTGAGCTTGAGGAATTTATACACATCCAGAGCGGCGGCATTACCTACCACATCGGCGCTGAAGTTGGCCGGTAAGTCATGGCTGCCAAGGACTTCATGCTGGGGTAAGTCGCTTGGTGTGACATAAAGATTCGTCCCCCGCGCATCGGGGTGAATCGCTTTTAAGGTATGGGTGACGCTTTGAATTTGCCCCACACGTCGCGCGGCATCCTCCAGCCAGGTGCTGTACTGATATTGTTCGGTCAGCGCGTGGTATTTCGGGTCATCAGGCGAGAGCTTATCAAGCTTTGCCTCTAAGCGTTCCTTGATAAAAGCAGCGATCAGCGCACGGAGCTTGATCGCTTCATTTTGCGGGTTTTCTGTCATAGCTACTCCTTCAGTCATGAACGTAAAAGTGGGCTATCGGTGTTGCCTGAATCCCAGCACCGGGTGAAAGCGCCAGCCTTGGGTATTCACTGGCAGTCGCATGGTGGCAAAGCGCCAGGCGCAGTCTTTAAGGGGCATGTCCAGCTCATCCGCTAATGCGGTCAAAGCGCTGAGAAGATCTGTTTCTCCCCAGGGGCTGATGCCATTGCTGGTAAAAATACCCTCGCCGTCATAGCGCATCAGGCTGTTATCAATCAGCAGGGTTTTGGGCGCGCGTGGGTCGCTGCGGTCGATTTCATGGCAGAGCAAACGCTCTTCGTCTTCATCGGGGAGGAAGACCAGCTCCTTATAGCGGCGGTCGTCCTCCCGAAACGGGAAATGCTGCGCCATCACGCCAGTTAAATGCAGATGCGGGATGTCCCAGCAGCTGTAAGCGCCGAGTGGTGCAAGGGTTGGGGTAGTGCTGGCGCGGCCTCGGCGACTATTACTGGCGACGGGGCTTGTGGTCTCGGGTGCCAGCATCGTTGTGCGGGTCCTCTGATGCTCCAGATCGACCAGATTGGTGTGAGGTTCCAGCGGCGTGCGCTCAAGCAGTCGTGGACGGGCATCCATCTGCTGGTATTGCGATGGCGTCAGAATGTCCCCCAGCCGGTGGCTTTTCAGCTGAGTTGATTGGGTTTCATATCCCGGACGGCAGAAGGCGGGTTTGTCTGGTGCTTTCAGATGGTGGACGTTGGTATCGAGAATCAGCAGGTTGGGTTTCTCACAACCTCCTGAGCGATGGCGACGGACGCGCCCCGCCAACTGAATCAACGAGCGCATCGAGGAAGGTTCTGCAATGGCCCAGTCATAGTCATGGTCGCGGCCGACTTCGGTGACAGGGCTGCCGAGTACCACAAAGACCTGTTGCGGCTCAGGATGATGATCAATGCGCTGGCGAATATCCGGTAAATCAAACACCGCCTGAGGCTGGCGACGGTTTAACGCCTGATCCAGCCGGTACTCAATCGCGGAGCGTAAAAATAGCGGAAATTGCGAGTGATAAACGCAGAGGTGAATACGCCAGTCTGCCGCGACAGGATGGGTAAACAGCGCCACAGCGACCTCGATCAGCGGCTCGATATTGGCCATGCGGATTAACCCAAAACTGATGCGTTTTTGGCTATGGGGATCCTTGCTGGCGTGGGCGAAGTGCAACGCCTGTAGGTGCTCGACCAGTAAAGGCGCGATGGCGTTGCCGATATCCTCACGTTTGATGATGGGCGCGGGCATGGCCAGCAGCTGTGCTAACCGCCGCGCCTCTTGCGCTGCCAGTCGGCTGGCCCGCTGTTCAGCAAACTGCCTATGCTGCTGGCTAAAGAGGGCTTCGGTGGCGCAATCACTGGCCAGACATTGATGTTCATCCACCCAGGCGCAAGCAATATCGACCGCTAAACCCGGCTCACCGCGCTGCTGCTGGTAAGCTTCGCGACCTTGCCGATAGGCATTGAATAACCCTTGTAAGAGCGCAGGCGGTAAGGTCGCGGAGGACAGCACAATACGGCTGCCCAGCAAACCGCACCAATACACCAGTCGCGTCAGTGCGTAGCTGTCGGCCAGATCAAAATCGTCCGGCTCATCCAGAATCAAATCACTGCTTAACAGGCGCAGCATCGGCAATATTTGTGCGCCGCCTCGCAGGCTTTCGGTGGTGGGCATCAGGTGGTCAATCGTACAGACCAGAATCGGCGCTTCAAGTAACTGGCGGCTACGGCCTTCCAGCATCAGGCGTGATAGCAATGGATGCCCTTCGGTGTTGCCCTCAAAACGCAGATGGTTGTCTTCTTCCAGTAACGAGGCGGCAGAGGCAGAGCCGTTCTTCTCGGCCTGTTCCTGATAGTGTTCCTGCAATTGTCGATGGGCACTGCCGCCGACGAGTACCGCTAGCTCATCATCCTGTAAATGCAGATGATCCCGCAGGGCGTTGCCGGTTTGCAGCGTCAGGGTGCGAAGACCGAGGGCGATGGTGAAGCGCGCACCTTGCTGCGGGTCCGCCAGTGCGTAAGCGATGCGACCATTGGCGAGGGTTTTGCCGCAGCCGGTAGAGGCCATGTTGACGACAAACAATCCCTGTCGCTCTGATCGTTCCCGTAACGAGACGGCCATATCGGCGGCTTTGTCCTGCCAGCGAAAGGCGACATTCTCGCTGCGGCGGCGAAGACCACGGTGACGCGCCAGTCGGGGCAACTGCCGTTCAACATTGGGGAGCGCATGGCTGACCAGACTGGCATGGGCACATACGCCCAGCAGATGCTCATCCAATGGTTGGTTCATCGCGCCGGTGGCACGCAGGGTGTTGGCAAAAAGCGGGTAATCTTTCTCGCCGCTGACACGTTGCGGGTGTTTGATAAAACCCTGATCAGCAGGCGCGTGGGGTGAGGGTTTAACGCTACTGAGTGAGGAGTAATAGTGATCGGCCAGCATTAGCGTCAGACGCGACAAATGCATGATGTAAGGGCTATTCAGCCACTGCTCAGCACTCCCCTGAGTCAGCGCGCTAAGCAGCCGTTTCGCCAGACGCGAGGCACGTTTTTTCCACAGAGGGGTAAGGCTGGGGAGCGCATGGTCAAACTGCCAGTAACCTTTTAGCTCCTTCGGTGTCGCGGGGGTGACGACTTCATTCCAGCGCGCATCAATCTTCTGCAAAATATCCTGCAACCCCACGCTGTTCAGGCTCTGGGGTTTGGCTCCGGCCCAGAGCTGCTGTTGCTGTTCGTCATAAGCAGGATGAGCAGGTAAACGGTGGTGGCTAAGAATCAGCCAACCCACTGCACTGGCAATGGCCGGTAAACCGGCAAAGGGGCGGGTGCAATGTTCATCCAACCCGTCGCGTTGCAGCAAGTTAAGCCAGCGCTGGTCATCCTCAGGCGTGGGGTCGAGTAAGCGCGTCAGCCATTGCTCGTCAGTGTCCTGCCCGACAAAGGCGAGAAATAACCGCAGGGAAATCCATTCATGACGATAGCGATTACGCTCCGTGAGCTTGCCCGTTAACCGTTGCTGAAAAGCCCGGCAGGCTTTGCCCAGATCATGCATTAATGCCGCCAGTGCCGAGAGCAGGTAAATCGCATCGCCACAGTGCCAGTCGTTTTCATCCTCCTGACGCAGAACGTCTTTAGTGGTGGTGTTGGTAGGTGTGGCTCCTTGCAGATTAAAACGGCTGCCATCGCCCACCACCCACAGCAACTCGCTGTGATCACGCCCGCGTATCCAGTGGCACGCCACGGCGGTATTGCGTCGGGCGGACTGGCGCAGCAGTTTGCGCAAGGTCGTCAGCCCCGCCTGAGTGATGGCGGTTTGCCAGGTGCGATCACCTCGGCGCTCTGCAAACTGATCAAGAATGCGGCGGGTTTGGGTCAGGGCGCGTTTGTCACATTGGGAAATCAGCAGAATATTCATCCTTGTGACGATTCCTGCGCTGTGTGCCCAAGGGATTCGGCGGTGGCCTTGAGGGTGTCGATCATAAAATCCAGCGCTTCACTGCGGGTGAGGCCTTCAATGCACTGCTGGCGGAAGGTTTGCTCCTCATCACCCCGCATCGCGCAGATAAAGGCCAGCGGCAGAATGATGGCGTCTTTCACCAGATCGGCGACATCAAACACCAACCCGCCGCGACGGGTTTTACCATGCAGCACGGCTAAGCCGTGGGGCAGGCCCAGCACCCAGCAAGCGGTGGCGCCGAGGCCATAAGCGAGATAATTGCCGTGATCGAGAAAGCGGTTAGCCGGGTCGGTTCCGCCACCGCGTTTAGCGCGAACAAAGTCGCCGTAGTGGGTGGTCTGCGCTGCCAGTTTAAACAGACGCTTGCTGAGTCTGGCCTCTTCGGTCAGCAGAAAGGTATGGTCAGGCGCGGCGGCAATGGCGTGGGCCGACTTTTCCAGTGCAGCCTCAAGCGACTCATGATCAGGGGAAAAACCGGCGTCTTTGAGGACTTTATCGTGTAGCCATTGCTGGCGGATACGCTCAAGGCGGGCGAGCTGAAAAGCTTTGGCGGCCTCCAGCCGTAATTCATCAGAGAACCAGAAGCGCACCCAATGTTGCAGGTATTCGGTCGGGCGGTATTCACTTTGCGGCGAGAACCACGCCACTTCGATATCCATTTCATTGGCGCTGAAAAGCGGTGTGCCGCCACCACCGCAAAAACCGACCATGACACCTGCTTTGGCCAATTCCCGCATGGCAGCTTGGGTGATTGAGGTGCCGGTGCCAAGCAGTAACGTCGTGGTATTGGCAATCGGAATATTCCAATACAGCTGGCGCTTGCCTTCATCGGTGACATATTCCACCCGCCCACCGTTGACCAATACCCGACAATGTTGCAGGTAATAAAGGTTGGCGCGTTTGGAATGCAGAATGGTTTTTAGATCGGAGGGGCTAAAGTCTTCCATGACACCGTCATTCATCTGCGAAATGAACTGACAGCTATAGCCCAGCCAGTAACCAAGAGCAACATAAGGACGGAGAGTTGTAATAGACAGGTCAATTGACCTGTCTATTACACGACGGGCTGCCTATTCGGCAGTGAATACTTATTGCTATTCGACGGTGTTGTTATTTATTGCGTTACTCGCGCTGCAGACGTTTGCCAAGTCCACTCATCTCGCTGTTTTGATCTCCTCGAGCATTTCCTTACGGCTTTGCCTGGCCGCCTGATAATGCCGAATCATCTCCACCGCTGCCTTACTGTGATAAAACCATCCTGAGAAGAGGCTGGCGGTAATACCCACCAGAGCGGCCCAAAGCAGGGCTGGCGATTGTCTGAAAGCGAATAAGCTCAATACCAACAGCAGCATAACATTGGTGTAAACAAGCAGTCGCATCCACGTCATTGGCCACATTTTTCCGCGCGTCATCATGATGTTGGGATGAATGAGCAGCAGGATATAAGGGATAAGTCCGAAGAAGAGACCTTTGGCAAACATGCGAAAGTCATAGAACTGACTCAATACACCAGCAAGCAGAGTCATCACCATAGCGATAGCAACGATGCTGCCCATGATTGAGGCGACAAACCAGAGGGTATGCGGTGCAATCAATGCCAAAGGTTCATTGGGCGTTGCCTGTTTACTCAACTTCTTCATAGACACCTACTGCAAGACTGCCCGTCTGGCGAAGAAGCCCACCAAGAGCACTGCCCGTGAAACCCGCGGTAGCAGCAAGGACATCACGGATGCGGCGTTGTGTCGCTTCAGTAATCTGCTGAGTGGTATAGCGCTTTGGAAGAGAGTTGCTTCTGCGCATAAGACGCAGGGTAGAGAATCTGGTTGATGGCATCCATTTGCTTAATCCATTAAGTCCACTAGGAAAGACGGCCATAGTTTAATAACTGGAGAGAAGCTGACAACCCTGTTGCGGGGCTGATGGATATCGGAACAGGGCCCATGTCGTAGACTGAAGGTAGAACAAGCCTGCCTCCCCGAAGTACAAAACAACGAATGGGACGTCCTACAACGCCGCGCTTAAAGCGTATGGAAAACGAAAAAACACGGTGCAGACTACAGTCGCCAGTGGTGCAAAGTGCCTATAGGTATTGATGCGAAGACGCTGGAAATTCGGGCCATTGAGGTCACCGACACCACCGTGTGACGCCCCGATGCTGCCTACTCGGCAGTGAACTCGAACTTTCCGAAACCGAACCGTTAGCGTCTTTTCTAAGCTGCCTACTCGGCAGTGAACTTCAAGCGGTAACGTCTCGGCAGGCTCGATGATTTTCTAAGCTGCCTACTCGGCAGTGAACCTGCAGTCGATCTATCTCGACAAACCCCCGCTTTTCTAAGCTGCCTACTCGGCAGTGAACTGAAAGATGAGCTGAAAACGCTTCAGGGCAAATTTCTAAGCTGCCTACTCGGCAGTGAACTCTCTTGTGATCAGGTGCACCGGTGCGGTCTATTTCTAAGCTGCCTACTCGGCAGTGAACCCGTACACCACAAAAGCTGTGGTTAACTGGCTGTTTCTAAGCTGCCTACTCGGCAGTGAACGTGCAAAAGGCGGATCGGTCTGGTTTCTGGGCTTTCTAAGCTGCCTACTCGGCAGTGAACTTGACGGTGATTCTACCTTTGCACCTGATGACTTTCTAAGCTGCCTACTCGGCAGTGAACATAGTTGCGGCCATGTGTTAGCTCCGTAGTCTTTTCTAAGCTGCCTACTCGGCAGTGAACCAAGAGGCTAAAGCAGCCGGGGTTAACTGGCATTTCTAAGCTGCCTACTCGGCAGTGAACAGGTCTGAATCATGCCTTCCTTACTTCGCCACTTTCTAAGCTGCCTACTCGGCAGTGAACAGTAGCTGGATCAGTGGCCACAGAGTTACTTATTTCTAAGCTGCCTACTCGGCAGTGAACGCACGAGTGGTGGTGACTGCCGATCCGTTCCATTTCTAAGCTGCCTACTCGGCAGTGAACATTACCGTGAACCGCCGCGCCAAGTTCCTGCTTTTCTAAGCTGCCTACTCGGCAGTGAACGGATGTACACCTGATTCTGAGCGTCTGTCACTTTTCTAAGCTGCCTACTCGGCAGTGAACTATGACTCCTGCACTATTGGCTTTTTTCATTTTTTCTAAGCTGCCTACTCGGCAGTGAACCACCAGCTTTTTACCTGTTTCCAGCCGCTGGTTTTCTAAGCTGCCTACTCGGCAGTGAACTCGGTAGCTATTACCCAGTCGATAACATTCCATTTTCTAAGCTGCCTACTCGGCAGTGAACAAGCGCCAGGCATTGGAGCAGGCAAACACTCATTTCTAAGCTGCCTACTCGGCAGTGAACTGCCGGGGTAGTTTCCTTATCATCGCCGATCATTTCTAAGCTGCCTACTCGGCAGTGAACCACTCGATCGCCTCGGCCTGCAACGCCCAGAATTTCTAAGCTGCCTACTCGGCAGTGAACGACATGATCTTCTTAGCCCGCGCAGCCATCTCTTTCTAAGCTGCCTACTCGGCAGTGAACTTCGCTCAGCAACTGGTCATTCTTTACCTTCATTTCTAAGCTGCCTACTCGGCAGTGAACTGTTCGGCGTCATTTCAGTGATGTAAGCGATTTTTCTAAGCTGCCTACTCGGCAGTGAACCCACATCAACGACCAAAACAACGTGTACAACTTTTCTAAGCTGCCTACTCGGCAGTGAACACACACTGGATGCCAATTCCACCAGCGCCGGATTTCTAAGCTGCCTACTCGGCAGTGAACGACGTTGGTGAAGCAAAGATCCCATCCAAAATTTTCTAAGCTGCCTACTCGGCAGTGAACATTGTCATAGCCTTCTTCCTTAGCCGTCTTCATTTCTAAGCTGCCTACTCGGCAGTGAACTGACTTCCTTGCTGCTGCACTGGGCGGCACATTTTCTAAGCTGCCTACTCGGCAGTGAACCGAGCAGTTGGCGTTCAGCGTAGTGAACTTGCTTTCTAAGCTGCCTACTCGGCAGTGAACATTACCGCTTGTCGGCTTGGTTCCTGTTGATTCTTTCTAAGCTGCCTACTCGGCAGTGAACCAGGCGGTACCGCGACCGCCGTTAACTCGACATTTCTAAGCTGCCTACTCGGCAGTGAACCTGCCGGTCTATTACGTCTGCACTCTGAACTATTTCTAAGCTGCCTACTCGGCAGTGAACTAAAGCGTTGGGAAAATTCTTGTCTTCGTTCTTTTCTAAGCTGCCTACTCGGCAGTGAACTACGTTACCGTCACTATCAACAGAGTTTTCAATTTCTAAGCTGCCTACTCGGCAGTGAACGCAAAGGTACGCTTGTCACCGGCAACGCATTCATTTCTAAGCTGCCTACTCGGCAGTGAACTAGAGCTTATGATCCACAGGCTCTTGTTCTTTAAGTACATTGTTCTGGTTTCGGCGTAAAACCCTTTTTTTAGCCGCCCCGCCAAGTCATTGATTTTGCGTAAATTTAAAACGGGCGTAAAAAAAGGGTCTGAATCTTCTGCTAAACTACCGCGCTGTCGCTTTCCCATTTCGTTAGCCTGGAAGCTAGGCTTTCACTTTTTCTGATTTCTTAAGGACCCCATGAAAACCTCCACTTTGCTGACCTGTTGTGCGCTTTTCTCGCTGTCAGGATCAGTGTCTGCCGAGCCGCCGACGGCTCACTTTGACCGGATTCTTGATACTCGTCTTGAAGCAACTAACTTTGCGGCAATCCAGCAGGAATGGGGAGAGGCGCCTGTCATGGAGTCCGGGCAGGGCGGTGAAAAGGTCTATGCCTTTTGTTATCAGCTGGAGGGTGAAACTCAGTTAACCCTGCTGTCCGGTGAAATGGGCGGAGATGATCACCAGTTGCTGGGTTATCAGCTGACGGCACAGGGTAAAGAGAAATGCGCCAATCCTGCGAAGCCGATCGTGGCGTCTGATGTGCTCGTTCCGGGATTAAGCCTGGGAATGACGCAGGAGGCTTTTGCCGATTACTTTGGTGATGTCAGCTGGAACAAAGGCCAGCCTTATCATTATTACGAGTGGGAACGGCCCTTAAGTGAGCAGGAGCTAAGCGGATTGCCTCCAAGCTTTCGTGATCTGGTGAAAAGCGGTGAGCATTCCGGCAAGGCGGATGTGGGGCTGTCAGTGTCGGGCCACTTTATCGAAACCGCTGGTAGTAAAAGCATGAACCAAATTACGGTTTGGCAGGTCTCGACGTACTAAGCTTGCTGGATAACTATTGAAGAAGGCGCCTTGGCAAGTGATTGCCCTGAGCGCCTTTTTTATGACTGAGCATTTATCACTAATGAGTTTTCATAGGAATGGGTAGTTTTTTGTGAGGCTTTCTATTTAAATCAGCCTGCAGAGATAGATATATGGCTGGGGTTTAAATAAATGGATTTGAGTGTTTATGTTACGCAGTTTGTTGTGCAATTCGGTGCGTTGATTCTTTATCTTGTACCGCTGTTTTCAGGAATTGGCCTGCTATTCATCTTTAAGCAGGCAGCAAAAAAGCATCGAATTAATCCTTTGCTTGGCGACCTCTTGAGGCCGGCTGGTTTTAGCCTTCAGCAAAAAATCGATGATCAGCAATGGGAAGTAATGAAGTACTGCTGTGGTTTACCCATGGTTGCAACCATTGCCCCTTTTTCAGTGCTGGTCGAAGAAAAGCTCGTTGGTGTTCATATCAGTACTACGTCATGGATTTTTATTTCTCTCCTGAGTCTCATAGGAGTTATCTACTTCATTTACAAAATGATCTCGGCCGCAATGGAGCTACCTAAACTACGTTTAGGCCTTGCCTGTGAAATGGCGGTTGCTCAATCGCTAGAACACGTGATTTATCCTGAACAGACTCAGTGCAGAGTATTTCATGATATTCAGTTTGAAGGCTTCAATATTGATCATCTGGTAGTTCTTGCTAATGGCGTTTTCGTTATTGAGACGAAGGGCCGTTCCAAATATCTTTTGGAAGGCAAAAAACAGGCGAAAGTGACTGTAGAAGGTGGAGCGCTCAAGTTTCCTACTCACACAGAAACGCAGCCGCTTGAGCAGGTCAGAATGAATATAAGAGCAGTTAAGCAATGGCTTGATAATGCGACAGGGCTTTCTGTTCCTGTCGCAGGCGTGCTCGTGCTTCCAGGCTGGTATGTGGAGCTTAAGGAGCGGACTGCAGATCCCTATGTGATGAATGACAAAGGGTTGAGTAAAAATTTAGCGAGCCTTCGCAATGGCTATCTTGACCCTGCACAGATGAAAGCCATCGTTTATCAGGCGGAACAAAAGTGCAGAACAATAGACCGGCATTCTGTTAAGTGAGTCGGTTATGAGACTGCGCCCAGCCGACTCGCAGTCACTTATAGCTAACTTCACCTAGATAGAACCAAAAGATATAGATGTTTGGTTAATTTGTAGCCCGACATTATATAGCATGGTCAGATTGCAGAGATTGTCGGAGCTGTATCATGCGCAAATTGTTATCCCTTCTTGTTGCTTCCGTGCTTGCGGTTAGTGTGGGTGCTCAGGCCGTTGCGGCGGAGAAATCCTCGCTGGAAATCGGCTACATGCCCATTATTCCTGTGTCTCAGGCCTTTGTAACACTGGAGAATGGCAGCCTGGAAAAAGCCGGAGTGACAGACCCTGAACTGGTTAAGTTCCAGAATGGCCCGGCCATTGTGCAGGCGCTGCTGGGCGGTCAGCTCGATGTCGCCTATCTGGGGATTGGCCCGGCCATGGTCGCGCGTGCCAAGGGGGCGGATATCAAGGTGGTCGCTTCCGATATTGTTGAGCAGATCAGCATTGTGGCGCTGGGCAATCTGGCTCCCTATTTTGCCGATGGCGATGCCAGCACCGCTTTCGCACGCTTTGCCAAGGACCATGGTCGCAAGCCCGTGATTGCCACCTTCCCGACAGGCTCCGTGCCTGAAACTGTCCTGCAGTACTGGCTGCAAAAGCAGATTAAAGCCAACCCTGATGATCTCGACATTATTTATCAGGGCGCGGCGCAGGTGCAGCAGTCACTGATGACCGGCGCAGTCGATGGTGCGGCGATCCTGGAACCCGTGGTCAGCATCGTGACGCACAAGCTGCCCGAGGCCAAAGTGGTGGCGCGCGGTGGCGAGCTATTCCCGCATCAGCCCGGCGCGGTGCTGGTGGTGCGCGAAGGTTTGATCAAAGAGCATCCTGAACTGGTGCAGTCTTTGGTTGCCGCCCATGTCGCCGCGACCCAATTGCTGCGCGAGCATCCCGAGGAAGCGGTCGATATGGTCGGCAAATATGTCGGCGGTGGTCGTATGCCGAAGGAGATCGTGCAGAAGGCGCTGGAAAACTCCAAAGCGAATTTTGAAGCCGATCCGAATGCCATTATTGATGGCACCCGCGAGATGCGCGACTTCCAGAAGGCTCAGGGCACTCTTAAGGTGGATCTGGACCTGAACACTCTTTTTGATACCTCTTTCTACGATAAGGTCAGCCAGTGAGTCAGCCTTATTCACCCGCGCGCCGGGCCCTGTTGGGCCTGGTTGGCGTTCTGGCCTTTGTGGGCCTGTGGAAGTTTGCCCAGGTATCCGGCTGGGCTCCGCCCGGTACTATTCCTGACCCGATGTTGTTACCTGCGACCCTGATGGATGAGTGGCAGTCGGGGCGCCTGTTGCCTGCCATTGGCTCCAGTCTGATTCATTACGTCTGGGGCTTGGCGCTCGGCACGGCGTTTGGTTTTCTGGTCGGCGCACTGGCAGCGTCATCCAATGTGATTGATGGTCTGCACAGCTGGCTGGCGCGCATTCTGCGCCCGATTCCTCCGCTGGCCTGGGTGGTGTTTGCCATCGCCTGGTTCAAGGTGAGCCATGCGGGCGCCGCCTTCGTGATCGCCATTGGCGTGTTCTGGGTGAACTACTTCGCCACTTACTCTGCGGTGCGCCATGTCGATCCGAAATACTACGAACTGGCCCGCGCTTTTGGGCAGGCGGGTTTTATCAACCGCGCTTTGCATGTGACCTTGCCTGCCGCGGCACCGGGGATTTTCTCGGGTATCCGTACCGGTATTGGCCAGGCCTGGATGACGCTGATTGCCGCCGAACTTCTGGGTGTGCCCGGCATGGGGCAGGAGATGAATTCTGCTGCAGGCGTCGGTGCCTACGAGGCCGTGGTGGTCTACATGCTGGTGATTTCGCTGGTCTACAGTCTGAGTGATTTTGCTTTCTCCCACATTGAAAAACGGGTACTGACATGGCGTCCCTCCTGAGTATTGACGGGCTCACCTACCATTACCCCGGCGCCGCGCAGCCGGTGTTCCAGAATATCTCCCTTGATGTGCAACACGGCGAGTTTGTTGCCGTCGTCGGTGGTTCCGGTGTGGGTAAATCGACCTTGCTTCGCTGTGTTGGCGGGCTGATCAACGCTCAGTCCGGCGGTATTCACTGGCATTCCCAGGCCAATGCTGACAGCCGTCAGCACGGCATTGTCTTTCAGGATGGCCGGCTGATGCCCTGGCGTAACCTGCGGGACAACATTGCTTACGGCATGCAGGGGCTGGCGCTGGATGATCACCAAAAGCAGGAGCGTATCGCGGATGTGCTGGAGCTGACCCGCCTGGCTCATCTCGCCGAACGCTGGCCTCATCAGCTCTCGGGCGGACAGGTGCAGCGTGGCGGCATTGCCCGTGCGCTGGCGGTGCATCCGGATCTGTTGCTAATGGATGAGCCTTTCAGTGCGGTGGATGCCATCACCCGCGAGCATCTGCAGGATGAGCTCAGCGCCATCATGGAGCGTATCGGTGCGGCGGTGGTGTTTATCACCCACGATATTGAAGAGGCGGTTTATCTCGCTGATCGCGTGGTGGTGCTGGCAGGTTCGCCTGCCGGGCTGGCGCTGGAAGTGCAGGTGAAGGATCATCTCAGCGGTAAACGTGATCGCCAGGATCCTGCCTTGCAGGCACTGGCTCAGCAGATTGCCCAGGCACTCTGATCTGTGTCTGGCCAACGGATAACCTCTTTTCCACAAGTGAGAATGCCATGAATGAACTGCGCGTAGTCATCCACAGCCCCACCGAAGCGTCTTTCAAGCGTGCCCAGAATAATGCGCGTAATTTGCTGAAGGATCGCCCGCAGGCAGAGGTTGAGCTGGTGGTGAATGGCCCGGCGGCGGCCTTTGCCGTGCAGTTGGAAGATGAGCAGCTGCGCTCCTTGCTGGTGCTTTGCCATAACAGCCTGAAAGCGCAGTCACAGGAGGCACCGCAGGGTGTTCGCATCGTCGATGCGGCGGTGACGCATCTGGCTGAGCGTCAGCAGCAGGGCTGGAGTTATATCCGCGCTTAAGGCTATGCCGTGGCGGGTGAACTGAGTCATTTTCAGCCAGAGATGGAAGCGGCAGTCGGGAGTCTGTGGTAAGGTAGCGACCGGTTTTTCCACAGACTCTTTTTCACCGAATGATTTCTCTGACAGGGTGTGCGCCGTGAAGTTTCCAGCCAAAAGCTTTTTCCTCTTTAACCTGGTCCTGGTGTTGGCGATTGGTTGTTTTGGTGGCTATGCCATCCATTTGACCTCGCAGGATAACTACGAAACTGACGACCTCCACAGCATTGGCCACTGGATTCTTTCCGGCCCGGATACGGTGCATCTTGAGAATGTGCTGGGTACTGAGCCGTTCGCACGTTACACCTACAGCTTTAACGATAACAACCCGACGGAATCCCTGTTTTTCCGTGCGGATCTTTCCGACAGCGACATCGATGCCCTGCGTCAGAAACTGCTGGATGATGGTTACGAAGTGCAGCCCGCGGATGACAACGGCAAAACGGCCCTGCGTCGCAAGGGGGGCGATTACCTCTACCTTGAGCTGACTCCGCCCAAGCAGATCTTTATCCGCGCGCGTGAGAAGCGTCCTCTGAGCTGAGTTGAAGCAGCATCAGATAATTAGAAAACCGGCTTAGCAGCCGGTTTTCTTTTGCCTGAATGTCGGGGATTAATTAGTTGAGTGCCGTCTCAAAGGAGGCTTTCTTGCGGCGCGGGCAGGATTCGCAATACAGCCCATCCTTGCAGCGAAATTGCAGACAACAACCGCGACGCTCCAGTAACAGGCGGCTCTCGCCACTGGTGGCATCCTCGATCTGCTGCAGTCGGCTGGTGCCCGTCAAATGCAGGGCGCTGAGCCAGTCTTCGGCCAGTTGCAGGGTCGCTTCACAACTCAGACCCGGCATACGTTGCTGGCAACTGATCAGCGCCGAAAGGGCATAGTCTGCCATCAGGCGTTCTGCCGCCGTGGGCGATAAACGAATCAGCTGGCCCAGACGCTCCGCCAGTTGTCCGGCCTGCTCGCGCAGTTTGTTGGCAGAAGCCTGCAGGCTGCGGCAATCCTGACTGCACACCGCGCCGGGTGTCAGGCGATAGCCGCAGGGCAGCTGGTTTTCCCCCAGATGCAGGCCGAGTTCACGGCAATCCAGCGGGCTGTCGAGTTGGGTGGCTGCAAGCACGGCCAGCGTGACCGGTTGCCAGATCAGCAGCGCCCAGCAGCGCAACGCCCAATAGCCGTGACCGGCTTCCGGGTGCAGTGCCGCCAGATGCTGGTATTGCTGAATCAGCTGCACATCGTCGGTGTGATGCCAGGCGGTGACCTGCGGCACCAGTTGTCCGTCCCAGCCAGCGATGGCCCGCTGTGACAGTGCAATCAGCGACTGACTCGTTACACCGTAAGCGCCTGAGCGGGCGATCAGCTGTGAGGGTTCAGCCCGGCGCATGAGTTGCCTCAGTGACCGCGCGTTGCGGTGCCGGATGGTGACGGTCGATCATCACCCAGAAAAGGTTGATCAGCAGCGCCACCAGAAAACCTGCGACGGCGGCGAAGAAGGTCATTTGGGCGCCGATGCTTTCCACAATCACACCCGCACCGAAGGACGACAGCAGGGCTCCGACTTTCTGAAAGAGGTTGGTAATGGCGAAGTCACGAGCGTAATTACTGGGTTTGCTGATACGAAACAGGCTGACTTCGATACGCACGATCAGCTGAAACAGGCCCCAGCCGTAAAGCATCTGGCCGAGCAGCAGCAGGGCGGTTTGCTCGCTGCCCTGCAGTAACAGACCCACGGCGGTAATCACCATATTGGTGGCAGTATGGCCGAGCCGATGCTGCCAGACCTTGCCGAGTTTGCGGTTCACCAGCAAACCGGCCAGCGCCATCATGCCGGGAATGGCGAACACCAGACCGCTGACGGTGGTGTCACTGATACCGCTTTGTTCCTGCCAGTAAACCGAAAAGAACGGGCGGCTGACGTAAGCGCTGAAGTTAAAGATCAGCATCAGCACTGACAGACCAATCAACGCCACCCAGGGGTTGAGTATCGGCGTGTGGGACAACGTAACTGGCGTATCTGTCGCCAGGGTTTCGGTCAGGTTTTCACTGGCAGAAGCGGCCTCCTCAGCTCTCGCTTTGTCCGCCTGTTCCTGCCTGGCTTGCTCTCGGTCGGCAGCTGCGGTGGCAACAATACGGCCACTTTTCAGCAGCCACAGGCTCAGACCCATCTGAATAAAATCACCCAGCGCCATTAGGGCAATGCACTGAGAAGGGCCGAGGTATTCCAGAATCCAGCCGCCGATGGTCGCGGCGAAGATCATCGCCATGTGGATGACCACGGAAAGCATGGCCACGGTATCACTGTGACGCTCCGGGGTTTCCAGGCGCATCAGGTACGGGAACATCAGCAGGTAGCTGGCCTTTATGACGAACATGCTGATGCTGAGGGCCGCGTAGCTGTTCGCGGTCGGCGCCCAGATGCTCAACAGGCACAGACAGCCCGCGATGAACTGGGTGCCGATCAGCAAGTGAATGGTTTCAATGTGCCGGGCCAGGCGAGCCCACACCGGCAGGGCACACATCACTGCGATGGAGATGCCCGCCATATAGCTGCCGATCCAGACCGGATCAGTCATGCCATAGCGGTTACCGAAAAACTGGGGATAGAACGCAATCAGCAGGGAATCGCTGACCACGCCGCAACCAGTCATCAGCAGCACAATATTGCGAAGCTGAGTCAGAGAGCCAAACATCAGGTGTGATCTCCACTCTGGCGCTGCAATGGCAAAGAAAGCAGGCTGGCCGGTGATCTCAGGGAGCAGGCGAAGTGCGTGGCGGTCATCGTCAGGCAGTCTCGTCGGTAACGCGGTGAGAGGGGAATCCGCGACAGCGACGGGCGAAGTTTTCCCGTCGGCGGATCAGGGGTAAATGATCCTTGATCGCATTCAATAATGCAAATGACAATGATTATCAGGTATTATTCCCGGCTTACTTTCTCAGGCTCTGGCTCGATATCTGTTCGCGTCGCCAGAGCCCGCATCGCGGGAGTGATTATGTTCGAGTTGCAGCAGGTCAAGGTGGTACGTGCCGGTCGTACGCTACTCAATGTGCCGTCGCTGCGGCTGGATACCCGTAAATTCACCGCGATTCTGGGCCATAACGGCTCCGGTAAATCGACCCTGCTGAAGCTGCTGGCGCGGCAGATGGCGCCCGATGAAGGCTCCATTACCCTTGATCAGCAGCCGCTTTCCCGGTTTTCCACCAAAGCGCTAGCACGACGTTTGGGTCTGCTGCCTCAACATTTAGCGGATACTCAGGGCCTGAGCGTGCAGGAACTGGTGCGCCTGGGGCGATACCCCTGGCATGGCATGCTCGGGCGTTTTAGCCCGGAGGATCAGCGTCAGGTCGAGCGTGCGATCGAGGAAACCGGCCTTACGCAGTACCGCGATGCCATGACAGACCGCCTTTCCGGCGGTGAACGCCAGCGGGCGTGGATCGCCATGTTGCTGGCGCAGCAGTCACCTTTATTGCTGCTGGATGAGCCGACCTCGGCGCTGGATCTTGGTCATCAGTACGATGTGCTGGGGCTGATGCGTCGCCTGAATCAGCAGCAGGGGCTGGGAGTGATGGCCATTCTCCATGACATCAATCTCTCGGTGCGCTATGCCGATCATATTGTCGCTTTGCGCGGTGGCGAGGTGGTGTATGACGGTGAAGCCGAAGCCATTCTCGACCCGACGCTGCTAAGCCGGCTCTACGATATCGAGATTGCGCTGGTGGCAGGCACGCCTAACCAACCCACACTGGCCGTTGTCTCGTGACCGATTTGTCCCACTCCCTTTCCCGGAAAATCTGCGACGTGCGCCACCATCGCCTCGGGCTGATCGGCAGTTTGCTGCTGTTCAGCCTGTTACTGGTGCTGGCTCAGTGGCATTTCAGCTCCACGCTGACATTGGCGGAGCAGGGGCGCCTGTTGTGGCAGCGCCTTTTTACCTCCCCGGTCGAGCACTTAACCGCGCTGGATCAGGTGCAGTTCTGGTACAGCGCTGCGCCGCGTGCGCTGGTGACGGTGCTGGTGGGAGCGGCGCTGGGTTTCTCCGGCAGTCTCTTGCAGCAGCTGACGCAAAACCGGCTGGTATCACCAATGACGCTGGGCGCTTCTTCCGGTGCCTGGCTGGCGCTGGTGATTGTGGCGATTGTCTGGCCGGGAGTTCAGGGTCAGTGGAATGCGCTGGCTGCCTTGTTGGGCGCCATGCTGGCGGCGGCGCTGGTGATGCTGATGGCCGGACGCGATGGCCTGGGTGGTGTGCGGCTGGTGCTGGCGGGCATGGCCTGTAACCTGCTGTTTGGTGCACTGGCCAGTGGTCTCATGATGATGCATGACCAGTACACCCGCGATCTTTTCGTCTGGGGCGCGGGGGATCTTACTCAAACCGACTGGCATGCCGCCCGGACGCTGCTCTGGCGACTGGCCCCGGCGGTGCTGGTGCTTTGGCTGGCACCCCGTGCCTTGCAGTTGCTGCGACTCGGTGCTGGTAGCGCCCAGAGCCTGGGGCTGGCTGTGTGGCCCTTGATCACGGTGCTGTTTCTCGCGGCCATGTGGCTTACCTCTTCTGCGATCACCGCCGTGGGGCTGATCGGCTTTATCGGTTTGCTTACGCCGAATCTGGTGCGTTTGCTCGGTGTGAAAAGCCCGCGCGCTGAGCTTATCGCCAGTGCCGTGCTGGGTGCGCTGGCACTGCAATGCGCTGATGTGCTTGCCCTCTGGGCCAGCGAGTTTACTTTGGATCGAGTGCCGACCGGCGCAGCGGCGGCCTTGCTGGGGGTGCCGGTGCTGATCTGGCTGACACGGCGCAACCTCACCAGTGCTGATCAGGCGCAACCTCCGGCGGAGACGGCTTCTGCAGCAGGCAGTGCGTTAGGGCGAAATGTGCTGCTGATGACGCTGCTGCTGGCGGTTTTTCTTGGATTATTTGTGAGTCCCGGACTGGCGCAGACGCCCTCGGGTGGGCTCGTCACCCAATGGCAAATCACTTGGCCGGATGCGCTGGTGTGGTCTTTGCGCTGGCCGCGGCTGGTGGTGGCCATGAGTGCGGGAGCGGGGCTTGCGGTCGCCGGTGTGCTGCTGCAACGTTTGCTGCGAAATCCGCTGGCGAGCCCGGATATTCTTGGTCTTTCCGCCGGTGCTACGCTGGCAATGCTGATATGCGCCATGATTTCCGGCGCGACGCTGCAGTCCGGTGGGCCGCTGGTGGCGTTTCTCGGCGCGATGGTGACGCTGGTGATTCTGATCTGGCTCGGCCGTCGTCACCAGTTTGCGCCGGGCATGATGGCATTGGTCGGTATCTCGCTGGCGGCGCTATTGGATGCGGTGCTGCAGTTTGTGCTGGTTAAAGGCACCCTTAACAGTTTTGCCATTCTTGGCTGGATGGCGGGTTCCACTTATCGGGTGCTGCCTGAGCAGGCTTTGCTGTTGGCAGGGTTAGTGACCGCGCTGACAGTGGCCGCGCTGGTGATGGGCCGGGCAGTCACGCTGCTTGGGCTCGGCGCACCGATTGCTTCTTCCCTTGGGGTTTCTGTCGGCATCGTGCGGCTGCTATTGCTGTCGCTGGCGGCGATGCTCTGTGCGGTCGTGACCAGCCAGACCGGGCCGATTGCCTTTGTGGGCTTGCTCGCTCCGCATCTTGCGCGCTTGAGTGGCGCGAGGCTAGTGCAGCATCAGCTACTGCTGGCGGCGGTGATGGGCGCCACCCTGATGCTGCTGGCGGACTGGCTTGGGCGGGTGGTGTTATTCCCGGTGCAGATGCCGGTCGGCATTATGGGCGCACTGCTGTGCGGCGGCTATTTCCTGCTGATTCTGGCAGCACAGCGCTGGAGGGCACGGTCATGATTCGGCAGCTGCTATGCCTGCTTGTCTGCGCAGTGGCGCTGCTGTCCGGTAGTGCGCTGGCCGCCAATACAGAACCCTCGGAATCCTCAGAGCCATCAGTCTCAGCAGAGCGCGCGCAACCTCATTACGACAACCGCCGAGTGGTGTCGATGGCGTGGGAAATCACCGAGTCCCTGCTGGCGATGGGCATTACTCCGTTGGGTGCAGCGGATGGGCCGGACTACCGGCAGTATGTGGTGCACCCTGAACTGCCGGAGTCCGTCGTGAATGTAGGTTCACGTCTTGAGCCGAATCTGGAACTGCTGGCGGCGCTGCAGCCCAGTGTGATTCTGATCTCGCCCCTATTGGCCGATTTAAAACCGGTGCTGGAGCGCATCGCACCGGTCTGGCAGCTCAATACCTATGGGCAGACCCACGATAATCTCGCCGCCGCGCGGCAGTATTTCCTCGAACTGGGGGAGCGGCTGGGAAAATCCGAGCAGGCCAACGCGGCGCTGTACTCACTGGATGAGCAGTTAGGGCAGTACAAGGCAGCCCTGGCGCGCCAGTATCCACAGGGGATTCCGCCGGTACTGTTGCTGCGTTTTGGTAATGCCAAGGTGAGCTATCTTTACGGGGAGAACTCTCTGCCGCTGGCGGCCTTGCGAGCGATTGGAGCGGATACCGAATCGCCTGCTGCATCGACCTTCTGGGGCGCCGTGCAAAAGCCGGTCACGGAACTGGCGGCCGAGCCGTCGCCGATCAAACTCTACTTTTTACCCTTCGCAGAAAAAGACACTCTCTTTGCTTCGCCTTTGTGGCAAGCCATGCCTTTTGTGCAACAGGGGTGTGTCGGGCCGATTGCCTCGACCTGGTCTTACGGCGGGATTATCTCGCTGGGCTATCTGGCCGACAGCATCAGCAAGGCGCTGCTGGCCTTGCCGAATCAGGGCCGCCAGTGCCGGGCTTCACAGGCCACACTGGCGCGCTGACGGATGATCGTTGTCGCGTGGTGTTAAGGTATGCGCTGCGGCTCAGGAGCTTTCGCGGGCGACCAGCTCAAAGCCAACATCATAGGCCGTGCCGGGAGCAATCTGGCCATCGAGCTGTTGCAGGAACATGGTTGCCGCACGCTGGCCAATTTCATGGCGGGGCGTGGCGATACTGGTGAGCGAAGGCACAGTCCAGGCCGATGCCGCCAGATCGTTAAAACCGCCAATAGCCAGTCGTCCGGGGACACTGATCTGCTGGCGCTGACAGTGGAAGAGGGCGCCGTACGCCAGGTCATCGTTACAGCAGAAAAGGGCGTCAAGATCCGGCGCGCGCTCCAGCAATTGCGCTGTCAGCTGGGCTCCCAGACCGACGCTTGAGGAGTCCGGGACATAGATTTCCCGTGTCTCATCATAAAGCCCGGCTTCCTGCATGGCCGCGCGATAACCTTCCCAGCGCTTGAGGGTACGGGCATCGCCCTGAACGGCCATAAAGCCGATGCGGGTATAGCCTTTATCCAGCAGGTGGCGGGTCATCGCCTTGCCGCACTCAAACTGGGAAAAACCGACGCAGAGCCGCTCCTTGCGTTCATCCAGCTCCATCATGTGCACCACCGGACAGCGGCTGTTGGCCAGTTGTGCTTCAACGGCGGGGGTGTGATCAAAGCCGGTAATCAGAATGCCATCCGGGTTGTGAGCCAGATAGGCACTCAGCAGGCGCTCTTCTTCCTCGGTGTTGTAGCGGGTGTTGCCGATCAGAATCTGATAGCCCTTCGGGTGCAGGGTCTCATAGATGCCGCTCAGGGTGTCGACGAACACTTCGTTAGCCAGCGAGGGCACCAGCACCACCACGGTGTGCGAGCGGGCAGAGGCCAGTGCTCGGGCAGCATGGTTCGGGCGATAGCCCAGTGTCTGCACCGCTTCTTCAATTCGGGCACGCAAGGCTTCGGAGACTTTTTCCGGGGTGCGCAGGGCGCGGGAGACGGTAATACTGCTGACGCCGACATGGGCGGCAACGTCGCTCAGGGTTACCTGACCTGCTGCACTGCGGCGAGCCCGTCCCGGCATTTTGGGATACATAGGCGGGATGGTCCTTTTGTCGTAGGCATTATTGTTAGACTTGACAGAGGGTATGTTACCGCTAACATGACGCCCCACTCCATCTTTTTTCCTGTCAAACGCCAGGATGAAGCGGAACATAGAAATAACAATAGCTGCTTGAAAAGGCGAAATACGGCAAAGCAACCCTTGCCGATTTTTAGCAAGAAGGATGTTAGCGCTAACATGAAGCCTCCTGTGATTGTCGTGATGGGCGTCTCCGGCTGCGGAAAAAGCAGTATCGGGATGCGACTGGCGGGCCATCTGGGTGTTCGCTTTGAGGAAGGGGATAGCTACCACCCTCAGAGCAACGTCGAGAAGATGAGCCGCGGTATTCCTCTGGACGATGATGATCGCAAGGGCTGGCTGGAGATTCTGGCCGGGCTGCTGGGTACTGCCCATCAGCACAATGAAGGCCTGATCCTGTCCTGCTCAGCATTAAAGGCACGCTATCGTGATCTTCTGCGTGCGAGCTGCCCGGGACTTCAGTTCGTGTATCTGCAGGGAAGTTTTGACACCATCAGTGAGCGAATGGCTGCCCGTGCCGGGCACTTTATGCCAACCTCATTGCTGGAAAGCCAGTTCAACACGCTGGAGGAACCGACCGGTGAGCCGGGAGTGGTGACCTGCGATGTACAGCTGGCCCCCGAGGTGCTGGTTGAGGAGGCCCTGCAGGCGCTGACGCACTGAGTCATCGCACCTGCCACGGTTTCCCGCCGCACGGCAACGGCAAGCAGTCTTTTTCGAGCCGGAATGCGCACCGGTTATGAAGTATGAGGACACAAAAAAATGACAACCCTCAGCAATCGTGTTGAAGCCCTGTTCGACAAGGTTTCGCCGCTGGTCCGCGGCATTGAACGCCTGATCGAGTTTCTGATGGCCGCCTGCCTGGCCGTCATGTTCGTGGCGGTGTTCGGCAACGTCATTCTGCGTTACTTCTTCGGCAGCAGTATTCCCTCCTCGGAAGAACTCTCCCGCCTGCTGTTTGTCTGGCTGATTTTCCTCGGCGCGGTGCTGGCCACGGCCCGGCATTCCCATATCGGTTTTGATCTGGCGCAACGTGCGCTGCCCAAGCCCCTGCGTTATCTCTGCGCCGTTGTCAGTCATGGCCTGATGCTCTATGCCCTGTGGCTTTTCTGGCAGGGGAGCTGGCAGCAATTTGTTATCGGCCAGAAGATTTTCTCCACTGTCATGCATTACCCGCTGGCCGTCATGAATGCCGCGGGGCTGGTGGCTTCCCTGGGTATTGCCCTGTATCTGGTGATTAACCTGTTGCGTGTGCTGATCGGCAGTCCGAAAGCGCACATTCCCGGCAATCGTCTGAGCACTGAGGAGTCTTCGAAATGACACTGGGGC
Organism: Pokkaliibacter sp. CJK22405; assembly: GCF_046614695.1. Lineage (NCBI taxonomy): Bacteria > Pseudomonadati > Pseudomonadota > Gammaproteobacteria > Oceanospirillales > Balneatrichaceae > Pokkaliibacter > Pokkaliibacter sp. CJK22405. The sequence continues at coordinate 207,677 of NZ_JBKKHQ010000017.1, forward strand.
TATTTTTGCTGGCCTTGATGGTCTTCATGTGCCTGGGCATGCCGATTGCCTTTTCCCTGATCATGACGGGCGTGGTGCTGATGTGGCACCTGGATTTCTTCGACCCTCAGCTGGTCGCCCAGAATCTGATCAGTGGTGCCGACAGCTTCCCGCTGATGGCGGTTCCCTTCTTTGTACTGGCCGGTGAGGTCATGAACGCAGGCGGTATCTCCCGCCGCATCATCAACCTTGCCATTGCCTGCGTCGGTCACCGCCGTGGCGGTCTGGGTTTTGTCGCCATCATCGCCTCGGTGATTCTGGCTTCCCTGTCCGGTTCGGCGATTGCCGATACTGCCGCACTGGCGACCCTGCTGTTGCCAATGATGCGTGACAACGGTTACCCCGTGGGTCGCTCCAGTGGTCTTATCGCCTCCGGCGGTATCATCGCGCCGATCATTCCGCCCAGCATGCCCTTCATTATTTTCGGTGTGACCACCAACCAGTCCATCAGCCAGCTCTTTATGGCGGGTATTGTGCCCGGCGTGATTATGGGTGTGGGTCTGGTCTGTGCGTGGATCTGGAGTGCCAAGCAGATTGATGTCGAGCCTCAGCCACGTCAAAGCATGAAGGCCCGTCTGGCGACCGCCAAAGACGGCATTTTTGCCCTGCTGATGCCGGTCATTATCGTCGGTGGTTTGCGTGGCGGTGTGTTTACGCCGACCGAAGCGGCGGTTGTCGCGGCAGCCTACGCATTGGTGATCAGCGTCTTTGTTTACCGTGAGCTGCGTATTAAAGACCTGCTGCCGCTGTTTGTGCGTGCCGCGCAGACCACTTCTATTGTCATGTTCCTCTGTGCCGCTGCCATCGTTTCCTCCTACATGGTGACGCTGGCGGACATGCCGCAGCAGCTGGTTGAGCTGCTTGGCCCGATCATGGACAGCCCGCGCACGCTGATGGTCGCGATTGTGATTGCTATGATGCTGATCGGTATGGTGATGGACCTGACGCCGACCATCCTGATCCTTGGCCCGGTGCTGATGCCTATCGTGATCAAGGCCGGTATCGACCCGATTTATTTTGGCGTGATGTTCGTGATGGTCGGCTGTGTGGGACTGATTACCCCGCCGATCGGCACGGTACTGAGCGTGGTGTCCGGTGTGGCACGCCAGCCCATGGAAGTGATTGTGAAAGGCGTCATGCCCTTCCTGCTGGTGTATCTGGTGATTATTGCCCTGCTGGTGGCTTTCCCCAGCATCATCACCTGGCCGGCCAGTTACCTCTACTAAGCCAATAAAACGTTTTACCCGAAGCCCGTTAAACCCGAAGCCCGTTAAACCCGAAGCCCGGACAGGCCTTGTGCCTGTCTTCCCAAGAGCAAACCGCTGCCCACCCGGCAGCACGCCGGTGCCTGGCACCGCATCAGTCAACAAAAACGGATGACTAAAACAATGAAAACATCAAAAAGCATGCTAAAAACCCTGACCGCTGCTGCACTGGGCGTTGCCCTGAGCGTTGGCGCTGTTGCTGCCAGCGCAGCTGATATCAAACCCCGCCTGATTCGTTTCGGCTACGGTCTGAACCAGGATTCCAAGCAGGGTCGTGCGGTTGACTATTTTGCGGAAGAGCTGGGCAAACTGTCTGGCGGCAAATTCAAGGTGAAAACCTTCGGCGGCGCTGCTCTGGGTAGCGACGTACAGATGCAGAACGCACTCATTGGCGGTGCGCAGGAACTGCTGGTCGGCTCCACTTCCACGCTGGTCGGTATCGACCCACGCATGGGCGTATGGGATCTGCCCTTCCTGTTCGACAGCGCTGAGCAGGCAGACAAGGTACTGGACGGTGACTACGGCCAGAAACTGCTGGACGGTCTGCAGGAACACGGTCTGGTCGGTCTGGTGTACTGGGAAAACGGTTTCCGTAACCTGACCAACTCCAAGCGTCCTATCGAAAAAATGAGCGATCTGGACGGCATCAAACTGCGCGTCATGCAGAACCCCATGTATCTGGACCTGTTCAAGTCCATGGGTGCCAACGCTGTGCCTATGTCTTTCTCTGAGCTGTTCACTGCGCTGGAAACCAAAGCGGTTGATGGTCAGGAGAACCCTGTTACCACTATCCAGTCCTCCAAGTTCTACGAAGTTCAGCCTTACCTGAGCCTGACCCGTCACGTTTACAGCCCCTGGATCGTGACCATGAGCAAGGTGTTCTGGGACAAGCTGTCTGATGACGAAAAAGCAATCGTGATGGAAGCGGCGAAAAAATCCCGCGACTTCGAGCGTAAGGACAGCCGTGAACAGGCCGTTAAAGCCATGGCGTTCCTGAAAGAAAACGGCATGAAGATCAACGAAGTGCCTGCTGACGAAGTGGCCAAAATGCGTGAGAAAGCCCAGGCGGTGATCAACGCTCAGGCAAGCGTTGTCGGTCAGGACACTCTGGATGGTCTGCGCGCAGCAATCGCGGCCACCAAAGAGTAATCAGACCCGCGTCTGACCCGAACACGAATGCCGCCTCCGGGCGGCATTTTTTATGACGCTAATGCTGCCTGCCTTGTGCATCCACTCATGCTTTTTCCACAGTTTCCTGTTCAACGCCAATCACGTCTTTTTGCTTTCGTTTAACGCATTTTCCCTTTCCGCACTTTCCTTTACCCTTCATCGCGTTAGGATGAACGCCTGATGCGGCGATTTCGGCCCGCAATTTCTGTTTTTCCAAGGACGTGTATGAGTGAGCTGATTCATCTGGCTGGTGCCATTGCCCTGCTGTTGTGGGGTATTCGTATGGTTCGGACAGGGTTTGAGCGCGCCTATGGTCGACGGCTGGAGACGGCCGTTCGCATTCTGACCCGCCGACGCCCCATGGCGCTGGCGCTGGGCGCGGGTGCGGCCGCCGCACTGCAATCGTCAACCGCGGTGATCCTGCTGGCAGCAGGCTTTGTTTCTACCGGTGCGCTGGGTTTGCTCCCGGCGCTGGCCCTGGCAATTGGTGCGGATATCGGCTCCAGTCTGGTGGCACTGTTGCTCAGTCTGGATCTTTCACTGCTCTCTCCGGCATTGCTGCTGGTGGGCTATTTCTGCTTTGGCCATGCCCGACATCGGCTGATGAAATACTGGGGGCGAATTGCTCTTGGTCTCGGTATGTTGCTGCTGGCGCTGAAGCTGGTGGCGGATACCACCTCGGTAATGCGAAGTGGCGATGGCATGGAAATTCTGACCTCCATGCTCGCTCATGACACAGCACTGACCCTGTTCCTGATCGCGCTCTTTACCTGGCTGGTGCACTCCAGTCTGGCGGTGATCCTGATCGTCGCCCATCTGGCGACCGACGGCGCGATTCCTGCGGACATGGCGATGATCATGGTGCTGGGGGCCAATCTGGGCGGTGCCTTACCGGCGATTTCTGCGGGCTGGGGTATTCCCCGTGATGGCCGTCTGGTCATTCTGGGCAACCTGACCTTGCGCCTTGGTGCGGTGGTCACAGGCTTTGTGCTCTACATCCTGTTGCAGCTGCCCTTTGTGACTCAGTATGTGGGCGAGCTTGAGCATCCGGTGGTGTTCCATGTGCTGCTGAATCTGGTGAACGGCGCCATCATGCTGTTCCTGCTGCCTAAGCTGATTCCTTTCCTGCAGAAACTCTTCCCTGCCTCGGCAGAACACGTGCCCGAGCATGCGCAGCCCATGTACCTGTCGCGGCAGGATATTCAAAACCCGGAGCGCGCGCTGGCGAACGTTGCCAACGAGGCGCTGCGTATCGCCGATATTGCCTACCAGATGCTGGAAAGCGCACCCAAGGCGTTTGAGGATGCGACCCTCATCGTCAGCATTAAAGAGCTGGACGATGACATCGACCGCATTCACCGTGAGGCGACTTACTATCTGGCGGCGATTGATGATCGTGAGCGCACCGAAGAGGAACGGGCGCGCTGGCAGCATACGTTTAACTTCATCACCAATCTTGAGCACGTCGGTGACATCATCGACAACAGCCTCATGGTACTGGCGCGGCAGAAGCACAAATCCAGCATGAAGTTCTCGACCTCCGGCCGGGAAGAACTGGAAAGCCTGTTCGGCGACCTGTTTGAGATTTTCCGCTTGTCACAGGCGGTCTTTCTGTCCCAGAACAAGCAGCTGGCGAAAGAGCTGATCGACGCCAAACGCGAATTCCGCGGCCGGATTTTCAGTTGCCGTGAACAGCATGCCAAGCGTCTGCGCCAGCAGGTGCCGGAAAGTCTGCAATCCTCGCAGATCCACATGGACATCCTGCGCGATCTGCAACGTATCAGCTCCTATCTCGTCGCCACTGCCTATCACATGGTTGAGTCGGGTAAATAAGCCGGTGCTGAAGCGTCAGCGCAATGTACGCTGTGGTATCAGGAGTTACCTGAAATGAGATTCTTACTACCATTTTTTGCTTTGGTGGTATCGTCATCCGCCTACTGCTCCGAGGCAGGTGACGTACATTCTGATTTGGGTGAAGCATTAGCGGATCCCGCCACTGCGCTTATTGTCCCTCGACCTTCTATCCATTTTGTTTCCGGGGCAGTGGTCTTCAACTGTGAGCAGTATTTGCAGGCTAAACGTACATCGACATTGGCCGAAGACGTCAACAACATCAGGCAGTCTGCTAACTACCTGACCTGCGATACTCTGGCCTTGCTGCAACAGGCGAAAGCCAGTCTGCCTGTCGCGGGGCAGGATTATGGCAAGGCCTTGGCAGAGTCGCTGGATTTACGCAGTTTCCCTTCATCGCTTGCGCCAATGCTGGACGATGATCGCTATACCCTGAGCCGGATGGACAACCCCGCAGTGCAGTTGAGCAATGAAGTGGTGAGCTATAGTTCGGAGGAACTGAATTTCAGTTTACAGCTGATGGCGTTAGCGGATGCTGATGGTGATGGCGTTGATGATTGGATTGTGTGGATGAGCGATGAAGCTAAAGAGGGCAACTATGCCGATTATGAAGTGTTGCTGATCCATGACCCCCAGCCCGGAAAGTTGATGACGGCGACGTTACCTAATCACTGATGTCATTAATAAAAACGGAGCCAATGGGCTCCGTTTTTTGTACGCGAAGCGCAGGCGAAGGTTACTCCGGCACCAGCCAGTCGATCTGGCAGACCGCCTGTTCATCGCCCCAGTGTTTGGCCAGCCAGTCGCCTGCAGGCTGGAGCTGTTCTTCAATCTTCCAGGGCGGGTTGATCAGAATCAGACCTGAGCCGGTAAATTTGCCGGTTTCCGAGCGAGTGGTGTGTAGCTCTGCCCGCAGGATGCGACGAATACCGGAGAGTTCGAGGCGGCGGTAAAACTGCTGTAGTTCCGCGCGGTTCTTGATGGGATACCAGATACCATACACGCCGGTGGGCCAGCGCTTGTAAGCGCCTTTGACGGATTCTGCCAGACGGGCAAATTCATCGGTCTTTTCAAACGGCGGGTCGATCAATACCAGACCGCGCTTTTCCGCCGGAGGCAGGCAGGCGCTCAGGCTCTGATAGGCATCTTCATGACGCACGCTGACTTTACGCTGGCCGCGCATGGTCTCACGCAGGGTTTCGACATCCTGCGGGTGCAGCTCGTTCAGCACCAGTGAGTCGTTCTCGCGGCGCAGGATCGACGCCAGCCAGGGTGAGCCGGGGTAAAAGCGAATCCCTTCTTCCACGCCTTCGATCCGATTGTCTTCAAGAATCAGCTCACGATAGCGCTCAAGCAGGGGCGGCAGGTTGTCTGCGTTCTCCAGCGTGCGAATGCCCTGATCGGCTTCGGCGGTGCGGCGGGCCTGCTCGGCGTTAAGGTCATAGCGACCAATGCCTGCGTGGGTATCCAGATAGCTGAAGGGCTTGTTCTTCTGTTTAAGCGCATCAAAAAGTGCGACCAGAACGGCGTGCTTCCACACATCCGCAAAGTTGCCGGCATGATAGATGTGTCGGTAGTTCACGACCTCAGGCTCCGCAGTCAAAAAGGGCGGCAAGCATAGCACAGCGGCAGGTTTATTGCCGAGATGAGCCGGTGTGCAAATCCTTTATTCAGCGGGATTTTTTCGCCCGGCGAAGCCTGGCATAAAGGCGTCGAAAGCGTGGTTGCAAGGACGAAGAAATCGCCGCTTCAGGCTGATAAAGCCGCTGTTGCAGGGGGCTGAAGAAGTCCTGAATATCGGCGCGTAATTGCGGATAGGCTGCAAGCAATTGCTGGCGTAACTGTTCCGGCGTCTGGGCGTTGTCGATGGCGGTCTGGGTGGGCGATAGGCGCTCCCTGAGCAGGTTCAGCATCGTCGCTTCGCTGCGGGGACGGCGCTGCCAAAGCCAGCCCAGTGCCAGCAGAAGAACGAGAGGAAGGGGCAGCCAGGGTTTGAGATCCAGCAATGCCCTGGCAAGCTGGTCGGTACTGGGCAAGGTGAATTGCTTGAGTCTTTGCAGCAGGCCCTGAGTCGCGCTGGCCTGCTCGTAGTTCACGACCTTTTGTTGCCAGAGAAACTCCCACGATGACCACTGCTGTTGCAGCTCCAGAAAGAAGGGCAGGTGGCTGGCAAAGGGCGGGTTTTCGGTATCCGTCAGGGTATTGCGGTCCTGATTGATCCGCTCCGGCGCCACCATGGCGGTAGGGTCCAGGCGGCGCCAGCCCTGATACTCTATCCAGACTTCGACCCAGGCATGGGCGCTGGACTGGCGAACTTCAATAAATTGTCCCTGAGCATTCCACTCCCCACCCTGATAGCCACTGATCACCCGGCTTGGCAGGCCTGCGGCTCGCAATATTACCGCAAGGCTGCTGGCGTAATGGCCACAGAAACCCTGGCGTTCATCAAAGTAAAAGCGATCAAGCCCATTCGGGGCGTTGTCATAGGCGGGCGGCGTCAGCGTGTAATAGAAAGGCTGCTGACGGTAGCTTTGCATAACCGCGTTGATCAGCGCCTGGCTCGAATCATATCGTTCTGCCAGTTGCCGCCCAAAGGCGACGAGACGGGGGTTACTGTTCGCCGCGTTATTGCCGGGCAAATACGTATCCAGCTGGCGTTGCCAGTCGGGCAGGGTGGTTTGCTGATAGCGCTCATCCTGCACAAAGCTGAAGCTGGCGAGATCATCAAGCCGCTCGCGACTGGTCCAGGTTTCATCGGCCACCGGCAGGGCATCGCCACGGCTCAGGCGGGAGTGTTCAAGCACAAACAGCCAAGACTGCTCAGTCGGGCTCATCAGAATTTCATACGAGCCCTGGCTGACCGTCGCCAGCGGGATGGCAAGGCGTCGAAAGGCGGCTGGCCCCTGCGCCCAGGTGGTGCCATCAAAACGCGACAGTACCAGCCCGCGCCAATAGCGCTGTTGCGGCGGGGGAACCGGCATGCCGGTAAATTGGGCGCGAAAGGCGAGCTTACTGGACTGCGCCAGCGAGGCAATGCTGCCCGGCGACAGGGTATCGCTGATCCCGGTCACGCCGGTGCGCTGCATCGGCATGCTCCACAAAGGCGGCAAGCGGGGGAAGAAAAGGTAGCACAGCAGCATGATCGGCAGGCTCATGCCGAGCAGTTTGGCGCTGGTGCGATACGCTTGCAGCGCACTGCCACTCTGGCCCTGTTCAAAACTGACAAAGGCAGCCAGCCAGCTCATAAAGGCCAGGGTGACAAGCAGAACCTGCAGGAAACTCTGGGAAAACAGAAAACTCACGGAGAGTACAAACAGTCCGCAGAAGCCGACAACCCAGGCATCGCGGCGGCTTACCAGCTCCAATGACTTAAGCGCAAAAGCCAGCGCCAGAACGCCGCTCATCCCTTCGAGGGTGGTAAAGCTGGTGCCTTGCAGGGCAATGACCGCACCCCCGGCGATGGCCAGCAACAGGCGCAATAGCAAAGAGGGTCGCTGCCACTGGCTCTGAAACCGGCTCCAGCGCCAGAGGCTGGCGATCAGCAGGGTCGACACCAGCGAGGCCGAGAGAATGCCGTACAGGCACAGGAGCGTCAGGCTCTGGGCCACGGCCATCATCAGCAGGGTGCGCTGAGTCATACGCCACCTGCCGGAGTGTTGCCATGCCACACCGAGGACGCGGGCGCTGCAGAAGGCTCGTCGCTGGACGTGTCTGCTTCAAAGAGGGCCAGAGCCTCCAGACAGTGCTGTCGGTGACCTTCTCCCTGGGCCTTGTCGATCACCTTGCCCGGTAGTCGCAGACCAAAAATCCGGTTCTCTGTACTCAGGCGCAGCACTTCGGCACAGAGCAGGCTCAGTCGGGTTTCTGCCTCATGCCCGGAGAATTGCTCCCAGCTTAGCCAGTCCGGCTCCTGGCTGGGGGTGCCGAAGTGGCGACTCATCAACTCGCCTTCCCGGGCATAGGCCGGCCAGTGAATGCGCTTGAGGCTGTCCCCCGGCTGATAGGGTCGCAGATGGCTGAATTCGGTATCGGCCGTGTGCGCTGAAGCACTGGTGCTTTTACCGCTACTGGCTTGCAGGGGTTGAGCACCGCGGGAGAAAGGCTTGGGGTAGGCGATGCCCTGCCAGTCAAAATCAATCCAGGTCCAGGCGGTGATCAGCCCACTCGGATAACGACTCTGCAGGCGTAGGCGTCCGGGATGGTAATGGCCGCGCTTGCGAGTTTGCCAATAAACCGAGACCTGACTTTCGCTTTCATCCAGCAGCTCGGCTGCCGTCATGTCTGTTTGATTCCAGCCAGTTTCCACCCGTGTTGCGCGCCCGGAGTGACTGCGGCGCAGATGCAGCTGGCATTCGGCGACATCGCCAGCGAAGCAGGGCTGACAGGCGACTACCCGCACCTGCACACCGCGCAGACTGGAGAAGGTGCGCAGGATAATGGCAACAAATAAACAGGCGAGCCAGAAACAAAGGGCATAAGCCATGGAGTTCTGGAAGTTCACCGCCAGTAGAAAGACCAGCAACAGCAGCACGATAAACCCCCAGCCTGCTTTACTCGGCAGCAGGAAAATGCGCTTGTGGCTGAGGGTGACTTCGCCGGAGGCCGCCAGTCTGGCTGCCAGCGAGCGCTGAAGAAAGCCCGGCAGCTGCATGAGGCTAGATCACCACCGCAGTCTGTTTGAGCAGTTGCCGCGCCAGCGCCACACCCTGCTCATGGCCACGGCCGACCAGACGGTGAGCGGCGACAGGGATAAACACCGCCTGCACATCATCAGGCAGCACATAGTTGCGACCCTGCAGCAGGGCATGAGCCTGGCTGGCGGCTTTCAGCCCCAGCGCAGCACGAGGGGAAAGGCCAAGTTGAATCTTTTCATGTTCGCGGCTGCCATGAACCAAACGCAGCAGATAATCCACCAGCGCTTCGCTGACACTGACCCGCTTCACCTCCTGTTGCAGTTGCAGCAGGGTTTCAGCCGGCATGAGAGCGGTCAGCTTCTCCAGGGAGGCACGGCCAGCATTGCCGAGCAGCAGTTGGCGTTCCGCCTGCGGATCCGGGTAACCCAGCGACAGGCGCATCAGAAAGCGATCCAGCTGGGACTCCGGCAAAGGATAAGTCCCGGCGTGGCTTTGCGGATTCTGGGTGGCGATCACGAAAAACGGTTTGGGCAGCGGATAGGTCTGGCCTTCAATGCTGACCTGCTTTTCTTCCATTGCCTCCAAAAGAGCGCTTTGAGTTCGCGGTGAGGCGCGGTTCAGCTCATCGGCCATGATGAGTTGCGAGAAAATGGCGCCGGGATGAAAGCGAAAACTCTGCTCATTGGGGTGGTAGATGGTGGCGCCGAGAATATCGGCAGGGAGCACGTCGCTGGTGAATTGCACCCGGCGATAATCCAGTCCGAAACAACTGGCCAGCGCATGGGTCAGCGTCGTTTTACCCAGTCCCGGCACATCCTCCAGCAGCAGGTGACCCCCCGCGAGCAGGCAGGTGGTCGCCAATTGGGTAATTCGGGGTTTTCCGAGTAACACCCCGTCAAGGGTATGAAGAACATCAGTCAGCACGCTATGGCTCATGCTTACCTCTGGCTTGGCCGCGTGGAAAGGAACGGGCTTGTCACCCAAGTTCACACTCATGTCAGGAATTGGCACTAAAATCAAGGCAAAGTGTTTCCCGCCCATGAAGGCCGGGGGTCTAAGGAGTACAATTTCGCCGTCACAGGACGGCGGGATTAAAAGGGCGCTGGGTGGTTATCCTGCGGTGGTCGGCGCAGTCGCCGATTGGCGGAGTGAGACTATCACCGTCCGGCAGGCAGAGTGCTTTTGCAGTGTCTTTTCAGCGAAGCGAGCGATCATGATCGTCTTGCGAAGAGGCCTGTTAGAGGATTTTCCTGCTTCCTTCCTGGCTGTCATTGTGCTGTCATGTTTTTGTCAAATAATGGGGCCCGCGAATCGGGTGCCGTTACCTGCCGGAGGTTGTCGTGCGTTTTAATTCCAGTCAGCGTTTTTATCCCGAAACCCGCATGCGTCGTATGCGCGCCAATGACTTTTCCCGCCGTCTGATGCGTGAAAACGTGCTGACGACCAACGATCTGATCTACCCCGTTTTTATTCTCGATGGTGAAAACCGTCGTGAGCCTGTGGCCTCTATGCCCGGCGTTGAGCGCATGAGTATTGATCTTCTGGTGCGTGAAGCCCGTGAGCTGGTCAGCCTTGGTATTCCTGCCATGGCGCTGTTTCCGGTCACCCCTTCAGAGCGCAAGTCCCTGCTGGCGGAAGAGTCCTACAATCCGGATGGTCTGGCGCAGCGCGCCACTAAAGCCATCAAGGATGCCTTCCCTGAGCTTGGCATCATCACCGATGTGGCGCTCGACCCTTTCACCACTCACGGTCTGGACGGCATCATCGACGATGAAGGCTATGTGCTGAATGACCGTACCGTCGATACCCTGATTCGTCAGGCGCTGTCCCATGCCGAAGCCGGAGCCGATGTGGTTGCACCGTCAGACATGATGGACGGTCGTATTGGCGGTATTCGTGAGGAGCTGGAAGATCAGGGGTTCGTCAACACCCGTATCATGGCCTATTCTGCCAAGTATGCCTCTGCTTATTATGGCCCCTTCCGCGATGCGGTGGGTTCGGCAGGTAATCTTGGCAAAGGCAATAAATTTACCTTCCAGATGGATCCCGGCAACTCTGATGAGGCGCTGCACGAAGTCGCGCTGGATCTGGCCGAAGGGGCGGATATGGTCATGGTCAAACCGGGCATGCCTTATCTGGATATCGTCCGCCGCGTGAAAGATGAATTCGGTGTGCCGACTTTTATCTATCAGGTGTCAGGTGAGTACGCCATGCACATGGCTGCCGGTCAGCAGGGCTGGATTGATGCTGATGCCTGTCTGTTTGAAGCCCTTGTCGGCATGAAGCGGGCCGGTGCCGATGGCATCCTGACCTATTTTGCCAAACAGGCCGCGCGCCTGATTCACAATCAGTAACGGGACCTGCGGGTGCCTGTTCGTTGCCAGAGTGAGAGGAGAGAGATGAGTACCGTTACCGTCGCGCAGGCACTGGATGCAGAGAAGCCCGTGGTATCACCAGAGGCTGTCGAACAGGAAGAACAGGTACCCAGTATCGATCTTTCCTCTCCCGAGCTGTATATCAACCGGCACCTTAGCCACCTGCAGTTCAATATTCGCGTGCTGGAGCAGGCGCTGGATGAGCGTTATCCGCTGATCGAGCGTCTGCAGTTTCTGTTGATCTTCTCCAGCAACCTTGATGAATTCTTTGAAATCAAAGTCGCCGAGTTACACCGTCAGGTGCGCTTTGGTCGTGAGAAAGTCGGCCCGGATGGCCTGCAGCCTCAGGAAGTGCTGCGCCGTATTCGTGAGCTTTGCCATGAGCAGATCGAGCGCCAGTACGCGATTCTGAACGATGTGCTGATTCCAGCGATGGAAGAGCAGAAAATCCGCTTTCTGCGTCGTCGTGAGTGGACCAAGGCGCAGCGTGAGTGGATTCGCGAGTATTTCTTCGACACCCTGATGCCGGTGATGACGCCGATTGGTCTGGACCCGGCGCACCCGTTCCCTCGTCTGGTGAACAAAAGCCTTAACTTTATCGTCGCGCTGGAAGGCAAAGACGCTTTCGGTCGTGACTCCGGCATGGCAATCATTCCGGCGCCGCGCTCCATGCCGCGTCTTATCCGTTTACCGGATGAACTGTGCCGTGGCGGCGATAACCTGATCTTCCTCTCCTCGGTGATTCACGCTTTTGCCGATGAGCTCTTCCCCGGCATGGAAGTGCTGGGTTGCTACCAGTTCCGTCTGACCCGTAACGCTGACCTGGATTTTGACTCGGAAGAAGTCGATGACCTGGCGCGCGCACTCAAAGGTGAGCTGCAGCATCGCCAGTTTGGTCAGGCTGTGCGTCTTGAGGTGGCTGATAACTGCCCGGATGACATGGTCGCCTTCCTGCTGAAAGAGTTTGGTCTGGGCGAGAATGACCTGTTCCGTGTAAACGGTCCGGTGAACCTGACCCGTATGGGCGCGGTGCGCAAACTGGTGCAGCGTGCTGACCTGTGCTTCCCGTCCTTCTCTCCCGGTTTGCCCAAGCGCCTTCGTGATCGTAAGTCGATGTTTGAAGCGCTGCGTCAACGTGATCTGCTGCTGCATCATCCCTATGAGTCCTTTACTCCTGTGGTTGATCTGCTGCGCGAAGCGGCGCGTGATCCACGGGTGCTGGCGGTCAAGCAGACCCTGTACCGGACGGGTAATAACTCTGAGATCGTGGCAGCGCTGATTGAAGCGGCGCGTAACGGTAAGGAAGTGACGGCGGTTATCGAGATCCGCGCCCGCTTTGATGAGGAAAACAACCTCAAGCTGGCCAGCCTGCTGCAGGAAGCCGGAGTGGTCGTGGTATACGGCGTGGTGGGCTATAAAACCCACGCCAAACTGATGATGATCGTTCGTCAGGAAGATAACGAGCTGCGCCGCTATGTGCATCTGGGGACGGGTAACTACCACCAGGGGACTGCGCGCCTGTACACTGATTACAGTCTGCTGACGGCGGATCAGGAAGTCGGCGAGGACGTGCACAAAATCTTCCAGCAGCTCACCGGCATGGGCAAAATTCTGCGCCTGAGTAAGGTGCTGAATGCGCCTTTCTCCCTGCATCCGAAGATGGTGGAGTACATCCTGCGCGAGATGCGCCATGCGCAGGCGGGTAAAGAGTCCCACATCATCGTCAAGGTGAACTCGCTGACGGAACCGCGTCTGATTCGTACCTTGTATCGTGCCTCTCAGGCTGGTGTGAAGATCGACCTGATCGTGCGGGGCATGTGCTGTCTGCGTCCGGGGGTGCCCGGCGTGTCAGAGAACATCCGCGTGCGTTCGGTCATCGGCCGCTTCCTTGAACACAGTCGCGTGGCGTACTTCTACAACGATGGCGCCCCGGAAATGTATGGTGCCAGTGCCGACTGGATGGAGCGCAACATGCTTTACCGTGTGGAAACCTGTTTCCCTATGGAGCCGCTGCGTGTCGCCCCCCGTGTGCGTAAGGATCTGGACCTGTATCTGGAGGACAACACCGGCGCCTGGTTATTGCAGCAGGATGGCAGCTATCAGCGCGTGGCCTTTGAAGAGGGCGCAGAGCCTATCAATGCTCAGCAGGTGCTGCTTGAGCGTCTGGCGGCAGCGGCAATCTAGGGCCTGCCTACGTCTGGAAAAACGCTGCCTGTGCAGCGTTTTTTTATGTCTGCCATAATGTCGGCAATGATTTTCTCAGTGTGTTGGAAAAGGAGTTTGTGTCCTTGAAAAAGATGTTATCTCTGATGGTGGTGGCATCCGCTATCCTGCTGGCGGGTTGTTCTGACAAGAATGAAGTGGGCGATGTCAGCCTCGGGCTTTTCACCACCAAGGATATCAAGCTGGAAAAACTGGATGACCCGAAGATTCCTGGCGTGACCTGCTATATCAGCCATGTGGAAGCCAATCTCGATTTTGCTGATCCTTCGGATATGTCCATCGCCTGTCGCCAGACTGGCCCCATTACCTATGACATGCTGAAGACCATCGATCTTTCCAAGGGTGGAGAGGTGATCTTCTCGACCTCGAAGAGCATCCTCTTTAAGGCATTGAAAGTGCGAAGAATCTTCGATGAAGAAAACCGGACGCTGCTGTATGTGAGCTATTCCACTAAGGAAGTGAATGGCAGTCACAAACACGCTCTGTCGACGGTGCCGCTGTGGGGTAACCCTGTTTGGCAGGAGCTCAGCCAGCAGCCACTGACCAGCGGCAAATAAGCGGATGTTGAGCAATAAAAAAGGCACTCAGAGGAGTGCCTTTTTGCTTTATAACGGGAAAAATCGCTGCCTGAACTCAGACGATCTCCAGTGTCATATTGACGTTTTTCCAGTACTGCACTTCCTCGGTCAGCTCATCCATGGTCAGTGGGCGGCTTTCCAGCCAACCTTCCGGGAAGCGAATAGTCACGGTCTTTTCATCCGCACTCAGTACGAAAGCAGGCTGGCGCTGCTTGTTGCGATTACGGTGCAGTAAGACGGCAAGACGCAGAATCAGACACAAGCGCAGACAAGGCTGACGGTAGTTTTCCGGTAAGGCTTCAAACACCGACTTGGAGATCTTGCGGCGGTGGCAGCGTACCAGACTGGCCAGTGCACGTTGCTCCTGACGGGTAAAACCGGCCAGGTCCGCATTTTCGAGAATATAGGCACCGTGCTTGTGGAAGTTGGAATGCGCAATAGCCAATCCCATTTCGTGCACGCGCGCCGCCCAGCTCAGCAGATCGTGATATTCCTGATCCATCAGATCCCAGGACTGGCGAATCTGCGCCAAAGCAATTAATGCTGAGTTCTCGACCCGCGCGGCCTGACGGCGATCGACCTGGAAACGGCGCATCTGGCCATCAATGGTGGTTTCACGAATATCCTCATGGTGCAGTCGGCCCAGCATGTCATACAGCAGGCCTTCGCGCAGGGCGCCGTCGGACTTGCGCATTTGCTCAATATCCAAACTGAAGAAGATCGCCCAGAGGATCGCAAGTCCGGCAGGCAGCAGATGCTGACGATCAGGCTTGAGACCTTCAAAGTTGAGCTCGCTGATATGCTTGCAGGCCAACACTTTCTTACGCAGCTTTTGCAGGGACTCCTGCGTGATGCCTTCGGTGCTCCAGCCCTCAGCGACACTGATGGACTCAATAGCCTTGATCGTGCCCGAAGCACCAACCACATTGACCCAGCCCACTTTACGGAACTGGCTGCGGATGCTCATGAGCTCACGCTGAGCCGCAGAAATCGCGCGGCGGAATGACTTCTCGGAAATCTCACCGTTCGCAAAGAAACGCTGATTAAAGGACACGCAGCCCATGTGCAGGCTTTCGAGATGCTGAGCTTCGAAGCGCTCACCGATAATAAATTCGGTGGAACCACCACCAATATCGATCACCAGACGGCGGCTGCCGTCATCCGCCAAGGAGTGGGCCGCACCCAGATAAATCAGACGGGCTTCCTCGCGTCCGGCAATGACTTCAATCGGGTGCTGAATCACCTGCTCGGCGCGGGCGATAAACTCTTCACGGTTGCGCGCCGCGCGCAGGGCATTGGTGCCGACAATCTTGATGGTGTTTTTAGGCATGCCGGCAATGCGCTGGGAGAAACGGCGCATGCACTCAAGGCCGCGCTCGATGGCTTCTTCAGAGAGAATATCCTGATCATCCAGGCCAGCGGCCAGCTGGACCTTTTCGCCCAGCTTATCGACGATCTGGATGTTGTCCTGAACCAGTCGGGCCAGAACCATATGAAAGCTATTGGAGCCAAGGTCGATTGCGGCGACCAGAGGAGACTCAGCGTTGTCTGTCAGAGATTGTGCTTCAACGGTCATACTGTCCCTTGAAATACCCGTGCAAGGCCTTATTTGTGTCGTAGATTAGCAGAAAGTCTTTTCCAGCGTCTCTGATAAATTCGGCCCGTGGGACTTTTGCTACCAAAGGATATTGTCCGTTGCCTGACAAGCGTCGCGGGTCTTGCGGTTTTCCGCTGACAGATGCGGTGCTAAGATGTCGAGCATCAGGCGCGTCCTGTTCTATTCATCTGGAGACAAGTTTCATGAGCGAGATTGTTAACGTAACCGACGCTTCCTTTGACGAAGATGTGCTGAAAGCTTCCGGTCCTGTACTGGTTGATTACTGGGCAGAATGGTGCGGCCCTTGCAAAATGATCGCCCCTGTTCTGGCTGAAGTCGCCAAGGAATACGCTGATCGTCTGAAAGTCTGCAAACTGAATATCGACGAGAACCCCGAAACTGCACCCAAGTTCGGCATCCGTGGTATCCCCACCCTGATGATCTTCAAGGATGGTGCGGTAGAGGCCACTAAAGTTGGCGCGCTTTCCAAGTCTCAGCTTAGCGCCTTCCTGGACGCTAACCTGTAATAGCGAAGAGCCGGTAACCCTTGTGGAGCCGGCTTTTTTTCTGCCTGTTTTCTGGCGCAAGCCGCGTCTTTTGTGAAACTCAGGTTTTAATGATCAATGAATAGACAGGGCGGATTTTTTTACCTATTATCCGTTAACCAGTCTGGAAGTCAGGCTTCGTGCTGGACCAATCCCCGGTCAAGGTACTGACCTCCGATAATTCGTTAATTCTACATACCGAGAATTTCGTTCCATTTAACCTCGCCCTGGTTTTTCCGTTTTTTGTATCGCTCGTTGCACCTGTGCCGGTTGCCCATGTGATGCTGTTTGGAAACCACCCGCTAGTTATTTTTTCTTAGCACAAGGGCGGCCTGTCCTTTACTCAACTGCGACCATTCGCGTCTCTGACTCAAGTTATGAATCTAACCGAGCTCAAACAAAAAACCGTACCAGACTTGCTGGAACTTGCTAACCAGATGGGCTTGGAGAATCTCGCCCGTTCACGTAAGCAAGACGTGATCTTCGCTATCCTCAAGGCTCACGCCAAAAGCGGTGAAGATATCTATGGTGACGGCGTACTGGAAATTTTGCAGGATGGCTTCGGCTTTCTGCGTTCCGCCGACTCCTCTTACCTGGCAGGTCCTGATGACATCTATGTCTCTCCCAGCCAGATTCGCCGCTTTAACCTGCGTAAAGGTGACAGCATCTCCGGCAAAATCCGTCCACCAAAAGAAGGTGAGCGTTATTTTGCCCTGCTGAAAGTCAGTGAAATCAACTATGACCGCCCTGAGTCTTCCAAGAACAAGGTGCTGTTTGAGAACCTGACACCACTGTTCCCCAATCAGCGTCTGGCGCTGGAGCAGGGTAACGGTAGTACCGAAGACCTGACGTCTCGTGTTTTCGACCTGATCTGCCCCATCGGTAAAGGCCAGCGTGCGCTGATCGTTTCTCCGCCAAAAGCGGGTAAAACTCTGATGTTGCAGACCATCGCTAACTCCATCGCCCGTAACAACCCAGAGTGCTATCTCATCGTTCTGCTGATTGATGAACGCCCTGAGGAAGTGACCGAGATGCAGCGTACTGTGCGCGGTGAAGTGGTTGCTTCTACATTCGATGAGCCACCAGCCCGTCACGTTCAGGTGGCTGAAATGGTTATCGAGAAAGCCAAGCGTCTGGTTGAGCACAAGAAAGATGTGGTCATCCTGCTTGACTCCATTACTCGTTTGGCTCGTGCCTACAACACCGTTATCCCTTCCTCTGGTAAGGTGCTGACCGGTGGTGTGGACGCCCACGCTCTTGAGAAGCCCAAGCGTTTCTTCGGTGCTGCGCGTAATATCGAAGAGGGCGGCAGCCTCACTATCGTTGCTACTGCGCTGGTTGATACCGGCTCAAAAATGGACGATGTGATCTTTGAAGAATTTAAAGGTACAGGTAACGCGGAAATCCATCTGGATCGTCGTATTGCCGAGAAACGTACTTTCCCTGCGATCAATATCCGTCGTTCCGGTACGCGTCGTGAAGACCTGCTGACCAGTGATGAAGAGCTGCAGCGTATGTGGATTCTTCGTAAGCTGCTGGATCCAATGGAAGATGGCGCGGCGATCGAGTTCGTGCTCGATAAGCTGAAGGACTTCAAAACCAATGATGAGTTCTTCCTGTCGATGAAGCGCGGCTAAGCCTGCGTCATCGAAAAAGGGGCAAGCCAACACTTGCCCCTTTTTGCTATCTGCCATTCGGCCTTTTTCTCGACTCTCTTCTTATTTACACTCAAGCGCCTGCAGGCAGATCAGCCTGTGGCCAGCGGCCGAAGTTCAAAGCCTGAGGGGTGCCAATGAAATACAAGGATTTACGTGACTTTATCCAGATGCTGGAAAAGCGCGGTCAGCTTAAGCGTATTAAAGCGGAAGTTGACCCTTACCTGGAAATGACGGAAATCTGTGATCGAACCCTGCGGGCGGGCGGGCCTGCTTTGCTGTTTGAGAACCCCAAAGGACATTCCGTACCGGTGCTGGCAAACCTGTTTGGTACGCCTGAGCGGGTGGCGCTGGGCATGGGTGAGGAAAGCGTTGAGGCTCTTCGCGAAGTAGGCAAGCTGCTGGCTTTCCTGAAAGAACCTGAGCCGCCTCGCGGCTTTCGCGATGCCTGGGAAAAATTGCCGATTTTCCGTCAGGTCATGCACATGGGTCCCAAGGTGGTGAAGTCTGCCCCGTGTCAGGACGTGGTGCTGGAAGGCGAGGCTGTCGACCTGTACAAACTCCCCATCCAGACCTGCTGGCCCGGAGATGCAGCTCCTTTGGTGACCTGGCCGCTGGTGATTACTCGCGGACCGGGAAAAGAGCGACAGAACCTTGGTATTTATCGTCAACAGCTGATTGGTAAAAACAAACTGATCATGCGCTGGCTCGCACACCGTGGCGGCGCACTGGATTTCCGTGAGTGGTGTCAGGCCAACCCAGGCAAGCCTTTCCCGGTCTCCGTTGCACTGGGGGCTGATCCGGCGACGATTCTTGGTGCCGTGACACCGGTGCCGGATACTCTCTCAGAGTATGCCTTCGCCGGGCTTCTGCGTGGCAGCAAGACGGAGGTTACGCCCTGTATTGGCAATGATCTGCAAGTACCTGCCAGTGCAGAGTTTGTGCTGGAAGGTCATATTTATCCGGATGAGCTGGCGGATGAAGGTCCTTTTGGTGATCACACCGGCTATTACAACGAGGTCGATCGCTTCCCGGTATTCACGGTTGAGCGCATTACGCATCGTAAGAATCCGATTTACCACAGCACCTACACCGGGCGCCCACCGGATGAGCCGGCTGTGTTGGGTGTCGCCTTGAACGAGGTCTTTGTCCCGATTCTGCAGCGTCAGTTTCCAGAGATTGTGGATTTCTATCTGCCGCCGGAAGGATGTTCCTATCGACTTGCCGTGGTCAGTATGAAGAAGCAGTACGCAGGCCATGCCAAGCGCGTGATGATGGGCGTCTGGTCGTTCCTTCGACAGTTTATGTACACCAAGTTTGTCATTGTGGTGGATGAGGATGTGAATACCCGTGACTGGAAAGATGTCATCTGGGCGATCACCACGCGCATGGATCCCGCACGCGATACTGTTCTGGTGGAAAATACGCCTATCGATTATCTGGATTTTGCATCTCCGGTATCAGGGCTTGGCTCGAAAATGGGGATGGATGCCACCAATAAATGGCCTGGAGAGACGCAGCGAGAATGGGGAGAGCCCATCGTAATGGACCCAGAGGTTAAATCACGGGTTGATTCGCTGTGGGATGAACTCAATATTCTGGAATAATCTGCCAAAGCAGAACCAGACCATAACTTCGCTTGAGCGAAGAGAGACAGAGGTGAGTGTGTGAAAGAGCTGGAGTGCCAGATCCTCAGCGTGCAGGCGATGAACCATGATGTGTATCGCATTCTGCTCCAGGCGCCGGAAACCGCCTGCTGCTATCAGGCAGGTCAATATATTCTGCTGATGCTGGAAGGTGGAGAGTCACCGGCCTTTTCGCTGGCCAGTAGTCCGGTGAACTGGCCCCAGCTTGAGCTGCATGTGCGGGTCACGCCGGGGGCGGGTCTCTCTTCAGTGGTACTGGAGCAGCTGCAGCGTGGCGGCAGTATCTCTTTGAAAGTTGCTGCTGGAGATGCGATCTGGGAAGCGCCGGTGGATGGTGAAACCCCCATCATTTTTCTGGCAGCATCCACTGGCTTCTCGCAGGCGAAGAGCCTGATCGAAACCGCGCTGGAAGAAGGCTGTCAGAACCCCTTTTATCTCTACTGGGGTGTACGGGAAGCCAAGGACCTGTATTGGCTGGCATTAGCTGAACTCTGGGCTGAACAGCATGAGCATGTGCACTTCATCCCGGTCATCAGTGACGGTCTGGAAAGCGATGCCTGGACAGGACGAACCGGGTTGGTTCATGAGGCCGTGGTGGCGGATGCTCATGACCTGTCTGCGGCTCAGGTATGGGCCTGTGGCTCTCCTGGCATGGTCTACGCTGCACTGGATGCCTTTGTGCTGGAGGGTTTACATAAGGATCAGATGCGCTCGGATGTATTTGCTTACGCTCCTCGTGATTAAGCTAACCCTGAGCCGGCCCTGATTTCTTATGGATTCAGGGCAATAAAAAAGGTGCCTCAA